>DCUB01000043.1 GCA_002329365.1 Ruminococcaceae bacterium UBA1425
ACCGGGATGGACGCACCTCTGGTGCATCGGTTGTCACGCCAGTGGCACGGCCGAGCAGCTAAGTGCGGAACGGATAAACGCTGAAAGCATCTAAGCGTGAAGCCGGCTCCAAGATAAGATATCCCATAGCAAAAGCTAGTAAGACCCCTCAAGGACTATGAGGTAGATAGGCTGCATGTGTAAGCGTGGTGACACGTTTAGCTTGGCAGTACTAATAGGTCGAGGGCTTGACCTGATCGTAAAGCTTCACATAGAAAATCTTTGTTCGGTTTTCAGGGTATGACTGACGCCTGTTCGTAAAAGAACAGGCGAAACCTGATTTATGCTAAAAAATATTATAACAAGAATTACCGGGATCGTCCGAATGGGCGATCCCGTAATTTATGCTATGGTTGCTTTGCGATGAAGTTATTTCATGCCACGCTCGTAAGCTTCGATCATCTTCTTGACCATCTGGCCGCCGACCGAACCTGCGTCCTTAGCAGTGATGTTACCGTTGTAACCCTGATTGAGAGTTACGCCGACTTCTCTGGCTGCCTCCATCTTGAAACGATCGAGAGCGTCTCTTGCTTCGGGAACGACGTTGTTGTTCTTTGACATAATCTTACACCCCTTTACGTTGATAAAATATTTGCGTCTGCAAGTATAGTATTCTTATACGCGGACGCAATATGAATGTAAATTGTTTGATTTTTCGCTAATTTTTTTTATGGACTGTAAAAAAGCATGTGTTTTCAGTTCTTAATGTCACATACGACGCGATACCAAAAAAGTATAAAAATAATATGTCCGGCAAATTAAAAAATATGAATGGTACTGCTTATAAAATGACACGCAAAGCTTAATTGCGACAACACTTTGCTTTTGACGGCTTGTATAAGGTGATTTTGTTTGATGATAACGTACAATGTTATTACAAATTTTAATTAAAACCACAAAATTTACCAAATACTATTGACAAAAAATACCAGATATGGTAATATGCAACTGCAATACAAAAAACGGAGGTAATAAAAAATGGGCAAATCATTAAAAATCATGTTGGCGGAGGACACCAATGAGTTTGGTCAAAGCTGTGCGGGCGTTTTACGTTCGGCGGGCTACGAGGTTTTACTTATGGCAAAGGACGGCTCGGAAATAATCGCAAATATTGAGCGTTCCGCACCCGACATTCTCATTATGGACATTTTTATGGCAAGGCTCGACGCTATCGGCGTTTTAAAGGCCATTAAGAGCAAGAGCATGAAGAAGCCGTTTACCATTGTCTTGTCCGGTGTTGACAACTCACGCCTTGAGCAGGAGGTACTTGCCGCCGGCGCTGATTATTACTTTCTTAAGCCGTTTGATACATCGATTCTCGCAGAACGCATTTCTCAGTTGACCGGGTGGAACTACAGTCCCAACGGCAAAGGCATAGTATTGGGACAGGGAACAGGTGATCTTGAAATTCTTGTTTCCGACATAATGCGACAGATAGGCGTTCCGGCACATATTAAGGGCTATCAATATCTCCGCGATGCTATACTTCTTTCGATTGAAGACATCGAAATGCTGAACTCCGTTACAAAATTGCTTTATCCGACAGTCGCCAAAAACTTTAAAACAACTTCATCAAGAGTGGAGAGAGCCATACGTCACGCCATTGAGGTCGCGTGGGATAGGGGAGACGTTGACGTGCTTTCATCCTACTTCGGATATACTATACAAAACAGCAGAGGCAAGCCGACAAACAGCGAATTTATCGCGATGATAAGCGACAAGCTGAGGCTAAGGCTGAAGACGGCGTAACATTGCGCTGATTAACATAAAGGGGCTGCATCAAAACAATATTACGGAACGGTCAAGACCGTTCCCTGCAAATGTTATTTTTTCTAAACTTTAGAAAACAACATGTAGGGATTTGTCTTGACCGTTCTGAGTTCATATAGACCTTCCTTTTACAAACTGATTATCAACAGCGAATGCAGTTCACCGCATTTTTGCCTGAAATTAATATACAACATATTAAACGAATATATCATTTTCTGCGTAGGGAACGGTCTTGACCGTTCCGCAAAGTTATATGCAACGTACGTGTCGCATTTGTTCAGGTAGTTGTCATCCGCCCTTGACAATAAAAGAAACGGTGTTATCTGTCCCAAGTATATTAACAATCATCCTATATTCTTATTTGCACAAGAAAAAGCGCCCTGCCGAAGCAAGACGCTTTGATTAAATTTGTGGGATTACATTATTAAATCGTCTTTATCTCATTATCCTTGAATGTAATCAGCTCATCACCTACACTAAAAGCGATTCGTCCGTTTCTTCCTCACTGTCTATTGAGGGAGTATAGGTTCTGACTTTCCCGACCTATTCTTTTCCGTCTATGTCTGTCAGATTGACTTTTTGTGAAAAATACTGTCTTAGGTTCAAGACTACTCTTCCTATTCAGGATGCGGTGAAGTCAGCCGGTAATTATTCTGACGATTGAATCTATATGTACCTGAGCAGTGTTGATTGCGGGAACTGAAAGGTCGTTTTCCTTTATCATAAGCGGAATTTCCGTGCAGCCTAAAATAACGGCGTCAATGTTGTAGGACGATATGTATTTTTCGGCAATATCGATCATCGTTTTCTTTTCTTCGTTGATAATGACGCCGTTTTCAAGATTAGGGAAAATAATCGAATTTACAGCTTTTATGTCGTTTTCGCCCGGGGTGAACGCCTTTATATTCACTTCACCTAAAGCGGCTTCGTACATTCCGCTTTTCATTGTAAACCCCGTACCGAGCACAAGAATTCTTTTATATCCGTTTTCTTTTATGTATTTACAGGTTTCCTCGACTATACTGACGACAGGTATCGGAGAAACGCTTTTTATTCTGTCGAAAATGATGTGCGGCGTGTTGGACGCTATCGCGGCAAAATCCGCTCCCGCGTTTTTCAGATTAACAAGAGAATCGGATATCATTCGCAAAACGCCGTTGTAGCATTGATTTTCAAAATAACCGCACATTAAATTCATGTCGATGCTGTCGATTACAACAGAAGGATAGCTGCCGGTTTGCGCAAGGCAGCTATTGACTATGCCTCTGTAATAATCCAATGTCGAGGCGGGCCCTATGCCGCCCACTATTCCGATTTTCATTGCATCATATCCTTATCTGCAAAGTAACAACGAATAATTATCAGAATATTCCGTCGTTGATATATACGGAAATGAGCTTCGGCAGCATAAACAGGAACTTTGGCAGCCAGAGACCGAAGGCGTATCCCGCAAGGCAGATAACCGACGGGACAATGTTCAGATAGTATTCGGTCCTGCTTGTTTTATTGTCGCCATTAAAGGTCGCGGAGTTTTTGCCCGTTTCCTTTGTAATTGTGAAGGAATCGATGTTTGTTATGACGTCGCCGTCAGATTCGTCCTTTTGGTCGGCAAGAATATATGCATTGAAGGTGAGTGTGCCGCCGTCAATCGAGATACAGCTGAAAGCGCCGCCGACGTTTGTGTCCTTTGTGCTGTTCCAGTCAGTACCGTTCCAGTAGTTGCCGTAGCCGTTTTTCTGAACGACAAGCGCCGCTATCTGGTTTTTATCTATGAAGGTGCCCTCCAAGAAGCTGCGAACCTCATAGCGCTTTGTTCCCGCGGTGCCGGCAAGGACATAGACAGTCCCGTTTTCCGAAACCCTGTTGTTGTAAAGCGTCTTTGTGCGGAGGTACTGGTGGTCGTGACCCGAAATAACGAGGTCCACGCCGCATCTGTCTAACACGGCCCCTAAGGATTCCTGCAGGTAAAGCGCGTCGGGCCATTTGCTGTCTTTGCCGAGGGAGTACGGTGACTTGTGCATGAGGACTATCTTCCAGTCCTTTGATGTGCCGTTCATGTCGTTTTTAAGCCATTTAAGCTGGGAGAGCGACACTGAAGCGAGGTCGTTTGTGTTGAGGACGGCAAAATGCGCGTTGCCGTAATCGAACGAGTAGTTGACGCCGTTATTGTTTTGTACGCTTTCGCTTGTATCAAGGTTGAACATGTTGCTAAACCAGCCCTCGGCGCCGAATCCGTCATGGTTGCCCGCCACAGGAGCCGTTGTGGCTGTCATGTTAAGCGACTGAAAAGCCTCGTGGTAATAATCCCATTCCTCGTTTGTGCTGTCGTTTGTGAAGTCGCCGCAGTTTGAGTAAAAATCGGCATCGGGCATTGTTTTATAGGCCGCGTCAAGCGTAGCCCTGCCCTTTAGAAAGCTGTCGAGCGAGCCTGCCTGAACGTCGGAGATATTAATAAAATTCACTTTGTCGTCGCCGTCGTCGGTTGTAAAGCTGCCGTCACTGCTCCATACTTCGTAACCGACCTTGTAGGTATATGTTTTGCCCGGCGTCAGTCCGCTGACTGTTACCTTATGCATGTAAGAGCCCTGCCACTCCGAACAGGTGACGTCCGAAAAGGTAAGCGAGCCGCTGACGTCGGCACCGTCGTAAAAAATCCGTACTTCGCTGCCCGTTTTGTCGTCGGTGTACCAGCAGAAGCCTCTTGAAACGGAGGTATCGCCGTTGACGCTGACCGTTATGCGCCGGGGCTCCAAGCCGTTATCTGACGCAAAAGAGGCAAACAAAACGGAGGAGGTTAGAAGCGCCAAGCAGAGGAAAAGTGACAATGATTTAACAAGTGTTTTTTTCATGTTATTCAAACCCTTTCGTATTTTAGTATTTCGGGTAATTATCAAAAATCTCATACCACTGAAGAAAAACAAGGTAAAACAACTCGTAAACGTGAGTTATCACAAGAAAAACGGAATTGCAGACTGCCTTGAAATAATCACGCGAGCGCTGTTTTGCGTCAAAAGGCTCCGGCTCCTTCAGTTCGCCGTTGTCGGCAATCAGCTCGTCGGGATTAACCGTGTATGTAAGCATCGCGCAGGTTGCCCAGTGGTCGGTGTATGTGAAGCCATTCTCGTCAGTAAGGCAGACATGGTTAATGACTGACGGCTCAAGGGTGATACCTCCTCCGTTTTTGTAAAAAACCTTGTCGATGGCTTCGTTGCCCCAGTTGCTTTCGTCGTAAACATATCGACCGCCGTTGTAAAGCTCCGCCCACATCTCCTTCAGGCCGGCAGGCAGGATGAGGTTGTTGTAAATATCGTCGGAGGTCTGCCGCGATATCATGGTGTTGAAATCACCCATTACGATAAGCGGTCTGTCATGCTCGCGCGAGTTTATGAACTCTGTTAGCTGGCGGAAATTATCCTTGCGCGCGTAAACAGACTTTTTGTCCTTTCCGGCGTCGGCATGAACTGTAATTACATCTATGTATATTCCGTCCTCAATCTCCAGAACGGTATAAATAAAGCCCTTTCTTGCAAGCCTGTCGTTGGCGCCCGACCAGACACCGTAACACTTGTCCCACCCGTTCCTTTTGACATTGTATATCGGGTGCTTTGAAAAATAGTTTAAGCCGTCTCCGAGCGGAAGGCTGCCCGAGGTGTAGGTTTTGTAGGGGAAATTCGTCATTTCGTCGGCAAGTCCCTGATGATAATTGAAGTCCTCCTGCACGCCTATAATGTCGTAATCGGCGTCGTTTAATATCTTTCCTATGGCTGACGACTTTTCAAAGCCGCCGACTTTTTTTGTTCCCTGAAATTTGCCAATAACGGGAATGCCCGAAACGTTATATGACATAATCTTTATGCATTTTTCATCAGCGGCGGAGGTAAAAACGGGCATAGAGCACATCAGCATGTCGGCGCAAAGGGCTGAGGCTACAATCTTGTTTACTATCTTTTTCTTTTTCACAAAACGGCTCCTTTCAGAACGTGCAAATAAGTTGACATATAAAAGAGGATTTGATAAAATATATGTTAGCATAACCAAACAAAAAAGTAAAGGATTAGCAGGTTTTTTCAAATGGTTTAATTGTCCAGAAAGGGTGCGGTAATATGAAAAAAAGAAACAACAGTCTTTTAAAAGCGCTTTCCGTTGTATTGGCGGTCGTTATGCTCGTTTCGGCTGTTCCGGTGTTCTCATTCGCTGCTGACGGCGCGGCACAGGATATCGACTATGCCATTTCGAATCGTTATGAGGCGGTCGAATGGGAAACATGGAAGCAGTACAAGGTCAATCTGCACTGCCACACATTGGCAAGCGACGGCAGAAACGACATTTACGAAATGATTGAAGCGCATTACGCTTTAGGCTATGGCGCGCTCGCCATAACCGACCACGGAACGACAAATTACAGTTGGACAGACGTAAACACCGTTCCGCTTATCTCGCTCATAAGCAAATTCAAGCAAAAAGATATGAGCTTTAAGCCCACGGCTCTCACACAGGAGAGGTATAAAGAGATTACAACTCCGGGCGAAGACGGCAAGGCAATGATACGCGTGCCGTACGGCAACGAAAACAACCCGACGTCCTTCAACAACGCGCACGTTAACAGTTGGTTTGCCGATTACGGCAACGGAGTTTTGGGCGGAACAAGCGACTACGAAAGACCGATGAAGGGCGTGCAGGAGGCGGGCGGCCTTTCCGTCATTAACCATCCGGGCGAATATACGGGCGCGAAAAAAGAGGATAACCCCGAGCTTGCATACAACGAGGATTACAATTATCAGATTAGAAAGTTCACAAGCCTGCTTCTCAAATACGACTCCTGCATCGGCATTGACGTAAACAGCAAGGGCGACGGCAGGACGAGAAACGACAGAAAGCTTTGGGATATTCTGCTCGGCAACTGCATTCCTAACGGACGCTCGGTTATTGCAATAGGTTCAAGCGACTCTCACGGCTTAAGCGCCGTAGACACCGGCTGGACGGTGCACTGCATGCCGTCGCTGTCAGTCGAAGAGCTCAGGACGAGCATGGAAAACGGCGCTCTTTTCGCCGCCAGCCGCTATATCAAAAACTCGAAGGAGCTTGCCGAAATAAGCGCGGCGTTGGGCGAAACTATCGGAACAACTGAGTGGAGCATAAGCAATACTTTAGGCATACCGAACCCGAAGGTTACGGATATTGAGATTGATAACGACAACGACGAGATATCTATTTCGGCTGAGGACGCGAGATTAGTCCGCTGGATAGCCGACGGTAAGCAGATTGCCGTAACTACGACGGCGGACCGCGAAAACGGAACCGTTACCTCCGTTTTGGCGCTTGACGATTATTCCGGCGATATAGGAAGCTATGTGCGCGCCGAGATTTTCGGCGACGGCGGCATCCTTTACACACAGGCTTTTGTCCTTGATTATGACGGCGCGCCCGAGGCGAAGGACTTCAGCCGTTTTATCGACTACGGCAAGCTTGTGTCGGGTTTAAGAGAGTCGCTGATTTTCATATTCAACATTGTTCCGTTCGGCTGCCTTCTATGGAAAGCGATGTCGGGTAAATGGTATTGGATGTAAGTTGTTAACATAGCTAATATTTTGTATGGGCGACCGCAAGGTCGCCCGTTTTTTGTAGGTGCGCCCCTACGACAAGAAACCTTGCGGAACGGTCAAGACCGTTCCGTCATTTCGAGTTTTAATACAGCCCGTTTTCAACGTTCAAAATTAAATCTTAATCTTAAACGTCCTCAGCTCAAACGGCCTTATATTGAAGCTTATCGTGTTTTTGTCAAACGCGGCGGGGACGTCGTCCCTTTCGAGAAGGTTGCATTCAAAGGCTTCCTTTATGTCGGCAAAGAGCGAAAGCGTAACGTCTGCGGACGCGCCCGTCTTTTCGACAACACGAACTATAACGGCGTCCTCGTCTTCACACTTTTTGACTGCTTCAAGCGTTACGTTTTCTGCGGAAACTGAGATAAACGAGCGGGTGGCAGCGCCTTTTGCGCCCGTGCTGATAATGACGGGATGCATCGGGTTGTTAAGCTCAAGCCCGCGCGTCAGTGTCTTAGCCTTGCGCCAGTCGCACGAATGCGGATACAGCGAATAAGTGAAATAGTGGTCGCCGTAGTCTGACATCGGGTCGGGATTAAGCGGGCCTTTTAAGAGCGTTATCATCATGCGCTGCTCGTCAACCTCAAAGCCGTATTTGCAGTCGTTTAAGATGCTGAGGCCGTAGTCCTTTTCGGACATGTCGATGAAGTTGTGAGCCGAAACCTCAAACTTCGCCTTGTCGTAGGGGTTGTACCTGTAATTGGAGTTTTCAATAGTAGCGTAGGCAATGTCTCTTGTGTAGCTTTTCGCGAGGATATCGACGTCAAAACCGACTTTCAGAAGCTTTTGCCGCTCCTGCCAGTTGATGTAGGTTTCAAAGTCGATTCTGTCAAGCTCGTTGTATATGATAATCTTCTGACGGACAAACGACTTGAGTATCTTCTTGGAAATTGTAACGGCGGTAAAGACGTCGCCCTGCTCGATTTTTTCCACAACGCCCGGCTCGGTGTCGAATTGTATATCGACGTATGTCGCGACGATATCCCATGCGTCGTATTTGCCGGGCATATCCTCATAGATACGGAAAACGTTGCCCTTGCCGCCGAGCACCTCGCGGCCGTTTGCCTTGTCGAATATCGAAACAAGCTCCGCGCTGTCGTCGGCAACGAGCCTGAATCTGTCGTTTTCGACGGTGTTGCCCGTAAGCTCGCGGGCAGCGGGAACGGCAGCCTGCTTTTTGTAATATACCTTAAAGCCTGCCGCGGGAACATCCTTCGCGACGAAAACAAGCAGCTTTTCGCCGCTTTGCTTTGTATGGCACTGCACCGGCACCCTGTTGCCGTCATAGTCGAAAATCTCCGCGTCCTCAAAGGGAAGCTCTACCCTTGAGGTGGCGGGGACGCCGAGCGAATTGAACACCGCGAACGGTATGCCGTCGCAGACTCCGCCCGCCGCGTTCGCGGCAATGACGGAGAGCGCCTCGTCGCGGACTGACTCGCCTATTGCTGTTATTTTGCCGTAAATCTCAAGAAGGTCTGAAAAAACCTCGGTGATGTGGGAGCCGGGCAGGGAATCGTGGAACTGGTTTGTAAGAATCATCCGCCAGCCCTCGTTCAGCTTTTCAAGCGGGTACGAAAACCCGTATTTGCCGGCAATAACGCTGTAAAGCTCCGCCTCGCGGTAAAGGTTTTCGGAATATCTGTTCAGCTTTTTGAGCATCGCCTTTGTTGTATGCACGCCGCGGTGCTCCTCAAGATAAAGCTCGTCTTTCCAGATAGGAATATTGTCCTCGTTGGCATTTGCTCTCATCCTGCCGAGCGAATCCTCAATTTTGCTTGTGTGCGTTTCGGGCAGGCCGGGGAATTTTTTATACCGCTTTACATACTCGAGCATTTCGGGGTCGACTCCGCCGCCGCCGTCGCCCCAGCCGTAGCAGTACATGGACTCGCCTATTGTCGTTTTGTCGGTGTATTTCTGCCAGTTGACCTTGAGCGAATCGGCTTCCATGGTGCCGATAAAGTGCGTCGGGGGAACTATGGCGAACACGCGCGAGCCGTCGGGACCCTCCCACCAGAAGGTGTTGTACTGCCACGGGTTTGTATCGTTCCAGATGCCCATTTTATGTGTGACAAAATACTCCATGCCCGCCTTTTTGAGTATCTGCGGCATGGCGTAGCTGTTGCCGAAAACGTCGGGCAGCCAGCAGGTTTTCGGCGTGACGCCGAAATTCTCCTCGGCATAGCGCACGCCGTGAAGGAACTGGCGGGTGAAGGACTCGCCTGAAATGAGATTGCAGTCCGGCTCAACCCACATGCCGCCGATATATTCCCAGCGCCCTTCCTTTATGCGCTCCTTTACCTGCTCGAAAAGCGCGGGATAGTTCTTTTTCATTTCCTCATACATTACGGCCTGGCTCTGCGAGAAAATAAAGTCGGGGTATTGCTCCATAAGCCGGAGCATCGTCGCGTGCGTTCTGCCGAGCTTGCGGACAAACTCCTTATAGCCCCACATGAAAACTATGTCGAGGTGCGAGTTGCCGACGAGCGCCAGATTACCTATTGATGCGTAATTCGGGTTTTCATATATTTTTTCCTTAAGGATTGCCCGGCACTTTTTCAGCTCCGCCTTGAACTCGTCGCCCTCAAGGTCAAAATTGACGTAATGAAATGCTTCCTTTAAAGCGGCTCTGATAAGCTCCGAAAGCGAGGTGTCGAGCACGGGCATAAACAGCGCGTTGAAAACGGCCTTTAAGTCCCAGTAGACCTCCTCAATCTCAGTATCTACGACGCCCATAAACGAGCATTCAAGCCGCTTTTCCGTCGATTCGTTCGAATGCCAGACAAAGTATGACTCCACGTCGATATCAAAATGCTCGCCGCCTTCTGCGCAGGGGGTGAGCAGGACGCTGTTGCGGAACGGGTCCATTCCCTGATAAGGTACTCCATTTAAAGAAACAAGCGAGTCGCCGCCGAAATAGATGTTAAGCGTTACCCTTTTGCCCTTGAAACGCTTTGGAATATCAACGGAATTTTTGAAAAACGCGCTAAGTCCGTTTCCGCCCCAGCGGCCTCCGACGTCGAGGTCCTTCCAGCCGTCGTAAAGGTATTCGTATTCGCCGATGCTTTTGTAAACGCACTCGCGCATTTTCCACGGCTTAGTAAACTCGATGTCTGTAAAAATCCTTTTTTTAAGCTCCTTGAGCTTTATCGTAACAAGGTCGTCGAAGGAGAAAATACCCCTCTGCTTGCCCTTAACGGCGTCGCGCCAGTCGTTGACGTGCGCCTCCATGGCGTCTATTGACGATATGGCTTTAATCTCGTTTTCCGTCATTTTCGCTTTCCTTTCTATATTAAAGTGAATTGAGGTCGTAAGGCGTTTGCTGATAGACAAAGTAGTTCAGCCAGTTTGAAAAAAGCAGGCTGCCTGTTCCGCGCCATCTCATAACAGGCTCCTTCGCCGGGTCGTCGTCGCGGAAGTAGTTGTACGGAATCTTTATGGGAAGCCCCTTCGCGAGGTCGCGGAAATACTCACTCGCTAAAGTGTCGCGGTCGTATTCGGAGTGGCCGGTAACAAAGAACCTGCGGCAGGCCATGTCTGCCACGACATGAACGCCCGCCATGTCGGAATATGACAAAATCTGCAAATCCTTTACAAGCGCGATGTCGCCGCGCCGTGTTTCGGTATGTCGCGAATGGGGGACAAAGTACTCGTCGTCAAAGCCGCGCAGCAGAGGATGATACGGATCGAGCGGCCTGTGCGGGAACACGCCGAAAACCTTTTCGGGAACCTCGTATTTCGGAACACCGTAGAAGTAGTATAGCGCGGCCTGAGCGCCCCAGCAGATGTTGAAGATAGAGTAGACGTTCGTTTCGCTCCATTTGTAAATTTCGCACAGCTCGTCCCAGTAGTCGACCTCCTCGAACGGCAGATGCTCAACCGGCGCGCCTGTTACTATCAGACCGTCGAAGCGCTTGTCTTTTATTTCGTCAAAGGTTTTGTAAAACGCGAGCATATGCTCGGCGGAAACGTTTTTTGACTGATGCGTTGCCGTCTGAAGCAGCTCCACCTCGACCTGAAGCGGCGTGTTTCCGAGAAGGCGCAAAAGCTGTGTTTCCGTCTCGATTTTTGTCGGCATCAGGTTAAGTATGAGTATTTTCAGCGGACGTATGTCCTGAGTGACGGCCCGCTCCTCCGTCATGACGAATATATTTTCAGCCTCAAGCGTTTTATGCGCCGGAAGCTGATTGTCAATCTTAATAGGCATGCCCGTCACCGTTCCTTAAAACGTATTATACAAGTATTCTAACAACATGCGGCGATTAAATCAAGTGCTTATTATAAATTGTACGGCTTTAAACCGCAGATGACGCGGGCACACAGGTGCGCCCCTACTGCCTTGTATCATGTTATATCAGGCAAACGTTAACGCCCGAAATTGCAGGTCGGCGCCCTCGACGACCCTTTTGTTATCTCTTTATATCGCTTAATATAGGACGATGTGAGCGTCGTCCTGCTTCCCGATTTAATGATGAAACAAAAAAGCGGCCGTCCATATGAACGACCGCTACGTTAAAAACGATTAATTCACAATCGCCTTTATGGCGTTGACTACATTTTCAAGGTCCGCCTTGACAACCAGCATGGAAATATCGACCTCGGACGTCGTTATCATCCGTATGTCGGCGTTGACGGACGATGCGGCGCTGAAAACGGCGGCCGCTATTCCGGGAGTGCCGTTCATCTCGCCGCTGTAAACGGCTATTTTGCAGTTTCCGCTGCTCACGCTGATTTTTAGGTCGGGATTGATTTTCCTGAGCTCCGCGGCAATTTCGAGTATTCCGCCGAAATCGTCGCCGCCGACGGTGAACGAAAGGCTTGAATGTGCGCCGTTCGGAGGCGTCTGAGAAATCATGTCCACGTCGATTCCGGCCTGTGAAATTTTTTCGAAGATGCCGGAGATAACGTCTATGTTTGCCGGCGAATCATGGAGTGAAATAAGTGTTACGTCTTCTGTTACAGATATTTTTCCGTTCAGCTTCATTTTGTACCTCCGGTTAGTTGTCGTTTATAAGGTCTGCCATTGAATAAAGCCCGGGCTGCCTGCCGCAGAGCCATAACGCCGCGTTGATTGCACCGGCCGCGAACAGCTTTTTGCTTCCCGCGCTGTGGCTGAGCTTAATAACCTCGTCGGTTCCCGCGAAAACAATCTCGTGCTCGCCGACGACCGTTCCGCCTCGCAGAGCGTGAATGCCTATTTCGTTTTTCGGACGCTTTTCGTGTTTGTCGTGGCGGTTGTACTCGTAAGACGGCTTTTCGTCAAGGACGGAGGAAATAGAATCGGCGAGCAGCAGCGCCGTTCCGCTTGGCGCGTCGATTTTCCGGTTGTGGTGCATTTCGATAATCTCTATGTCGTAGCTTCCGCCGAGAACTTTTGCCGCCGCCTTCGCGAGCTCTGACAAAAGGTTTATGCCGAGCGACATGTTGGCGCTGAAAAAAATCGGCACGCGCGTTGAGGAACGCCTTATAATATCCTTCTGGATGTCGTTCAGCCCCGTAGTGGCGATAACCGCCGGAGTGCCCGACAATACCGCGTACTCCAGCACTCCTATAAGCGCGGACGGGTGGGAAAAATCTATTATTACGTCTGCCTTGCCGTTGAACTCCGACGGAGTGCGGAAAACGGGGAAACCGGCAGTTATGCCGACAGGGTCAATTCCCGCCGCAATTCGGCAGTCGGAACGCACGGAAACAAGCTCGGCAATAACTTTGCCCATATGCCCCGCGCAGCCGCTCAAAACGATGTCCTTCATATTATCATTCCTTAACGTATGGACTAAGAAATCAGCCCGTGCTTAATTAATGTATTTCTCAGCTTCTCTCTCTTTGCCGGCGGCATGGGAGCCAGCGGCATACGGCACGGCCCGACGTTGATGCCCATCATAACCATGGCTTCCTTGACGGGAATCGGGTTTACGTCGACGAACAAATCGTTGCAGAGGTCGAGCCATTCAAGCTGGAGCGCGGCGCTTTTAATAGCGTCGCCCTCAAGGTATGAGGCGGCAATGTCGTGAGTGACCTTCGGGCAGATGTTTGAAAGGACGGAGATAACGCCCTTGCCGCCGAGCGACATTATTGCCGTTATCTGGTCGTCGTTGCCGGAGTAAATCGTAAGGTCGTCGCCGCAAAGGGCGGCGGTTTTTGCTATTGCGGAGATATCGCCGTTAGCTTCCTTGACCGCGACTATTTTCTCGTTGTGAGAAAGCTCGTAATACGTTTGCGGCAGGATGTTCATGCCCGTTCTGCTCGGCACATTGTAAAGGATGATGGGTACGCTTACATTTTCGGCTATGCGGTTGTAGTGGAGAACAAGCCCCTCCTGCGAGGTTTTGTTGTAGTAAGGCGTGACCATCAGAAGACCGTCGACGCCTGCCTTTTCCGCCTCGTTTGAAAGCTTGATGCCGTAGGCGGTGTCGTTGCTGCCAGTGCCGGCAATTACGGGAACGCGGCGGTTTGTGTAATCGACACAGAATTTAATAGCCTCTGAATGCTCCTCGTGCGTAAGCGTGGAGCCTTCACCCGTGGTGCCGCAGATGATAATGGCGTCGGTGCCGTTTTCAATCTGGCTGTCAATCAGCTTGCCGAGCAAATCATAGTTTATGTTGTTGTTTTCGTCAAACGGAGTTACAATGGCGACTCCCGCGCCGGTAAATAGTACCTTCTTCAATCAGAATCGTTCCTTTCCGTGTGAAAGTCGGTTTACATCAATCAATATAGCCTTGAGCGCAAAGCTGCTCGGCGAGCAGGACAGCGCCGCCGGCCGCTCCCCTTAAGGTGTTGTGTGACAGGCAGACAAACTTGTAGTCGTACTGATTGTCCTCGCGCAGGCGACCTATCGATACCGCCATGCCGCCCTCAAGGTCGCGGTGGAGCTTTGTCTGAGGCATGTTGTCCTCCTCAAAGTAGTTGAGGAACTGAACGGGCGCGCTTGGCAGCTTCTGCTCCTGGGGATAGCCCTTGAATTCCTTCCAGACCTTTAACATTTCTTCTTTTGAAGGCTTGTTTTCGAAACGTACGAAAACGGCTCCGAGATGCCCGTTTGTAACGGGAACTCTTATGCACTGTGCCGTAAAGTTGGGAGACGACGCGGGAACGATTACACCGTCCTTAATTTCGCCCCAAAGCTTGAGCGGCTCTTTTTCGCTTTTTTCTTCCTCGCCGCCGATGAAGGGGATGACATTGTCAACCATCTCGGGCCATGTTTCAAAGGTTTTGCCGGCGCCCGATATCGCCTGATATGTACAGACAAGCACGTCCTTTATGCCGTATGACGAAAGCGGGAACAATGCGGGGACGTAGCTTTGGAGAGAGCAGTTTGACTTTACGGCTATGAAGCCGCGCTTTGTGCCGAGTCGCTTGCGCTGGAAGGGGATAACGTCGGCGTGATACGGGTTAAGCTCGGGTACAATCATCGGGACGTCGGGCGTGAAGCGGTGGGCGCTGTTGTTTGAAACGACGGGGCATTCAGCCTTTGCATACGTTTCCTCAAGTGCCTTTATCTCGTCCTTTTTCATGTCAACGGCGCAGAAAACGAAATCAACCGATGACGCTATCTTTTCAATATCGTCGGTAGCGCTGAGAACAACAAGGTTCTCCATGGACTCCGGCATCGGTTTTTCAATGCTCCAGCGTTCGCCCGCGGCTTCCTTGTATGTTTTGCCTGCCGAGCGCGAGCTGGCGGCGACGGTTGTTACGTTGAACCACGGGTGGTTTTCAAGCAACACCGCGAAACGCTGACCTACCATGCCTGTCGCTCCGATGATACCTACGTTGTACTTTTTCATTGTACGTCATTCCTTTCAAGATGCAACATAAAAAACTGTTGTAATGAAACATCTTTTGCAATATAATAGATGAGATGATTTTGAAAAAACTCTCACCAGTATAAAAAGATATTATTTAACATCATATCACAACGAGCATTTATATGTCAAACAAATTATATTAAAATCAGAGGAAAATGTTGAAAAAATGCACGGCATTCTAAGCGCCGTCAAAGCATTTTTTCCGGAAAGGCACGGCTTTAAGATTGAAGAAAAGTGATTTTTATTACGAGCTGCCGCAGGAGCTTATTGCCCAGCACCCCGCAGAAAGGCGCGACGGCTCAAGGCTTCTGACGCTTAACAAAACAACGGGGGAAATACGTCACGGCGTTTTCGGCGACATCGAAGGGCTGCTGCGAAAGGGCGACTGCCTTATCCTGAACGATACAAGGGTTCTGCCCGCGAGGCTTTACGGCATAAAGGAGGGGACGGGCGCGAGGGTTGAGTTTCTGCTCCTCAGTCAAAAGAGCGCCGACACATGGGAGACTCTCGCGGGGCCGGGCAAAAAAGCTAAAAAGGGCTCGCGCTTTACTTTCGGCGACGGTCTGATGAGCTGCGAGGTGCTTGAATCCCTGAACAACGGAAACCGCCTTGTAAGGTTTTTCTTCGACGGAAGCTTTTTTGAAACGCTCGACAGGATAGGCGAAATGCCCCTGCCGCACTATATAACCGAAAAGCTTGAGGACAGGGAGCGTTATCAGACGGTTTACGCACGCTATTCCGGGAGTGCCGCCGCCCCTACGGCGGGACTTCATTTTACAAAAGAGCTGCTCGACAAAATCCGCCAAAAGGGCGTCGAAATCGGCTTTGTCACGCTTCATGTCGGCCTCGGAACATTCCGTCCCGTAAAGGCTGATAACATTGAAGAGCATCACATGCATTCCGAGCATTATCATGTACCTGCCGAAACGGCTGATATAATAGACCGCACAAAGGAGAGGGGAGGCAGGGTTGTGGCGGTGGGCACAACCTGCTGCCGCACGCTTGAATCGGTTTACCGCGAAAAGGGTAAAATATGCGAGCACGACGCGTGGACCGACATTTTTATATATCCGGGCTTCGAATTCAAATGCATAGACGCGCTTATAACGAATTTCCACCTTCCCGAAAGCACGCTTATAATGCTCGTCTGCGCCTTCTGCGGCTATGAAAATACAATGCGGGCATACAAGGTTGCCGTACAAGAAAAATACCGCTTCTTTTCCTTCGGCGATGCGATGTTCATTTCGGATTGAAAGGTATAAAATTATATGTTCAGAATCTTAAAAAAAGACGGGAACGCAAGGCGCGGCGAGTTTAAAACAGTTCACGGAACCGTTCAGACGCCTGCGTTTCAGAACGTCGCCACCTGCGCGGCTATCAAGGGCGCGCTTTCGGCTTTTGACCTTAAGGATATCGGCTGTCAGCAGATGCTCTGCAACACATATCACCTTCATGTCCGCCCGGGTGACGTGCTTATAAGGGAGCTTGGCGGACTTCGCGAGTTCACCGGCTGGGACGGACCTATTCTTACCGACAGCGGCGGCTTTCAGGTGTTTTCGCTCGCTCCGCTTCGGAAAATCAGGGAGGAGGGCGTGTATTTCAGCTCGCATGTGGACGGCAGGCATATTTTTATGGGGCCGGAGGAAAGCATGAGGATACAGTCAAACCTCGCGTCCACCATAGCCATGGCGTTCGACGAGTGCGTGAAGAATCCTGCCGAGCCTGAATACGCGAAAAAGTCCTGCGAAAGGACGGTGCGCTGGCTTTACCGCTGCCGCGACGAGCTGTTAAGGCTTAATTCGCTGCCCGACACAATCAACAAAAAGCAGATGCTGTTCGGCATCAATCAGGGCAGCACATACGAAGGGCTGCGCATAGAGAACATGCAGAGAATAGCTGAGCTTGACCTCGACGGCTACGCCATAGGCGGGCTTGCTGTCGGCGAACCCAAGGAGGAAATGTACAGAATAATAGCCGCCGTCGCGCCGTACATGCCGCAGGACAAGCCGCGCTACCTGATGGGCGTCGGCACGCCCGGCAATATGCTCGAGGCGGTTTCGATGGGCATAGACTATTTCGACTGCGTAATGCCGAGCCGCAACGCGAGGCACGGGCACCTTTTTACAACGGAGGGCATAATAAACCTCAACAACGCGAAATACGAGCGCGACACGCGCCCCATTGACGAGCAGTGCGGCTGCCCGACCTGCAAGCGCCATTCAAGGGCATATATCCGCCATCTATTTAAGGCAGGGGAGATGCTTGCGATGCGCCTTTGTGTTACCCACAACCTGTATTTTTATAATACTCTGATGAAAAAAATCCGTGACAGCATCGACGAAGGACGCTTCACGGAATTCAGGGAAAAATACGCTGATTTGCTTGACACAAGAATATAAGGTAATAACAAAAACAAGGCGGCGGGACGATTTGCCCGCCGCCTGTATTATTCATTTCGTATGCGGGGGGATTGACCGCGCCGACAAGAAATGCCGCTGCTAATATAACACCTTAACTTTGACTAAGACATGTTAGTAATTCAGAACATTGATATAGGGGACGACGCCCACGGCGTCCCTTAATTATACGTAATATAAGAGACAACAAACGTGTTGTCGAGGGCGCCGACCCCCTACAAATCAGGGCGTTAACGTTTGCCTTGCAGGGCGCGGCATCCTTTAGCGTCGCCGTCTGTTTTGTTATAACTGTGTTCGGCTGTTTCGCCAAGCTTGTTAAACAAAGCTCAAACCTGAACAAGAACCGCCTGAAGATTCTTCGCTGCGCTCAGAATGACAGGTACTGCGCTCAGAATGACAGGTTTTTATGTCATCCTGAGGCGCAACGCGCCGAAGGATCTTTCATAACGCGAAACGTGCGCACACACAGGTGCACTCCTACGATGCAACAGGTTATGTCGTAATTCAAAATCAAACATGTTTATTTGTTCCTGCTTTTTATAAAACCGACAAGCGACGAACAAAAATCCTTAATAGTCCGCAACAGTGAATAATCGGCAATGCTCTCATTAAGCGCGCAGTTATCGACCGTCATGGGAACAATGGACTCGTCGTCCTTGTTATAAAGCATAAACTGCGGGAATTCCGCGCTGTCGCGGACTGTTACCTGCTCTTCGGAATAAAGTATGTGATATGATATTTTGTCGTAGTCGGCGCAGGAATGCGAATGAAGAAGCTCGCGCACGAACCATGTGTATTCCGGATATTTGCAGGTTGACGCGTCTATCTGGTTGTCGGGAGAGACATGGCTGTGTCCGCACTGCACCTTCTGCGTGTAGCCGGCGCCCAGCGTCCCCTCAAGCGAAGAACAGAAAGCGCCGAAGCTCGCGCCTTTTGTGTCGATAACAGAGTCGCCCATCAGGTCCCAGCCCTCGATGCAGGGAGTAAGCTGACTGCCGTATTTTGATATGACGCCGAAATTAATACCTCTGTCAAACAGTCCTGCGATTAACTCGTCGCCCTTTTTACGGACATTGTTATCGTAGTTGTCTATCCTTGCAATCAGCTCCGTAAACCTTTCGTCGCCGACGAGCAAATCCTGCTTTGCCTTGTCATACAAATCGGCGGGGATAAGGCTCCACAGGCCGGGCATTGTAACAAGAGAAGTGAGCATAACCTCGTCATAAACCCTGTCGCCCTGTTCCTCAAGCAGCTTATCGACAAACAGACCGACGCCGTCTAAAACCTTTGTTTTATAAAGCAGGTTTACAAGCGTTTTTATTAAACGGCTCTGCTCGTCGTCTTTGAGCATGTCGTCCATAAATCTCGCTACGGCAATACCGTCCACCTCAATCATCCTGACGAACGGCTCGCCGCACGTTACGGTGCCGTTAAACGCGGGAGCCGAAAAAAGAACACCGTCAAGCGCGTCGTAGCCGAACTGCGCTATGTATGACATCACTATAACCGAACCCATGCTGAAGCCGATTAGGTTTACCTTTTCGTGGCCGGTATGCTCGCTCACGCGCTGTATGAACCCGTCAAGCCGAACGGCAATCTCCATCGGGTCAAGACGCCAGTCATAGTAAAAGGTTGCGTATTGTGTATCCCTGTGGTTAGCCGAGTCTTTTATGTAAGCCGTACGGTAATCCCAATCAATTCCCGTACCCTCTTTCGGATTTCCGCTGTTGTCGCACGCCGCGTCGTCAAAAACAGAGTTCACGGGACCTATAAGAGCGTCGCCTATGTATTTCCACTTGCGTGTTACAAGGTATTTGCCGATGCATGTAAATAAGTTTACGTCAAGCACGGCGGACTTTATATCTTCGCCGGACGGCGGGAATATTACCTTTCTGTCTTCGCTTTCAACGTCCTTATAGATGTCCTTTGTGTTGACGCCCTGAACATAAACGGTGGGCGAAAAGCCGCAGTCGCAAAAGTCACCGCGCGTTTGTGCCGACGCGGCAAAGGAGAACAGCGGAACGGCGGAAAACACCGTCAACACCGCAAGAATAATTGAAACCGGCTTTATAATCCTTCTTTCCATAATTCATTTCCTTTCAGCTTTATTGTGTTTTCTTATCGCTCAACAATCAGGACGGCAAGCAGAATCAAAAGCACCGCGACAATGCCCCAAAGCTTTTCCGTTCTTTCGCTCTCGTTTTCAAAAAGCATTTAATCAGCCCCGTGCTATTATACCGCGCGGCGGCCGCATTATGCCTATGCCGTCTTTATACCGAGTTCAAGGCATTTTTGCGCGTGGGCGGAGTAGGTTTCGGAATAGTGGTAATTTCCCTGGCTGTCGGTTACAAAATAATAATAATTCGTTTCGGCCGGATAAAGCGCCGCCTCTATAGCCGCGCTGCCGGGATTGCATATTGGCCCCGCGGGAAGCCCCGCGAATTTGTATGTGTTGTAAAGCTCCGAAATCTGATTATACAGCACGTCGTCGCCTTGCGTTGTGCTTTCTTCCGGGCTTTCCGTTTCACTTTGCGCTTCCGACTGACGGAGATACGGCATGACGTGGTCGCGGATATAAAAATATGTGGCATCGCACTGAAGCATGTTCAGATACCCTGTGCTTTGCAGGCGGTTGTGAAGCACCGACGACACGTTTTTCATCTCGTTTTCGTCGCCTGCCTCCGTCTGGATAATGGACGCTAAAATTATAATTTCGTCCATGCTAAACCCAAGCTCGGCAGCGCGCGCGTAATAAACGTCAGTCAGCTTTTTTGACATGTTGTTGAGAAATCTTTTAAGCGCGTTTTGCGGCGACTCTCCTTTATAAAAATCATATGTGTCGGGGAAAAGATATCCCTCAAGCGCGAACGGTCTTTCCGAGGTATTTATTATCGATGCCGCAAACTCGTTGTCATCGCCTGCGGAGTTCACAGCCTTTATGAATTCGGCAGCGTAGCATACGCCGTTTTTTTCAAGCAGCTTTCCAACTTCGTAAACGGTGCTGCCCTCGGGAAATGTGACGCGAACGGTATTGTCCGCCGTTGTTTTGTTATTGTCTTTTGTTTCTCCGCCGCAGCCGGAAAAACAAAAAACAACCGAAAAAGCCAGAATAACAGACGCCGCGATCCGTGCATATTTCTTCATACAGGTTCTCCAAAAAATATTTGTCTTTATTTTATCATAACCGTGCATTTTTACAAGCGTTTTTTAAAAACTATTCCTGAGGTGACAAAAATGTACGGTAAGCAGAAAAAACAAAAAAAGTTCCCCGCCGAGGCAAAACCGAAAAAGCCCATGTACGAAAGCATGCTTCATCTGTGGGAAACTTCGCTTGAAAACGATATTAACGATATACTCGGCAGCTACACCGGCAGACCGAAGGACGAAAAGCCGGACCGTGACGAGGAAGATTTGTAATTTAATATTGCATTCCCGCAAAGGCTGTAATATAATGGTTGCAACGTTATTGTAAAGGAGTAGCCATATATGAGCGAGATATTCACGGGAATTCCGAAAATAAAATACGAGGGTCCGAAAAGCCGAAATCCCTTTGCGTTTAAGTATTACGACGCCGAAAAAATAATCCTCGGCAAGCCGATGCGCGAGCATCTGCCCTTTGCCATGGCATGGTGGCACAACATGTGCGCGACAGGCATCGATATGTTCGGCAAAGGCACGGCGGACAAGAGCTTCGGCGTGGAAAAGGACACCATGGAGCACGCCCGCAAAAAGGTTGACGCCGCCTTTGAATTTATGGATAAGCTCGGCGTCGAGTATTTCTGCTTTCACGACGTCGACCTCATCCCCGAGGCGGACAGCATAAGCGAGACGAACAAAAGGCTCGACGAGATTTCAGACTATATAAAGGTTAAAATGGAGCAGTACGGCAAAAAGGTTCTTTGGGGAACGGCCAATCTGTTCGGAAACCCGCGTTATATGAACGGTGCGGGCAGCAGCAATTCGGCGGACGTGTTCTGCTTTGCGGCTGCTCAGATTAAAAAGGCTCTCGACATAACCGTCAAACTCGGCGGCAGGGGCTATGTTTTCTGGGGCGGCAGAGAGGGCTACGAAACGCTCCTAAACACCGATATGAAGTTCGAGCTTGAGAATATCGCCGCGCTCATGCACTTGGCTGTCGATTACGGCAGGAGCATCGGCTTTGACGGCGACTTCTATATCGAGCCGAAGCCGAAGGAGCCGATGAAGCACCAGTACGATTATGACACTGCGACGGCAATCGGCTTTTTGAAGCAATACGGGCTCGACAGGGATTTTAAGATAAACGTCGAGGCAAACCACGCAACGCTCGCGGGGCACACCTTCCGCCACGAGCTGAGAGTAGCCGCCATTAACGGTATGCTCGGCAGCATCGACGCCAATCAGGGCGACCTGCTGCTCGGCTGGGACACCGATGAGTTCCCGTTTGATATTTACGAAACGACAATGTGCATGTACGAGGTGCTGATGGCGGGAGGGTTTAAAAACGGCGGCCTTAACTTCGACGCGAAAAACCGCCGCCCGAGCTACACCTATGAGGACATGTTCCACGCCTTTATACTCGGCATGGACGCCTACGCGTTAGGTCTTATCAAGGCGGCAGCCATTATAGAAGACGGCAGGATAGACAGCTTTATAAATGAACGTTACGCGAGCTATGAGAGCGGTATAGGCGCGAAAATCCGCGCGGGCGAGGCAACTCTCGAGGAGCTCTCGGAATACGCCGAAAAGCTCGGAAAGCCCGCGCTTCCCTCGTCCGGCAGGCAGGAATACCTTGAAAGCATCGTCAATTCGGTGCTGTTCTCATAATAACGGGGTATGGTACATATGAAATATCTTATTGGAGCCGACATAGGCACTTCCGGCACAAAAACCGTCCTGTTCACGTCAGACGGCATGCCCGTAGCGTCAAAAACAGTCGAATATCCGCTTTACCAGCCGCAAAACGGCTGGGCGGAGCAGGACCCCGCCGACTGGTTGAACGCCGTCGTTGAGGGGATTAGCTTCGTCATCGGCAGTTCGGGCTGCGACGCGTCTGAAATAGCCGGCATAGGTCTTTCGGGTCAGATGCACGGGCTTGTAATGCTCGGTAAGGACGGCAGCGTGCTGCGAAAATCAATAATATGGTGCGACCAGCGCACGTCCGCGCAGTGCGACGAGCTTGACGAAAAGGTCGGCAGAGAGCGAATAATCCGCATAACGTGCAATCCGCCGATGACGGGCTTCACCGCCTCAAAAATCCTCTGGGTTCGCGAAAACGAGCCCGAAATTTATGAAAAATGCGCGCACATCCTTCTGCCGAAGGACTACATCCGCTATATGCTTACAGGCGAGTTAGCCACCGAGGTGTCCGATGCTTCTGGAATGCAGCTTATGGACGTCGGCAAAAGAAGCTGGTCAAAGGAGCTGCTTTCAATTCTTGAAATCGACGAAGGGCTGCTCGGAAAGATGTACGAGTCGCCCGATATCACGGGCAGGGTGACGGAAAAAGCCGCCGCTATAACGGGGCTTAAAGCCGGAACACCCGTTGTCGGAGGCGCGGGCGACAACGCAGCCGCCGCTGTCGGAACGGGCGTCGTCAGGGCAGGCAGCGCGTTTACGACAATAGGCTCGTCGGCTGTAATATACGCCGTGTCGGACGAGCTTAAGGTAGACAAAGAGGGCAGGGTTCACAGCCTTTGCGCCTCCGCGCCCGGCAAATGGACCGTTATGAGCTGCACGCAGGGCGCGGGAATCTCGCTTAAATGGCTTCGCGACACCTGCTGCGCGGACGAGGTTCAAAAGGCGTCCGAACAAAATGCAGACAGCTATTATATAATGGATAAGCTTGCCGAACAAGTGCCTGTCGGAAGCGACAAGCTGCTGTTTTTGCCGTATCTCATGGGCGAACGCTCTCCGCATCCCGACCCCGACTGCCGCGGAGTTTTCTTCGGACTGTCGGCAAGGCACACAAGAGCCAACCTGATACGCGCAGTGCTTGAGGGAGTTGCTTTCTCACAGCGCGAATGCGTCGACGTCTTCCGCGAAATGGGCGTTCCCGTAACAGATATGACCGTAACGGGCGGCGGCGGCAGAAGCCCGCTGTGGAGACAGATGCTTTCAGACCTTTACGGCTGCCCCGTCAGTATTCTCGCGGCGGACGAGGGCGCGGCTCTCGGTGCCGCACTGCTTGCCGGAGTCGGCTGCGGAGTGTACTCCTCGCTTGACGAGGCGTGCGCGGCTGTCGTCAAAAAGAAAACCGCGGCGGAGCCTTCTAAGGAGCGCACTATGGAGTACGAGCCGTATTATGCTCTGTATAAACAGCTTTACCGCAGTCTTACGGGCGACTTCAAAACACTTGCCGGAATATGAACCCTGTCGGTCTTTACATTCATTTTCCGTTCTGCGTCTCAAAATGCCCGTACTGCGACTTTTATTCGCAGACGGCAGGCGACGGCGTTAAAGCAGCTTACGCCGAAGCCGTAGTCAACACACTGCGCGGCATCAGAAAAGAGCGCGGTGTGTCGTTTGACACCGTCTATTTCGGCGGCGGTACGCCGTCTGTTGCCGGAGCGGAGAATATAAGAAAAATAGCGGAATGCGTCACGTCGGAAAACGGCGGGCAGACTATTTCTGAGTTTACAGTCGAGTGCAACCCGTCTTTTATTGAAGACGGGTTTTTCCGCGTTTTGTATGATTGCGGAGTAAACAGAATTTCAATGGGGCTTCAGTCGGCAGTCGACAGCGAGCGCGCGGCTTTGGGCAGGAGGGGAACGGTGGCGGACGTTTCAAAAGCCGTTTTTGCCGCAAAAACAGCGGGAATAACAAACATATCGCTTGACCTTATGCTCGGCATACCGGGACAGACATTAAAAAGCCTTGAAAAAAGCGTCGCTTTCTGCCTTGATTCAGGCGCGTCCCACGTCAGCGCGTATCTTCTGAAAATCGAGGAGGGAACGCCTTTTTACGAAAGGCGCGAAAAGCTTCGGCTGCCCGACGAGGAAGAATGCTCTGAGCTTTATTTAAGGGCGTGCGAGTTGCTTTCCGGATGCGGTTTTTCACAATACGAAATATCAAATTTTGCAAAGCCCGGCTTTGAGAGCCGCCACAATTTAAAATACTGGAAATGTCAAGAATATGCAGGCATTGGGCCGTCGGCGCACTCGTTTTTGAGCGGCAAGAGGTTTTATTACAGGCGCGATTTAAACGCGTTTTTAAACGGAGATTTGCCGAAACCCGACGGAAACGGCGGCGATTTCGAGGAATACGCCATGCTCCGCCTGCGCCTTTCAGACGGACTTGTTGAAAAGGAAGTGATAAAACGCTTCGGTTTCCCCATTCCCGAAAAAATGAAAGAAGCCGCAAAGCGTCTTTGCGGCATGGGTGTCGTTATATATGATTTAAAGGGAATACGCATTACAAGGAAAGGCTTTTTGCTCTCGAACTCCGTCATATCGGAGCTGCTGATGAATCTGTGATAATGCGCTGTGTCGCTGCGGAATCCGGTTTGTCGAAAAGCTCATATAATTTCCGCGCTATTCAACTTTCAGAAAGATCCTTCGGCGCGTTGCGCCTCAGGATGACATAACGACAGAAAGGTAAAAACTTGTCATT
>DCUB01000054.1 GCA_002329365.1 Ruminococcaceae bacterium UBA1425
TTCTTCGCTCCGCTCAGAATGACATATTATACTCGAATGACAGGTTTTTCGCCGGAATGACACGGCACCGTATTTTTTTTGAAAGGTTGGTTTATTCATTACCGTTTGTATGAATAAGAAGTGAAAAACATATGAGCTACGCTGACAAGGTCTTGATTGAAAACCTAAGGGACATACTGAAAAACGGCGTGTGGGACACCGACATGGACGTCCGCCCGCGCTGGGAGGACGGCTCGCCCGCCCACACCATAAAAAAGTTCGCCATGGTAAATAGGTACGACCTCTCAAAGGAGTTCCCCATAATAACACTGCGCAGGACTTATCTTAAGTCGGCGACAGACGAGCTTTTGTGGATCTGGCAGAAAAAGTCGAACAACATCAAGGATCTGAATTCGCGTATATGGGATTCCTGGGCGGACGAAACGGGCAGCATCGGCAAGGCTTACGGCTATCAGCTCGGGGTTAAGCACCGTTACCCCGAGGGCGAGTTCGACCAGGTTGACAGGGTTATTTATGACCTTAAAAACAACCCCGCGAGCCGCCGTATTTTAACAAACATATACAATCATCACGATTTGAGCGAGATGAGGCTTTACCCCTGCGCTTACAGCGTCACCTTTAACGTAGCAGGCAACAAACTTAGCGCGATTCTTAATCAGCGTTCGCAGGACATGCTCGTCGCCAACAACTGGAACGTGTGTCAATACGCCGTGCTTGTGCATATGCTGGCGCAGGTATGTTCGCTCGAGCCCGGCGAGCTTGTTCACGTCGTCGCCGACGCCCATATCTACGACAGGCACATTCCGTTAGTTGAAAAGCTGCTTGAAGCCGAGCCTTACCCCGCCCCTAAATTTGAGCTTGAAGACAATGTTGACGATTTTTACAAGTTCACAAAGGACAGCGTCAGCCTTACCGATTACAGGTATCACGATTTTAACGTTAAGATTCCCGTTGCGGTTTAAATAATGTACATTGAAAGGATTATAAATGAATCTTATAGTTTCAGTTAGCCTTGACTGGGGAATAGGCTGTAAAAACGATTTGCTCTTCCATGTTTCGGAGGATATGAAGTATTTCAAGGCTATGACAACGGGCAAGGTTGTCGTTATGGGGCAGAACACTTTCCTTTCCCTCCCCAATAAAAAGCCGCTTCGCGACAGAGTAAACATAATCCTTTCGGACGACGCGTCGCTATATGTTGACGGAGCGATTATCGTCCGCTCACTCACGGAGCTTTCGGAGGCTCTCAGGGCTTACGACACCGACGAGGTTTTTATAATAGGCGGCGCGATGCTTTACGAAACAATGCTCCCCTACTGCAAAAATGCGTATATCACGCAGTTTTACGCGACGAAGGAAGCCGACAGATTTTTCCCCAATCTGTCAAAAAGCCCCGAATGGACGCTTGCCGAACGCTCCGATATGCACGAGGCAGGCGGTTTAAAGTTCACTTTTGACAAATATGTTCATTCCGCGGAAAAAATAAATATATTTTAAAAAAAGGGTTGACAATATAATTCGGCTGTGATATATTGACTTAAACCGTTGAAGAAGAGCAAGTAAGCGTTGCAGATTACGGCAAAGAGAGTCGCAGACGGTGAGATTGCGGCACGGAAAACAATGCTGAATGGGCTTCCGAGGGCAAGCTGAAACTACAGTAAGCAAGCCGGAGTATGGCGCTCCGTTAACAAAAGTCGGCATATGATAGTATGCGCTAAGTGGATGCTTCGGCATCAAGCAGGGTGGCACCGCAGGAGTTTATCGCTCTTGTCCCGGCATAATTGTAGGGACAGGGGCGTTTTTTTGTACCCTTTCCCGAGGAACAAAACATTCCGATAACGAAAGGAGAAATCAACATGTCAGCAAAGGAAATCCCGTACAAAATCTATCTCGAAGAAAAAGAGATGCCGAAGCAGTGGCTGAACATCCGCGCCTTTATGAAAAACAAGCCGGCGCCGCTGCTTAACCCCGGAACGCTCGAGCCGGTGACGCTTGAAGAGATGAGCGTTATTTTCTGCGAGGAGCTTGCAAAGCAGGAGCTTGACGAAACGACACCGTATATCGACATTCCCGGGGAAATTCTCAGCTTCTACAAGATGTATCGTCCGTCGCCGCTTGTCCGCGCTTACTGCCTTGAGGAAAGGCTTCAGACTCCGGCGAAAATCTACTACAAGTTTGAGGGCAACAACACCTCCGGCAGCCATAAGCTGAACTCGGCTATCGCGCAGGCTTATTACGCAAAGAATCAGGGCCTTAAGGGTGTTACTACGGAAACGGGTGCCGGTCAGTGGGGAACGGCTCTCTCAATGGCGTGCGCTTATCTGGGGCTTGACTGCAGGGTCTATATGGTCAAGGTTTCTTACGAGCAGAAGCCCTTCCGCAGAGAGGTTATGCGTACCTACGGGGCAACGGTCACCCCCTCCCCTTCCGATTCCACCGAAGTCGGCAGGAAAATCCTCAAAGAGCATCCCGGCACCACGGGCAGCCTCGGCTGCGCTATCTCAGAGGCTGTTGAAGCGGCCGTTTCAAGCGAGGGGTACCGTTACGTTCTCGGCAGCGTGCTTTCGCAGGTGCTGCTTCACCAGTCGGTTATAGGTCTTGAGACAAAAACGGCGCTCGACAAATACGACATTCAGCCCGACATCGTCATCGGCTGCGCCGGCGGCGGCTCAAACCTCGGCGGTCTTATCGCCCCGTTCGTACGCGACAAGCTTTTAGGCAAGGCTGATTACAGGCTTATAGCCGTAGAGCCGGCTTCATGCCCCAGCTTTACAAGAGGCAGATACGTTTACGACTTCTGCGATACCGGCATGGTTACGCCGCTTGCGAAAATGTACACCTTAGGCGCCGGCTTTATTCCGGCTCCGAACCACGCAGGCGGACTTCGCTACCACGGCATGAGCTCCGTGCTTTCGCAGCTTTATCATGACGGTGTCATGGAAGCCACCTCCGTCACACAGCTTGATGTGTTCAAAGCCGCCGAGGAGTTCGCGCGCATAGAGGGCATACTTCCCGCTCCCGAAAGCGCGCACGCTATAAAGGTCGCCATTGACGAGGCGCTTCGCTGCAAGGAAACAGGCGAGGAAAAGACAATCGTTTTCGGCCTTACCGGCACTGGCTATTTCGACATGATAGCGTACGAAAAGTTCCATGACGGCAAGATGACCGATTACGTCCCGTCAGACGAAGATCTTCAGAAGGGCTTCGACGGAATACCGAACGTTAATCTGTAATTTCAATATTCCATAGTATTTAAGACTTCATCACCTGATTTTTCGGAACGGTCAAGACCGTTCCCTACAAAGTTTTTCAAACTTTGGAAAACAACATGTAGGGATATGTTTTGACCGTTCTTTGTTTTTACAGGCTCTCTCTTGCTTTAAAAAACTGTGAATACATCATATTTGCGTACGGAACGTTCTTGACCGTTCCGTATGTTGTCAAAAGCTTATGTCGCAGGATCCTTCGTCGCGTTGCGCCTCAGAATCTTCTTAAGCTTCAAGCGGACACGGCGCGCCGTGTCCCTACACCGGCGGGATATTAATAATAAAAACAGTAAAGATAAACACCTTTATTTTATTTTTCTTGAATTGAGTTATTACGTTAGTAGGGAGCTCATTTATGCGTTCCGAAAATTACTTATAACTGTCATGACATTTGAACAAGATGTTTCGTTCTATTATAAGTTGCATAAACACATGCGGAACGGTCAAGACCGTTCCCTGCATATGTATATTTTTCATTGCTTGTAAAAACAGCGTTCAACTTAATGTGTAAGTTGTACAGTTTTTTTGCCGACTGTTTAACAAAATCAGTTTTTCCACTGTCAAAAAAAGCATTGATTTTGCCGTTCGGATTTGATATGCTATATGTTGTTGTGGATGTAATTAAATTGTGAAGGGATGGTTTAATGAAACAATTCATGTCTGACGACTTCCTTCTTGACAACGAGCCGGCAAAGCGGCTTTTCGAGTCAGCTTCAAAAATGCCGATTTTCGACTGGCACTGTCACCTTTCCCCGAAGGAGATTTACGAAAACAGGCAGCCCGCCGATATTGCGGAGCTCTGGCTCGGCGGCGACCACTACAAGTGGCGCGCAATGCGTTCCTTCGGAATCGACGAGGAATACATAACGGGTGGCGCCTCCGGCCATGATAAATTCATGGCGTGGGCAAAGGTGATGCCCTATTTAATCGGCAACCCGCTTTATCACTGGACGCACCTTGAGCTTCAAAGGTATTTCGGCATTTATGAGCCGTTATGCGAAAATACCGCCGAAGTCATCTGGAAAAGAGCCAACGAAAAAATTGCCGCCGGCGGCTTTACTCCGCGCGAGCTAATAGACGGCTCAAACATCACCTGCGTATTTACAACCGACGACCCCGCCGATACGCTTGAATATCATAAGCTTATCGCAAAGGACAAAAGCTTTAAATGCCGCATTATTCCGGCATTCCGCCCCGACAAGGCTCTTAACGTCGAGCTGCCCACCTTCCTGCCGTGGCTCGAGTCGCTTGAAAAAGCGGCGGGCGAAAATATCGAGAGCTTTGCCGGTCTGAAGTCCGTTCTGCTTGACAGAATAGAGTTCTTTGACGCAATGGGCTGCCGCGCCAGCGACCAGGCGTTTTCATACGTTCCGTTCACAATAAGCGACGATATAGAGCTTGAGCTGATTTTTTCGAAGGTTCTTGACCGTCAACCTGTCGACGCCGACGAAATCGACAAATACCGCACCGCGCTTATGTGCTTCTTAGCCGGCGAATACGCAAAAAGAGGCTGGGCGATGGAGCTTCACATGGGAGCAATGAGAAACAACAACTCCGCGATGTTTAAAAAGCTCGGTCCCGACACCGGCTTCGACTCGATAGGCGACGACCGGATTGCCTTCAAGCTTTCACGCTTCCTCGACTGCATGGAGTCGCAGGGCAGGCTGCCGAAAACAATTCTGTTCACGCTTAACCCGAAGGACAATTACGCTCTCGGCTCCATGCTCGGCAACTTCCAGTCGTCAGAGGCGTCAAGCAAGCTTCAGTTCGGCTCCGGCTGGTGGTTTAACGACAATATCGACGGCATGCGCGAGCAGATGAAGGCGCTCGGCAATCTCGGATGTCTCGGAAAATTTGTCGGCATGGTCACCGATTCCCGCTCCTTCCTTTCATATCCGAGGCACGAATACTTCCGGCGCATTCTGTGCGGGCTTATCGGCGATATGGTTGAAAGCGGGCTTTACCCGGCGGATTTTGAAACGCTGTCAAAAATAGTCGAGGACATCTCATACAACAACGCTGTATCCTATTTCGGTCTTAAACAGTAATACTTTGTAATATTGAAGATATGAAAGGTAATGATATTGTAATGGATTTGAAAACACCGCTTTACGACACGCACGTCAGATACGGCGGCAAAATTGTGCCCTTTGCGGGCTATCTTCTTCCCGTTCAGTACCACACGGGAATAGTCGCCGAGCATATGGCGGTTCGCACGGCTGCGGGACTTTTCGACGTTTCGCACATGGGCGAGGTTAAAATAACCGGAAAGGACGCTCTGAAAAACATCAACATGCTTGTAACAAACGACTGCACGGGCATGTACGACGGTCAGGTGCGTTACAGCCCGATGTGCAACGAAAACGGCGGCGTTGTGGACGACCTTCTCGTCTACCGCAACGGCGAGGACGACTATTTAATCGTCGTCAACGCGGCAAATCACGACAAGGACGTTGCGTGGATGAAGTCGAAAATATCCGGCGACGTAAAGCTTTCGGACATTTCCGCCGAGGTGGCACAGCTTGCGCTTCAGGGACCTGAGTCAAAGGAGATTTTGTTGAAGCTAACGGACGAGGAAAGCATCCCCGTCAAATATTACAGCTTCAAGGCAGGTCAAAAGGTCGGCGGCATTGAATGCATCGTTTCAAAAACGGGCTATACGGGCGAGGACGGCTTTGAGCTTTACACCGCGCCCGAAAACGCGGCGGAGCTTTGGGAAAAGCTCATCGAAGCCGGCAGCGGGCTCGGGCTTATCCCCTGCGGTCTCGGTGCGCGCGACACGCTTCGTCTTGAGGCATCAATGCCCCTATACGGTCACGAGATGAACGACGTTATTACGCCTCTTGAAACGGGGCTCGGCTTTTTTGTCAAAATGGGCAAGGAGGACTTCATCGGCAAGAATGCCCTTTTGGCAAAGGGCGAGCCTTCCGTCCACCGTGTCGGTATCGAGCTTATCGACAGAGGCATTGCGAGAGACGGCGACAAAGTTATAAAAAGCGGCAGCGAGGCGGGATATATCACCTCCGGCACAATGTGCCCGTATCTTAAAAAGGCTGTCGGCATGGCTCTTGTCGGCAAGGACGTAAACGCGGGCGACGAGGTAACAGTCGAGGTCAGAGGAAAACAGCTTGTTGCAAAGGTTGTTCCCCTGCCGTTTTATAAAAGATCAAAATAATTACTGTGTTGTGGCATGGCGTGCCATTCATAAAGCTTCATAAAATTTTGCGGAACGGTCAAGACCGTTCCCTACGAATAAATATAGCATCACTTTAATTTTATTTTTTAATTCATGGAAATTTGAAAAACAATTAATTGTGCAAGGAGAAATAAAAAATGAGCGTACAAAAGGATTTATTCTATGCCGAAACACACGAATGGGTTAAGTATCTCGGCGGCGGCAGGGCTTTGGTTGGCGTTTCCGACCACGCGCAGGAGGAAATGGGCGACGTCGCGTATATCAACCTATGCGAAGCCGGCGAAATACTCACGGCGGGCGACAGTCTGGGAGATATCGAATCCATCAAGGCTGTTTCAGACATTTACTGCCCCGTTGACGGTACTGTTTCAAAGGTCAATAACGAGCTTCTTGACGATCCGTCTTTGCTTAATTCCGACCCTTACGGTTCGTGGCTTGTCGAGCTTGAAAACGTAACCGAAAACAGCGAACTGATGGACTCGGGGGTTTACGAAGCATTTATTTCAGAAAACTAAAACGGAGGTAAGGCTCGGCTGTTTTTAACGCTGAGCCTGAACATTATATTATGTCATACATACCGAACACGCCGGAAGAACGGCTTGCCATGCTTTCCGCTATGGGCAGAAGCAGCATTGACGAGCTGTTTGCCGATATCCCGTCGGGCATGCGTTTAAAACAAGAACTGAACCTTCCCGAAGCGAAAACGGAGTTTGAGGTGATTGACGAGCTTACAAGGCTTTCATGCAAAAACACCGTTTTCAAAACCTGCTTCCGCGGCGCGGGGGCTTACAGGCATTTCATCCCAAGCGCCGTTAAAAGGCTTGCCTTGCGCGAGGAATTTGTAACGGCGTACACTCCATATCAGGCGGAAATGAGCCAGGGAGTGCTGCAAAGCATATTCGAGTATCAGTCTATGATTTGCCGCCTTACCGGCATGGACGTTTCAAACGCCGGCGTATATGACGGCGCCCACGCGGCAGCCGAGGCGGCGGCGATGTTTAAAGACAGAAAAAGGAGCAAAACGGTTGTTTCGGCGTCAGTCCGCCCGATGGTGCTTGAGGTTATAAGCACATACTGCGCTTCCGCGGGCAGCGAGCTTGTCGTAGCGCCCGTAAAGGACGGCGTAACAGACCTTGACGCGCTTGCCGGTATCTTAGACGGCGCAACGGCCTCGGTATATATCGAGCAGCCTAACTATTTCGGCATTGTTGAGGACGCCGAAGCAATAGCGCGGCTTGTCCACAGCGCGGGTGCAAAGCTGATAATGGGCTGCGAGCCGATTTCTTTAGCGCTTCTCAAAACACCCGTCGAATCGGGCGCCGACGCTGCCGTAGGCGAAGGTCAGCCGCTCGGAATGCCGCTTTCGTTCGGCGGCCCCTATCTCGGTTTTATGGCTGTAAACAATGCCGACATGAGAAAGCTGCCCGGCAGGATAGTGGGCAAAACCACCGACTCCGAGGGCAGGGACGCTTACGTCCTCACCCTTCAGGCGAGGGAGCAGCACATACGCCGCGAAAAGGCGTCCTCAAGCATATGCTCAAACGAGGCCCTCTGCGCGCTGACGGCGGTCATCTACTGCGCCGCCATGGGAAAGGAAGGGCTCCGCGAGGTTGCCGGACAATGCTTTTCTAAGGCGCACTACGCTGCCGAACAAATATCGTCTATAAGCGGTTTTCAGCTTATATACGACGGTTTTTTCTTCAACGAGTTTGTAACCAAATCTTCCGTATCACCCTCAATAATCATGAAAAAGCTTGAGGAAAACGGCATCTTGGGCGGGCTTCCCGTAAAGGTTGACGGGGAGGACTGCATACTCTGGTGCGTCACCGAGGTAAACACAAAAGACGAGATTGACATGCTTGTTAATATACTTAAGGGGGCGGCGGCATGAGCGGACTGATTTTTGACAAAAGCAAAGCGGGCAGGCGCTGCGCCGTTATCCCCTCCTGCGATATTACGGGCTACTCTATTCCCGCCGATTATTTAAGGGCGGAAAAGGCGGAGCTGCCTGAGGTTGCGGAGGTCGACCTTGTGCGCCACTATACAAACCTCAGCCGCAAGGCGTACGGAGTTGACAACGGCTTTTATCCTCTCGGCTCCTGCACAATGAAATACAACCCGAAAATAGACGAGGACGCCGCGGAGCTTCGCGGTTTTACGGATGTTCATCCGCTTCAGCCGATAAATACCGTTCAGGGCTGCCTTGAGGCTATGGATATGCTGGCGGGCTTTCTCTGCGAGATAACCGGCATGGACGCTTTAACTCTGCAGCCTGCGGCGGGCGCACACGGCGAATTTACCGCCCTGTCGCTCATTAAGGCATATCTCACAGACCGCGGCGAAACGGGCAGAACAAAGCTGATAGTCCCCGATTCCGCCCACGGCACAAACCCGGCAAGCGCCGCCATGTGCGGCTTTACGGTAGTCAACATCCCCTCCACACCCGACGGGCTTGTGGACATTGAAGCGCTCAAAAGTGCCGTCGGCGACGACACCGCCGCACTTATGCTCACAAACCCGAACACTGTCGGCAAGTACGACAGAAACATCGAAACATTCGCAAAAACAGTCCACGACGCCGGCGGACTTCTCTATTACGACGGTGCGAACCTCAACGCCATTATGGGTATTGTCAGGCCAGGCGACATGGGCTTTGATGCCGTGCATCTTAATCTTCACAAGACGTTTGCCACGCCTCACGGCGGAGGAGGGCCGGGCAGCGGTCCCGTCGGCTGCAAGGCAAGGCTTGCGAAATATCTGCCGCGTCCCGTTGTTACGAAAAACGACGGAACGTATTCGTTTGAAACTCCCGAAAAGTCTGTCGGAATGGTAAAAAGCTTTTACGGCAACTTCCTTGTCTGCATAAAGGCGCTTGCCTACATTATGACGCTCGGCGCCGAGGGCATACGCGAGGCTTCCGAAAACGCCGTACTGAATGCAAACTACCTTCAGGAAAGCCTGCGCGATTCGTTCGACATCCCGTTTGACGGCCCGTGTATGCATGAGTTTGTGCTGAGCCTTGAACGCTTAAAACGCGAAACGGGTGTAACAGCCTCCGACATCGCTAAAGGGCTTATTGACAGGGGCATTCATCCACCAACGATGTATTTCCCGTTAATCGTCCACGAGGCGCTTATGCTCGAACCGACGGAAACCGAATCGAGAGAGACGCTCGACTTTGCCGCTACCGCCTTAAAGGACGCGCTGCAAGCAGCATACAGCGACCCAGATTCACTTCACCGCGCGCCCGTAACAACGCCTGTCGGCAGACCGGACGAAACGGCCGCCGTCAGAAATCCCATATTAAAAGCATAATTTTTTCAGGTGGTGAACAAAATGGGTGCGAAATCCGTCATTGAAGCAGCTTCAAAGGTTGTGCCCTCCGAGCGTCAGCTAAAGTGGAACGACCTCGAGTTTTACGCTTTTGTCCATTTCGGTATTAACACCTTTTCGGATTCAGAATGGGGCACGGGCGGAGAAAGTCCCGAGCTGTTCAACCCACAAAAGCTCAACGCACTGCAGTGGGCAAAGATAATAAAGGCAGCCGGAATGAAGGCAATGATACTTACCTGCAAGCATCACGACGGCTTTTGCCTCTGGCCGAGCGCCTACACGGAGCACAGCGTAAAAAACAGCCCGTGGAAGGACGGAGGCGGCGACGTGGTTTTTGAAGCCGCGGCTGCCTGCCGAAAAGTTGGTATTAAATTCGGCGTATACCTCTCCCCGTGGGACAGACACGACCTGCGCTACGGTCAGGGCGAGCCTTACAACGATTATTTTAAAAACCAGCTCCGCGAGCTGCTCACAAACTACGGCGACATCTTCTGCGTATGGTTCGACGGCGCGTGCGGCGAGGGCAAAAACGGCAGGAAGCAGGAATACGACTGGGAGGGCTATTTCTCCGTCGTGCGCGAACTTCAGCCGGAAGCAGTCATTTCGATATGCGGCCCCGACGTGCGCTGGTGCGGCAACGAGTCGGGAGTCTGCCGCAGCTCCGAATGGAGCGTTGTGCCTTACTTCTACTCAAACGCAGAGCTTCTTCCGTCCGATTCCCGCAAGGATGACATACCTCCGCCTAAAAAAATTAATCTAACAGTTCCCGACCTCGGCAGCAGGAAAAAAATAAAAAAAGGATACCGTCTTATCTGGTATCCTGCGGAGGTTGACGTTTCGCTTCGCAAGGGCTGGTTTTATCACGCCAACGAAGACTTTGACGTAAAGCCCCTTTCTAAGCTTATGGATATTTACTACAACTCCGTCGGGGCAAACGCGTCGATGCTCCTTAACCTATCGCCCAACAAGGACGGCCTGATAGCCGAACGCGACATGGAAACATTGCTCGCTATGGGCGCACAGCTTGAAATAGACTTCAACGAAAACCTTGCCGAGGATTCGACTATGACATGCTCCTGCCGCCTTGACGGGGAACACGACGCGCAAAACGTACTCGACGGCAATCCCGACACCTACTGGCACTCGGGCATGAACCCGAAAAAGCCGTGGATAATGATTGACCTCGGCGACGACTACGATATTGACAAGGTTGTGCTTAAGGAGCACATCCGCACAGGTCAGCAGATTGAGAAGTTCACGCTTTACGGCAAAACCGGCGGCAAGTGGAAAAAGCTTTACAAGGGAACTGTAATAGGTCACAAGCGCATTTGCCGTTTTGACGAAATCAGGGTTCAGTACATTAAGCTTGTCATAGAAAAAACACGCTGTTTCGCGACAATCGAGGCGTTTGAGGCGTATTAGAGAAGCGCGGAATTGTACCGTTTGTTCTGACAAGGAGAAATCAATGTTAAAGGAACAAATAAAACTGCCGGAGTTTGATTTTTTAAGCGACAGCGAAAAAGAATTTGTGACAGGTTTTGACGAAGCAGTTAAAAAAATCGGTTATGAGAGCGACGGCATAAAACCATATGTCTGCTTCGGCAGGTATAAAATTGAATACACACGAGCGGGAAATAAAACAAAAAAATATGTCGCGAGGTTTTATTTCCGTGACAGCGGCATCGTTTTACGACTGTATTTTACAAACATAGACAAGCACCGAAAATATATCGAGAACGCCCAGAATTATATTAAAGCACCGTTTGTCAATGATACGGGCAAATGCAGGCATTGTGATGAAAACGGCGGCGGTATCGGTAACAGAGAAAAATGTTCCTTTAGGAAATCCTACACTATTGATAATGTCCTTTACGAGAAATGCTCCGGCGAAACCTTTTATTTCGAGAACTACAATATAGACGCTGTTCCAAAGTATATTGAGCTTCTTGAAGTATTTTATCCGGCGAGGAAAGACGGAAAATAAATTGCCGGTTTGAAAGATATAAGGGACGGTTCTATGTCTTGAGCTGCTGTATTATAACAGACCCATCAAGACATAAAATCGGTCCCTGTCTTCGACCTGAAAAATTCTTCGCTTCGACCAGAATGACCGAGTGATGTTTACATAAGATTCTTCGCTTCGACCAGAATGACCGAGTGATGTTTACAAAAAATTCTTCGCTTCGACCAGAATGACAAAGGGGGTGCAGAATGACATTTTGTTCCCCTCCCCCTGTCATCCTGAGGCGCGACGCGCCGAAGGATCTTTTTGTTTTCACGCCTCAAGGATTTCTATCGTTTTTTCCATGGATTTTGAAAACTCCTCCTCGGAGGAGTTTTTGAATATCAGCAGGTCGTCGCTGCAGTTCGGGTCGTCAAGCTCTGCGGGAATATCGAAATTAACTCCCTCAATGTATTTGTCCCAGTTAGCGAGCTTCCACGCGTCGCGGTCGCTGTTGCGCTTTATCATCCTCTGCCTGCAGACCTCCACGTCCGTTTCCACCCATATTATTACAAGCCGCGCGCCCTTTTGTTTAAGCTTTTCTTTTAAGCTGTTTATATATTCCTTGTCGCGTATTTCTTTAGAAAACGGTGCGTTAATAAGCACTATGTCTTCATATTCGATTGCCTCTAAAGCAATGTCGACGATAGCCGAATATTCATAATTGCGGATGTTTTTTTCGAAAAAGTCCGAGCTTCTGTTATACTCCTGATTAGCCACGGCAAAAATCTGTTTTGAAAGCACTATAAGCGTGTCCTTATCGAGATAAACGACATGCTCGAGATTCATTGCTATCTGTTTTGATACGTAGGTTTTGCCGCAGGCGGGCGGCGAGGTTACAAGTATGAGCTTTTTCATCCCGCTCACCCTTTATGTCAAGATTACTTCATGAAACCCTCAGCGGGCACCGTTTTACTTAAATATATATGCCGGAAAACGTAAAATGATTAATGCCTGTTTTGCGACACACGACGTGCCGGAAAACAGGCATTTAATTTTTGACTTCATTTAAGCTCGACAATAGTTACGCCGTCCTCGCCCTCGCCGTAAACGCCGAGGCGGTGCGACCTGACATATGGCGACTTTTTGAGATACTGCGTTACGGCGTTTTTCAGCGCGCCGGTACCTTTGCCATGCACGACAACGAACTCGTTTATTCCCGTTCTAAGGGACATGTCTATAAACCTGTCAAGCTCAATAAGGCAGTCGTCAACCGTCATTCCGCGCAGGTCGAGCCTTGTCTTGACTTCCATGTTCAGCTTGCTTTCAACCATGCTTACATTCCGTCGTTTGCCCGTTTCGTCCTTTTTCTTCTGCTGTCCCGTTACGAGCCGCAGGTCCGTAAGCTTTACGCGCATTTTTGCCGTTCCGACCATAACCTCGACATTGCCGTTTTTGTCGGGCGGCGACTGTACCTTCGCCTCCTTGGCGAGAGACGCAATTATGACGGTGTCGCCCGCAATTAAGGGGCGAGGCAGGACGTATTCCTCGTCCTCGTCAACAGTGCCGATAACAGGGTCTGCCGCCGACTCTATGGACTCAAGCCCCTTTTTGACAGTAGCCCGCGCCCTACGCGCAAGCTCCGCCGCGTCTTTTGCCTTGTCGCGCTCTTTTTTAATCTTTTCAAGCTCCATTATAAGAGCGTTTGCTTCACGCCGCGCCTGCTCGGTAATTTTCAGCGCCTGCGAGCGTGCTTTTTCAAGCTCCCTGTCGCGAAGCTCATATGCAGCCTCCTTTATACGCTGTGCTTCCTTAAGGGCTTCCTGCGCCGTTTCAGTCTGACGGCGGGCGTTTTCAAGCTCTTTTTCCATATTTATCCTGCTGAGCTCAAGGCTGTCGACAACGTCCTCAAAGCGCAGATTCGAGTCGCTGACAAGCTGGCGCGCCCTGTCGACTATGTCTTTGCTCATTCCGAGCCTTTCGGAAATTGCAAAAGCGTTTGACCGCCCCGGAAGACCTATAAGCAGCCTGTATGTCGGGCGGAGCGTCTTTACGTCAAATTCGCAGCAACCGTTTTCGACGCCCGGAGTCTGTAAAGCGTATGCCTTAAGCTCCGCGTAGTGCGTAGTGGCGGCTACCTTTGCTCCCCTGGCGGCGAGAGCCTCGAGAACAGCCATAGCTAAAGCCGCACCCTCGACCGGGTCTGTTCCCGCGCCAAGCTCGTCTATGAGGACAAGGCTTCTGTCGCCTGCTCTGTTTATTATGTCTATTATGTTTGTCATGTGCGACGAGAAGGTCGACAGCGACTGCTCTATCGACTGCTCGTCGCCTATATCGGCAAGCACCTCGTCAAACACGGAAATTCTGCTTTGGTCGCTGACGGGCAGCATGAGCCCGCACGCCGCCATAAGCGACAAAAGTCCTATCGTCTTAATTGAAACCGTCTTGCCGCCCGTGTTCGGCCCCGTTATTACGAGTGTGCTGAACTCGCCGCCGAGCCTTATGTCGACGGGCACAACGGTTTTCGGGTCTATCATAGGGTGCCGCGCCGCTTTCAGGTCTATTATCCCCTCGTCGTTTATTTCGGGAACAGACGCCTTCATGCTGTATGCAAGGTGCGCCTTTGCGAAAATCACGTTAAGCTCTATGGCGCACTCGTAGCTTGCGATTATAGTGTTGCAGAAGCTGCCCGCGGTCGCGGAAAGGTTTGCTAATATCCTGTCTATCTCGTCGCGCTCGGCGCTTTGCAGAACCTTGATTTCGTTGTTTGCCGAAACAACGGCCATAGGCTCGATAAACACCGTCGCGCCGCTTGACGACGTATCGTGAACAAGCCCCGGAACCTCGCTTCTGTATTCGCTTTTGACGGGCACGACGAACCTGCCGTTTCTGATGGTGATTATGTTGTCCTGAAGGAATTTTGAATACCTTTGGGAATGCGTCATCTTTTCAAGCTGCTCGCGGATTTTTGATTCCTGCACACGGATTTTTCTGCGCAGGTCGTAAAGCTCCGGCGACGCGGTGTCGGCAATTTCGTCCTCCGATAAAATTGCGGAGTTTATAGCGTCCTCAAGGAACTTATTCGGAGTGAGCGCGCCGAAAAACACATCAAGCGCCGTGGGAACGCCCGCGTTTGAGTCCCTCCACTGCGACAAAGCCCGTATGACGCGCAAAACGGAGGAGATGTCAAGCAGCTCTTTCATTGTAAGCACGCTGCCCGCGTCGGCGCGGCGAAGCGCGTTGCTGACGTTTTTAAGCCCGCCGAAGGACGGACCGCCGAAACGCGCCAGAAGCATGTGCGCGTCCTCTGTCTGGTTCATCAGCGAGCGCGCCATATCGACGTTATGTTCAGGTGTTATGTTTAGAATTGCTCCGCGCGCGTCTTCGCAGGAGGCATACTCGGCAAGGCGTGACAGTACTTTGTCAAGCTCCAGCGCCGTAAAATGTCTGTCGTTCATAGTCAACTCCTAAGCTGTTTATAAAAATCGAGCGTTTTGAATTTTTTCTGGATATGCATCAGAAGATACGCTTCGCATATGTCGGCAAGAACCTTCTGGCTTTCGTCGGACAGCGTAAAGCTGAAAATTTTCTTCGGCTCTGAATAGCAGATGTGCCTCATGGCTGTTATAACTCCCATTCCGAGCGGTCTGCCCTTTTCCCGTCCCGCGCAGCCGGAGCAAATCAGGCTGCCGTCTTCGATGTTGAAATACATATAATCGCCGCCGAAGGCGCCGCATCCGGAGCATGCTACAAGGTCGGGCATATAGCCGGAAAGGCACATCATTCTAAGCTCGGCGACAGCCTTTAAAAAGGGCTGAGGGCGTTTGCCCTCTGTCAGCAGATGCAGGGAGTTTAGCATCAGGCTGAGGTATTCCGCCGCCTCAGCCTCGCGCGGGGCAAGTTCGGCAGCCAGCTCGCATAAATACTGCGCCAAAGCCAGCCTTTCGATATCGCCGCGCAGCCCGAAAAAAATCTCCCGCGGCTGAGCGTCGTCAACTATGTACGCGTCCTTACCCTTGTAAAGCGACAATTTTGAATATCCGAGCAACTGCGTGGCACTTACCGAACGGCTTTTAATACTTTTTGCGCCCCTGACAAAGGCGCGGATAATTCCGTAATCCCTTGTCAGGAGCGTAATGACGCGGTCGTTTTCGCCCGTCGTGTTTTCTTTAATCACCAGTCCGTCGGTGTTCATATTCATCTTCGTTCTCCGGGCTGACAGGCTCCGTATCGTCAGCCGATATTTCGCTTAAAATGCTTTTGCGGTAGTTGATATAGTCGGAAATTTTCCCGCTTTGAGTAAACCTTTGCCAATTGTCGCTGTTCTTATCCAAAGCTATCACTCCCGTAATAATTTTACCTTTACGGGAGCCGATATAACAGGAAATGTTATGAAAGGTAGTCCTTATACTGGTACACCCTTACATAATCAACAATAAATTCCGCGGGCAGATTTTTGTTGTTTTCGATAAGCTCATTGACGCCGACAGAAAGTATGGGATAAAGCGGAACGGTGCAGACGCCTCCGAAATCGGTACGCGCCGTTTCGACTCCGTTTATGTAAAAAATGTAGCCGTCGGGGTTCCACTCCACGCCGTAGGTGTTGAACTTTTCGTAAGGACTGTCGACAAAAAAGCTGCCCTGCCCCTCCTGCCTGTGGGCTTCGTTGTAACCGTCGATATGAATTGTCTGATATATCGAATTTCTGTTGAATCTGTTATGCTTGTAAAGCGTTTCAAAAACGTCTATCTCACAGCCCGTGACTCCGCCGTCGGTATCGTCGTTCCACATGCCGTCGGTAAGAAGCCAGAACGCGGGGTTCATTCCCTCGCCCTTCGGAAGTATGCAGCGGCATTCGAAATAGCCGTAAAGCTGCTCAAAGCCCGGCTTGCCCGGACCGTCGGTGTACGGGTTTGTGTCCATGCCGTATGAAAAGTAAGCCGGTCCGTCCGGTCCCTCCGGCTCGCCCGGTCCGTTTTCGAGGTAATCTACGGAAATAATAAGGCAGCCGTCGCGGAAGCTTGTCATGCACCTGTTCCAATACGCGTAGTCGCGCTTGTAGGTTGCGTTGTCGCCCCACACATAGTGACCGGACCAGTAGGTTTTGTTGAACGTTCCGTCTGTAAATTCGTCGGACCATGTGAGCGAAAACTTCGAAAGGTCGAGCGTCTGCCCGTCGGGCCATGTAGGAAAATCGAAAAGAACCGCTCCGAAAAGCTGACCGATTACAATCAGCGACATAATGACGCTTACAATGTCTAAACGAATCATGCTTGCGGGAATCCCTGTCAGCCTGTCAAAAACCCTTTTTAACTGTGAAAGCTGCCTCTTGTTGAATATGTTCACTAAGCCACCCCATTTTTATTCGTCAAGACCGAAATTGCGTATCAGGCTTTCTTTATTTCTCCAGTCCTCCCTTACCTTTACCCAGCAGCGGAGGTTAACGCGGCAGCAGAAAAACCGCTCCATGTCCTCGCGCGCTCTCGTTGAAACACGCTTCAGCATCTCTCCGTTTTTGCCTATTATTATTCCCTTGTGGCTTTCTTTTTCGCAGTAAATCGTCGCTTCGATATCGGTCAAATCGCTTCCGTCGCCGCGTTCGCGCATCCTGTCAATGCTGACGGCAATGCCGTGGGGAACCTCCTTGTCAAGCAATCTTAAAAGCTTTTCTCTTATAATTTCGGCTGCAAGTACGCGCTCCGGCTGGTCCGTAAGCTCATCGTCGGGGAAGAAATGAACCGACGGCTGCGCGAGCTTTTCAAGCTCGTCCGTCAAAGCATTGAAATTGGTGCCGCGAAGCGCCGAAACAGGAACGACGGCATCAAAATCGTAGTACCCCGACAGCTCGGCTATCCTCGCCAAAAGGCTTTCCTTGTTTTTTATATTGTCTATCTTGTTAATTACTAGTATTGCGGGCATTTTGCTTTGCCGGAACAGCTCTATAAGCTCCTTTTCCTTTTCCCGCAATTCTCCCTCGGGCTCGACGACAAGCACGCAGGCGTCGACTCCGCCTATGCTGTCGCTTACAGCCTTAATCATCTTTTCACCGAGCTTGTTGCGGGGCATGTGATAGCCGGGCGTGTCGGTAAAAACAAGCTGAATGTCGCCGTTTGTGAGGATGCCTGTTATTTTTGTTCTTGTTGTCTGCGGCTTTTCGGAAACTATCGCCACTTTCTGCCCGAGAAGCCTGTTGAGAATCGAGGACTTGCCTGCGTTGGGACAGCCCACTATGGCAATAAAGGCTGTTTTCGTCATCTGTCGTTATTTCCTTTGTCGTTCTTTTTATTTCTGCTGCCGAGGAATATGTAAGGACCAGAGCTGATAAACGCGATGCTCAGAATAAGGCTTGCCGCGAGCACGGCGACCATCCACGGCTTGTTTACGTAATATTCAAAAAGCTTTTTAAACGCCTGCGGCTGACCTAATATGGCTATCCCTACGGCAACGGCAGAGATAGCTCCTATAAGCACAGCACCCGCCGCGGTATCTTTTGCGATTTGGCAGTATTTGTTGTATTTTGTTTCGAGCATGTTTACGGTATTCTCAACGGATGTGTTGACAATTTCCGCCATGAGTACAAGCGCGTTTGTAAACAGAAGTACGGCAAGCTGCGTTCTGCTGATTACAAAAAAGTCATAAAACAGAAGATAAGAGAACATATAAACCGAAACCGTTATGTGGATTCGCATGTTTCTTTCGTTGATTATGCAAAACTTCAGACCGTTCCATGCGTAAACGAAGCTTCTAAAGACTGCTTTCATTTTATTTTGCTTTTCCTTTCATACCTCGTCGTCCATATAGTAGCTTCCGTTTCGCTTCAGACCGAGCTGGGTGAGCGTAGTTTCTTCCTTTTCCCTCATGCGTACGCTTTCAATACCGCCCAACTCGTGGTCGTAGCCTAATAGATGCAGCATTGAGTGTACCGTAAGAAAGCCTATTTCGCGCTGAATTGAATGACCGTAGCGCTTTGCCTGTTCAAACGCGTGCTGAACGGAAATAACGATATCGCCGAGCATCTGAGCGCCCGTATCGTTGTTTATATCGTATACGCCGTCGATTCCGAGCGGGAACGACAGTACGTCGGTGCTTACGTCCTTGTTTCTGTACTGCTTGTTAAGATGCCTTATCTCCTTGTCGTCTACAAAACGGACGCTGACCTCGGCGGAGCCTTCAAACCCTTCGTTTACAAGTACCGCCGTACAGCAGCGGCGGATGAGCAGACGGATGCCTGTGGGAATTTTTATATCCTTCTGGTCGTTTGAAATGATAACCTTAACTTTCTTTGTCATCTTCTCTTGCGCTCCTCCTCGTGCTTTTCATAAGCCTTTATGATATCCTGCACAAGCCTGTGACGGACTACATCCTTCTCGGTAAACCGAATGGTTGCGATATCGTCAATGTTTTTCAGAATTCTTACCGCTTCAATAAGCCCTGACTTTTTGCCCTCGGGCAGGTCGATTTGTGTGATGTCCCCCGTGACAATCATCTTAGAGTTGAAGCCAAGACGCGTTAAAAACATCTTCATCTGCTCGGGCGTTGTGTTCTGAGCCTCGTCGAGTATTATAAAGCTGTCGTCAAGTGTGCGCCCCCTCATGTATGCCAGCGGAGCAACCTCGATGCCGCCCTTTTCCTGATGACGCTGAAAGCTTTCGGACCCCAGCATATCGAACAGCGCGTCGTAAAGCGGGCGTAGATACGGGTCTACCTTTTGCTGGAGGTCGCCGGGCAGGAAGCCGAGCTTTTCACCGGCCTCGACGGCGGGACGCGTAAGAATTATTCTGTTGACCTCCTTCGCGCGGAAAGCCGTAACAGCCATCGCAACGGCGAGATAGGTTTTTCCAGTGCCGGCGGGGCCTATCCCCAACGTTATGGTATTGCTTTTAATCGCCTCGATATATTTTGTTTGACCGAGCGTTTTGGGCTTGACAGGCCTCCCCTTTGACGTGATGCATATACAGTCGGATATCATTGACTGAAGCTTATCCTCCGTGCCCTCCCGCACAAGCGACAGGACATAGCGAACGTTTTGATCGCTTAAGGACTCGCCCTTGTTGATAAGCGTAAGCAGACCGTTTATTGCCCTTACGCCCTTTGTAACGTTTTCGGCTTCTCCGACAATCTTAAGCTCTGAACCGCGGCTGACGACGCTTACGGAAAACTCATTTTCTATCAGCCTGATGTTTTCGTCGAAGCTGCCGAAAAGACCGACGGCCTGCTCCATTCTTTCGATATTTACTGTCTGTTCGAACATAGATGCACTCTCTTTTAGTCAGACTTAATAAAAAGTTTTGCACATTTTGTACATTATAACATATAATAACATCAAAATCATTAGGTTTTAAAAAATATTTTTTATAATTCTACCTAAAGTTTTTTTAATTATGTTGTTTATTATGTACATAAATAAATTGCATATTATTATATTTCGTGTTACAATAGTATAAATGACTGGGGTGATTATGTGGGAAGCGATACTCTTAAGGAACGGCGGCATCTTGAAAAGGAAATCGAGCGCGAGCAAAGGCGGCTGCAAAAACAAACGGAGCACGAAAATTATCTTTATGCTCATTTCTGGCCGGCGCTTTACAAGCGGTACTCGATTTTACCCGTTATCGACAATCTTGTCGTATTTGCTTCCTCGTCGTCCTCCGTGCTTACGCCTAATCTGCGTCCCGTTTTCAACTCCCTTAAAAACAAAGGGTACGACTGTGTTTTTATCGGTAAGTATGAGAGCACCGGCCGCAGGTTCGGCAGAAAAACCGACGAGTTTAAATATTACAGGCGATTTTTCAGATATTACGGGCGCTGCAAATGCATTTTTCTTGACGACACGTTTCTGCCTGTCTGCTCGCAGAAGCCGCGCGAGGGTCAGCAGGTTGTGCAGCTTTGGCACACCTTCGGCATTCTGAAAAAGTGGGACTATGCCACGCACGAGCGCGAGCTGTCAAGCGACATTCTCGACAGCCGTCCTGTTCACAATACCTATACGTCAGTCGCCGTGGCTTCAGACGCCGCAAAGCCGTCGTTCGCTTCGGCCTTTAACTGCGATGCGAAGATACTCCACGCGTGGGGCGTGCCGAAAACCGACGTTTATTTTAACAGGTCTTTTACTGATGGGGCGCGCGACGAGCTCATTAAAAGCGTTCCGAACCTGTTAAGTCGCATCAACGGACGAAAAATTCTTCTGTACGCCCCGACGTACAGAGGAAGCAAAAAAGCTCCCATGCTGTTCAGGACTCTCGATTACATGCTGCTTAAGCGGCTTCTTGGCAACGATTATACTCTGCTTATAAAACATCATCCTAACATCACCGAACGCATGTCAATTCCCGAACATCTTAAAAGTATTGTCGGCGACTTTGTCTTTGAGGTTCCTGCCTTTACGCCCACCGAGACGGCGCTTTGCGGGGCGGACATGCTCATTACCGACTATTCGTCCGTGATGTTTGAATATTCCCTGCTTGAGCGGCCTTTGATTTTTTACGCATATGACCTTCACCACTACAAAAAGGAACGCGGCTTCTTCGTTAAGTATGAAAGCTTTGTCCCCGGTCCCGTGGTTTCGGACTCTTTAATGCTTGCCGAAGCCGTAAGAAGCTCCGAAAACGATTTTGACTATGAGAAACTGCGGAACTTCAAACGAAAATACATGAACGGCTGCGACGGTCACGCAACTGGCAGGGTGATAAACTTCACGTTAAACGACGGCAAGGGGCGTCAGAAGTAAATATATAGAGTAAAGAAAGATATAAAAACTTAAGCTTTCGGAACGGTCTTGACCGTTCCGAAATTTTTTATCATGATGAAGAAAAGTATCTTTTGACTGATTCTGTCATCATGAGGCACAACGCGCCGAAGGATCTTTCCTAAAGATTCTTCGCTTCGCTCAGAATGACAAATTCGCTCAGAATGACAAATTCGCTCAGAATGACAAATTGGCTCAGAATAACAGATAAGCTCAGGATAACAAAACTGTACCTATGGCTACTGCCTGCTAAAATATTAAGCAAATCTTAATAAAAATCCTCCTTGTTTGTTAATATAAAAAAGCCCATAATATAGTCACACAGGCGGTTACATGAGTTTTTAAGGAGGTCTTACCATGAAAGAAAAAATGAACATTTTAAAAGAAAAAATCAGGGCCCTTCTTAACAAGGCTGTCGAATTGTCGTCGTTTGAGTATTTCAACGACGGAGTATGCCAGAACGAACTTGACGAATACTGGTGCAGCTTCGCAGTCGAAACCGCCTGATTCCGATTTAATTTAACATAAGCACCCGTTAAATTGCTCTCTTCCCATTATCATATCTCACACTACGGCAACGCCGCCGGACATATATGTTTCGGCGGCGTTGTCGTATCTGTTTATAAGTGCGGCCATTGCGCCTCTTAATTAATGCCCCGCGCTTTCAATCATCGAAACAAGTTGTCTGCCTATGTCGTGGAGGTAGTTCAGCCCTGTCGGGATGAACTCGACAGGCATTCTTTTCAGCATTCCGTCCGCCTCAAACGTAAACACGCCGTCATAATCAATATCGGCAAGCGCCTGCGTTATGCCGGTCCAGTCCATTTTGCCCGAGAACGGGAAATAGTGCTGATCGCTTTCAAAATCATTGTCGTGAACGTGCAGGGATTTCAGCCTGTCGTGCCCGAGCTCGCGAATCATCTTCGCCGCGTCGTCTCCGACAAGACCGCAGTGACCGAGGTCGAGACACGCGACGAAGTACCTGCTGTCGAGCGCGTCAAGATGCCTTATGAAATCGCTGCCGACGCTGCATACGTTCGGAACTATTTTTCCGTCTTTCCTTCCCCACATGTTTTCAAGCGCTATTTTTACGCCGTATTTCGCGCAGTAAGGCTGAAGGCTTTTATAGAAATTAACGTTGAAATCAAAGTTTTCCGTCGGCGATATATATGTCGGATGGACGACAACAATATCAACGCCGAGTATGGACGAGATTTCCATCGAACGTATAATCAGCCCGTATGTCAGCTTGTTGTATTCCTCGTCTCCCGGTTTATAGGAGGGAAAAGGCGCGTGGGACTGGTTAAAGCATATTCCGCATTCGTCCGCGACCTTTTTAAGCCTTTGGGCGTATTCCCTGTAATTGTCGCTGTTGAGCATGTCGTCGGGACTGTGCATACCGAACATCGAAAAGTCGGCGGCGTCAAAGCCCGCCTGCGCGAGATACCTGACCGCCGTTTCCGGTCCGAGCTTTTGTGCCGTTACCTCTGTCTGAGTTGAAATCTTCATTGTTTAATCTCCTTGTATGTGATATAATTTTATTATTAAATTTATGGGGGGCATAAAATGTCCGACATAATATGGAACCCGTGGCACGGATGCAAAAAATATTCGGAGGGCTGCAAAAACTGCTATGTCTACCGCCGCGACGAGTCGGTGGGCAGGGACGCTTCGGTTATCGGAAAAACACAGATGTTTGACCTGCCGGTTAAAAGAAACAGGTCGGGCGGATATAAAGTTCCTTCGGGCAGCGTTGTTTTTGCCTGCATGACGTCGGATTTTTTTATCGAAGACGCGGACGGCTGGCGGGATGAAATATGGGATATCATCCGCACGCGCCGCGACGTGGATTTTTTTATCATTTCAAAAAGGATATTACGTTTTATGCAGTGTATACCCGACGACTGGGGCAACGGGTATGACAACGTGTCGGTAGTCTGCACAATCGAAAACCAGAGGCAGTGCGATATAAGGCTCCCTGTTTTCAACACCCTGCCGATAAAAAACAAATATATCGCCTGCGAGCCGCTTTTGTCGGAAATCGACATGAGAGAATATCTCACGCCGGAAATCCGCCGTGTGGTGGCGGGAGGCGAAAGCGGCAACGAAGCGAGGGTGTGCGACTATAACTGGATTTTAAGCCTCAGGAGCCAGTGCGTTGAAAAGAACGTCGCGTTCCACTTCAAGCAAACGGGCGCGAAGCTCAAAAAAGACGGACGTCTTTACCGCATTGAGCGCAGATTTCAGCACTCGCAGGCTCGCAGAGCGGGAATTGATTTCATACCAGATGATAGCACAATAAAATAAAACATTCAACACAATTTCCGATATTTTTGTTGAAATTATACCACGCATGGTTTATTATACTCTTATGTGTCATAGGGACTGTTTATAATATTCTGGAAATGTCAATAAATGTGC
>DCUB01000047.1:0-51693 GCA_002329365.1 Ruminococcaceae bacterium UBA1425
GGAACGGTCTTGACCGTTCCGCGAGTATTTAACCGACTTTCGGAACGCATGAATACGTTCCCTGCCAAGCAGCGCAAAAAAGGGTTTACCGCGCTATTTTCCATTTGTAGGGAACGGTCTTGACCGTTCCGCAAATTGAGTTTTATAAAGTCCGAAAGTAATTTAATACCACAAAAAGCCGAGGAGGAAAATTCTTATTAATATCTGGTAAAACGTGTATTTTACGGAGACATTGAACGAATCGCTGAATCCTTTGTATGTTACGGTAACCTTTTGAGTACCCGTTTTGTCAAAATAAGTCGGCGAGCATGTAAAGCCGCTTTTTATCTTTTCGTTTTTTCCGTCGGAATAAAAGGCGTTCAGCGTAAGCCCCGAGGTGTTTAGGGTGTCTTTATAATTATACGAAAGCTTCGCCGGCTTTTCGGCTATAGCTATTGACGTAAGAACACGCGCCGGTGTTGAGGGGTATGTGTTTGTTGTGGTCGTTGTGGTTTGCGTGGTTGTGCTTGTTTCGGTATTGCTGCTTTCCGTTTCGTCGCCAGTCGTAGGTTCTGGTATGTCGTCGAGCGAGAAAAACCTTACGGTATATGAAAGGACAGCGGCCGCGCCGGTTGATTTGTACCTTATTCCGGTTATTTCAATATTGAAATCGCCCGTAAGCGTGTTGCCGATATGATTTACGGAGCCGATGTGGAAGGTGATGTTAAGCGGGAAATCGTAATTGTCTTCAGGGTTATACCAAAGAAACGCGGTGTCCTCAGAATAGCCGTCGTCGGACGCAGTGAGATTGAAAACCCTGCCGTCTGATTCTCTCGTAATTTTCACCGCCAGCGCGGGAGGATTCGTGATGCTGAATTTATCGGGATTAAGACAGACATTCCACGACTGATTCCGGCTTATAAATTCATTCGGAAACCATCCGGATGAGGGCCACGATATAAAGTCATAATCAGGAACGGCGGGATTTTCATATCCCACTACATGCGCGGCTGTAAAAATGTCGCCGTTTTCCGCTGTCGCCTGACCAAAGCCGGTGCCGGAAAGACCGGGTGAAAGAAACCAGCGCCTGTGGGCGACGAACTTAAGGTTTTGCCCCGTGTCTTCGAAACAGGCGTCAATGAAATCCCTCATGACAATGCCGTTTTCACCGTAATCCTTACCGTATGCGATATTGCTAACGTCCACGGAGTCCTTTCCCTTTCTGAAAAAGTCATACGTCATGCCGTCAGGCTGGAGAAGATTGCTGCTGTGGCTGGCCTTGCCGTTTGCCGCCATAAGCACGGCACCGTACTGCAGAAACTCGCATTTTGACTGCGACAGCGTCAATGCCGGCATTTTTGCCACCTTGCGGTAGAAATTCAGGTAGTTCAAAGAGTCGTTCAGATATCCCTGCCTGAGCGCGCCCGTGCTAAACGGCGCCGCGACGCTCGGAACAGTATCGTAAGCGGTGCCGTTGTACGGCGTCTTTATGGAATTCCAGAGACTTATAAGCTCTTCTCTTGTGTTTTCGCCATAACGGCTGGCGCCGCTTATGCTGCCGGGTGATGACGCCGCGCTTTCGGCACCGCCTCCGCGCCGCGAAAAGCCGAAAACAGGCGGTTCGTAAAGCTCCGCGAAAAAGCCGCCCGCCGCCGCCGCAAGAAAAGTGCCGGTGAGAGCGGCGGTGAGAAGTATGCATAAAACGTCCCTGAACATTTTTTTCATCGATATTCCCTTCTTTCGCGGGTTATGCGGTTATTATGAAACTAACTCTATTATCATTTTAGCAGGAAATTACTGCAATTACAATACATTTTTTGCCATTCAATATTAAATTTTTGTGAATTTTGACCAATAATTGTATTATCAACAGGGGTGTGTTGGAATAATGCAGCTCCGGCATAACAGGAAAAAGAAGAAAACCGGCTAAAAAGCTTGACAATATGTCGCGTTGTGGTATAATATATTTCAATGTGAATATATCAAATGCAATGACGGAAACGGGCGTTTCTTTTTACGCTTCAGAGAGCCGGCGGCAGGTGCGAGCCGGCGCGTGAGGATATCGTCTTATCATTCCCGAGCAGAACGCCTGAACACAATATGTAATTAAGGCGTTACGGAAGCCCCGTTATCATGGCGCAGACTTGTTTGAGTCTAAGAGCGACTGCCGTTCGGCAGTAATAAGGGTGGTACCGCGGTTTATCGCCGTCCCTGGTTTATAACCAAGGACGGCGTTTTTTATTGGAGTTGTGTATTAAATTGATTTATAAAAGAGTTACGCTTTTTGCCGGTCATTACGGCAGCGGCAAAACAAACATAGCCGTCAATTACGCGCTTATGCTGAAAAAGCGTGAGGACGACGTCGCAATAGCCGACCTCGACATCGTGAACCCCTATTTCCGCACGAAGGACAGCATGGATGTCATTGAAAAAGCAGGCATACGGCTGATTTCCTCCGATTATGCCGGGTCAAACGTCGACATCCCCGCGCTGCCGTCCGAGGCTTACTCATTGGTGCAGAACAAGCGTCTTCACGCCGTTATAGACGTTGGCGGCGATGACAGGGGAGCCACCGCGCTCGGGCGCTATGTGCCTTATCTGCTCGACGAAAACAACTATGAAATGCTTTTCGTTATAAACAGGTTCCGCCCTCTTACGGCCGACGCCGAAAGCACCGTCAGAATAATGAAGGAGATTGAATCGGCGTGCAAAATGAGGTTCACGTCGCTGGTGCACAACTCGAATCTCGGCGCCGAGACGACGGCGGAGGATATTTTTAGCTCCGTTTCCTACGCCGAAAACGTTTCGCGGCTTTCGGGGCTGCCCGTCAAAATGACGGCTGCGCGCGAGGATATCGCGGGAGAGCTTACAGGCAGGATTGAAAACATTTTTCCCATAAGGCTTCACATATACGGCTTTATGAATTAAAGGAGGAAGAGATATGGCAATGGTAACGTTCGATACGGACAGATGCAAGGGCTGCGGACTGTGCGTCACCGTCTGTCCGAAAAAAATCGTCGTGCTGGCGGCTGACAAAATCAACGCAAAGGGCTACAGCCCCGCGGAGGTTTCCGATATGTCACTTTGTATCGGCTGCGCTTTCTGCGCCAAGATGTGTCCCGACTGCGTAATCACGGTAGAGAAGTAAGTGTTTTGAAAGGTGTGAAAATTACATGTCCGAAAAAGTTTTGATGAAGGGCAATGAGGCAATAGCCGAGGCCGCAATAATGGCGGGCTGCCGTCACTACTTCGGCTACCCCATCACCCCACAGACGGAGATAGCCGCGTATATGTCAAAGCGTATGCCGCAGATAGACGGAGTCTTTCTGCAGGCTGAAAGCGAGATAGCGGCAATAAATATGGTTATCGGCGTTTCCTCGACGGGAAAGCACGTCATGACCTCAAGCTCAAGCCCGGGAATATCGCTTAAGAGCGAGGGGCTTTCATATCTTGCCGGCTGCGACCTTCCCGCGTTTGTGGTAAACGTGCAAAGGGGCGGCCCGGGTTTAGGCGGCATTCAGCCCTCGCAGTCCGACTACTGGCAGGCAACAAGAGCCTCCGGTCACGGCGATTTCCGCCGTATAGTGCTTGCGCCCGACTCCGTTCAGGAGATGGTAAGCCTTACCTTCAAGGGCTTCGACCTTGCCGACAAATACCGCATGACAACGCTGCTGCTCGCCGATGGCACTATTGGTCAGATGATGGAGCCCGTCAGCTTAGATATGGGCGAGGTCACAAAATACGAAAAGCCGTGGGCGGTAACGGGCACAAAGGGCATAAGAAAGCCAAACATCGTAAATTCGCTTTTCCTCCAGCCGGAGGTGCTTGAAAAATATAACATAGAGCGTTACGAACGCTATAAGACAGTTGAGGAAAATGAGGTCATGTACGAGGAGTACATGATGGATGACGCCGAATTCTGCATTGTAGCCTTCGGCATTGCCGCCCGCGTCGCGAAAAACGCCATCAAGCAGGCGCGCGAAAAGGGCATAAAGGCGGGAATGATACGTCCAATAACATTGTGGCCGTTCCCGAAGGCGGCGCTCGCGAAGGCCGCCGAAAAGGTAAGGGCGTTTATAAGCGTGGAGCTTTCCATGGGCCAGATGATAGACGACGTGGAGCTGTCCATTCGCTGCAAAAAGCCCGTTATTCTCTGCTCGAGAGTCGGAGGCATGATACCGACGCCTGAAAATGTTCTTGCCGCGCTTGACGAAGCCGGCAAAATAGGAGGTTGACTAAAATGGTTGTTTTTCAAAAACCGAAGGCTCTTACGGACGCAGTATTAACATATTGTCCCGGCTGCACACACGGAATTATCCACCGCCTTGTAGCCGAGGCTATCGACGAGCTGGGCGTTATGGGCGATACGATAGGCGTCGCTCCCGTCGGCTGCTCCGTCATGGCATATAATTTCTTCAATGTCGATATGGTTCAGGCTGCCCACGGGCGCGCCCCGGCAGTCGCGACAGGCATAAAAAGGTCAGACCCGAAAAAGATAGTGTTTACCTATCAGGGCGACGGTGATCTTGCCGCTATTGGCACCGCCGAAACCGTCCACTCCGCGGCAAGAGGCGAGAATATAACCATAATCTTCGTAAACAACGCCATTTACGGCATGACGGGCGGTCAGATGGCGCCAACGACGCTGCCGAAAATGGTAACGCAGACCTCGCCCTACGGGCGCGACGTCGAAAAGGTGGGCTATCCCGTCAAGGTCTGCGAGCTTCTGCAGAATGTCGACGGCGCGGCATATATCGAGCGCGTTTCCGTCGACAACATCAAAAACATAAACAACGCGAAAAAAGCTATATTAAAGGCGTTCACATACCAGACGCAGGGCAAGGGTTTCTCGCTTATCGAGGTGCTTTCCACCTGCCCCACAAACTGGGGCCTTTCGCCGGAAAAAGCGCTCGAATGGCTCAGAGAAAACATGATTCCGTATTATCCTTTGGGCTGCTACAAGGATAAATACGCACAGGAGGCGGCAAAATGAGCACAAAACAGGTTTTATTCGCCGGCTTCGGCGGTCAGGGAATCTTATTTACCGGCAAATTTCTCGCTTACGAGGGGCTTTTGAGCGGGCGCGAGGTAAGCTGGCTTCCGTCCTACGGCCCCGAAATGAGAGGCGGCACGGCAAACTGCAGCGTTATCCTGAGCGATACGCCCGTAGGCTCGCCGATAGTCACAAACCCCGATATTCTTATAGCCATGAACCTGCCATCGCTCGACAAGTACGAGGATGCGACAGTATCGGGAGGGCAGATATTTGTAGACTCCTCCCTGATTGAGAGAAAGGTTAAAAGAAGCGACGTCGAGGCAAACTATATCCCCGCCACAAAGCTTGCCGCCGACGAAAATCTGACGGGGCTTGCCAATATGATAATATTAGGCAAGGTTTTACGCCACACGGAGCTGATGGACTACAAAAACGTCGGGCGCGCTATGGCGAAGATAGTTTCGGCAAAGCGCAAAAATCTATACGACCTCAATCTGAAGGCAATCGAGCTGGGTTACAGCTACGAATAATATACAGCAAGGACGAAAAAAATTACGAAAAGGCAAAATTAAAAACCGAAAGGAGTGCCCGTCATGACAGAGCAACTAAAGGAAATCGGCACAAGGCTGCGTGCAATGCGAATTATCTGCGAATACACGCCCGAGGAGATTGCCGCAAAGCTTGGCATCACCGTCGAGGAGTACCTCGAATACGAGGAGGGCCGGAAGGACTTTTCATTCAGCTTCCTCTACAACTGCGCAGAGATTTTCGGCATAGACGTTTACGAGATTATGAGCGGAGACACCGCAAAGCTGTCGACATGCAGCGTCGTCAAGAAAGGACACGGCTTTGAGGTCAAACGCAACGAGGCGTACGATTACAGACATCTTGCCTACACGTTCAAAAACAAAAAGGCCGAGCCTTTTCTCGTAACGGTCGAATACAGCGCGGACGTACCCACCTTTCATGCCCACGAGGGCCAGGAATTCAACTACATGCTGTCGGGCAAAATGACGCTGTACATCGGCTCCATTTCCTACGAGCTTGAAGCGGGCGACAGCGTTTACTTTGATTCGAGCATTCCGCACACTGTCCAGACAATCGAGAAGGAGCCCGCCCAGTTTATCGCGGTTGTTATGAAATAATAGGAGGCAATTATGGCTTTTTACGAAAAATATACCGGCAGAAGCAGGGATTCCTTCACTTCTCTTGAGGACGCTCAACAAAACTACCGTCTCACATGGCCGGACGACTTCAATTTCGCCTACGACGTTATCGACATTCTGGGAACGGAAAAGCCCGACAAGCTTGCGATGCTGTGGGTTTCGGCGAACGACGAGGAAAAGAGAATAACCTTCGGCGATATGATGACCGAGTCAAACCGCGTTGCAAAATACCTTTACTCGTCGGGTATCCGCAAGGGCGACCCCGTGCTTCTTGTTCTTAAGCGCAGCTATCTGTTCTGGTACTGTATGCTCGCGCTTCATAAAATCGGTGCTATCGCGGTTCAGGCGACACACATGCTCACCGCAAAGGACTATATCTACCGCTGCAACGCGGGAGAAATAAAGGCAGTAATCATAACCGGCGACGGCGACTGCACCGAGCATTTCGACGAGGGCGCCGACAAGTGCGAAACTGTCGGGCTTAAGTTCGTCACAAAGCACAAGTCGCCTCCCGGCGGCGGCTGGCTCGACTTCGAGTCCGGCTTTGAAGCTATGGACGACAACTGGACGCGCCTCACGGGAGACGAAAAAACGATGGCGACGGACACGATGCTTATGTCCTTCTCGTCCGGCACCACGGGATACCCGAAGATGATTCTTCACGATTTTACATACCCATTAGGTCACATCATGACAGGCGTTTTCTGGCACCGCGTCGTCGACGGAGGGCTTCACTTCACTATCTCCGACACCGGCTGGCTTAAATCGCTGTGGGGCAAAATGTACGGTCAATGGCTCGGCGAATCGGCGGTGTTTACATACGATTTTGAAAAATTCGACCCCACCGATATTCTCTCAAAGCTTGACAAGTACAAGATAACGACGTTCTGCGTGCCGCCCACAATGTACAGGTTTTTGCTCCAGCAGGACGTTACAAAATACGACCTTTCCTCCTTAAAGCATTGCTGCACTGCGGGCGAAGCGCTTAATCCCCAGATTTTCGAGGAATGGAAGCATTATACGGGGCTTGAGATTTACGAGGGCTTCGGGCAGACGGAAACGACGCTGTGCATCTCCACGATTTATCCGTTGATGAAGCCCGTTCCCGGCTGTATCGGGCTTGCAACACCCGGCTACGACGTCAGGATAATAAACGAACAGGGCGAGGAGTGCGAGCCGGGAGTCACGGGCGAGGTCTGCATTGCCTTCGATTCTATGGAAACGAGGCCGAGAGGTCTGCTTAAGGGCTACTACAAAAACCCCGAGGAGACGGCGAGAGCCATGCACGACGGCTATTACCACACCGGCGACACGGCATACAGGGACGAAAACGGGCTTTTCAACTATGTGGGCAGGAACGACGACGTAATCAAGTCGTCAGGCTATCGTATAGGCCCATTCGAGGTCGAGAGCGTTATGCTCGAGCATCCGGCCGTGCTTGAGGTTGCCGTAACAGGCGTACCTGACACCATTCGCGGCTTTAACGTCAAGGCGACGGTTGTGCTTAAAAACGGATATACGGCGTCCGACGAGCTTGCCCATGAGCTTCAGGAATACGTCAAGAAAAACACCGCGCCGTACAAATATCCGAGGGTAATAGAGTTCGTGGATTCGCTGCCTAAAACAATCAGCGGCAAGATAAGGCGTGTTGAAATCCGTCAGAACGACATGAACAAGATGAATAAATAGGTTCAACCTAAACGAACGGAACGGTCAAGACCGTTCCCTGCGAATGCAGTTTTTCCGTGATAGGAAAACAGCATGTGGGGATTGTCTTGACCGTTCCGCTGATATTTTAAAGGGACACGGCGTGCCGTGTCCCTTTGTCGGTGCAATTTTGGTTTTATTTTCAAATAAGTTTTCTGCAAAAGCCTGTCATGCCTTACGGAAGCTCCCATGTATTGTTCCTTCCGAAGACAACGTCCGAAAAGCCCCTCGGGCCGAGGTACACATACATGGCGTTAGACAGGAATTTTAAAAACTTTGTGAGAGCCGTCATTGCGGGGGGCTCCGGCTCGGCGGGAGCTCTCTTGCCAATCTTGACAAGGATGTTAATGAGCCTGTTCTGCGCCGCGTTGAAGGCTTCAAGGTCTACAACCGTTGTCGCGAGCTGCGCCTCGCATTGTGCGATTGCCGCGTTCAGCTCCGCCTTGTCGGCCTCACTCAGACCGCTCTGGTCGATTGTCTTTGCGAACTCCAATGTTCCCCTCATTTCTCCGGAAACCCTGCCCGTGTTGAACTGCGGGAACCTGTCGGGATATGAACGTACGCTTGTGAAGTTTTCGTCTGTAAGAAGCTCTATGGCAAGGCGCATTATAACGTCGTTGCGGCCTGTTTTTTCGTGGTCCTGACCTTTGAAATAGAAGGTGGTGTCGCAAAGCGCCCCCGCCGTGGCGTCAATTATCCTGTCGGGGGAAATGTAGCTGTGTTCGGGTGTGCTTGTGCCGTATGTTCCGTCCTCAACATAGTCGTCGGGAAGCGTCTGACCAATAGGCGCGCTGATGGCGCCCAGGGACTCGGAGGAAACGTTTATGATGCCGTCGGCGTTGAAGTTGTAGCAGCCCTCAAACAGCGGATAGAACGGGTAATCGTAGTTGACGACGTCGAAGAACTTGACGCCCTGCTCCTTCATGGCATGAATATTGTCGATGCGGTTAACCTGCGCCCTGTGGTATGTTTCGATTTCGTCCTTTATGGCGTCGCGCTTGCCGCCGGAGAGGTATTTTTCCACCATTTTGTCGTAGTCCCCGCTGCAGGTAAGCGCCCACATGCAGGTGCTGTTGACGAACAGTGTTTCGGCAAGCGAGTCTACCGTTTTGTCGATAACCTTATGTACAACCTTTTTCGGCAGCAGGCGGAGGGCAATGTTAACAAGGTAGGCGAGCCACTGCTGGTCGCTTTCCATGAGAGCGGGGAAAAGACGCCCGTAAAGCATTTCGTCGGACTTGACAAAGCCTTCGCTTATTATCTTGCTTATGAGCATAGAGCCGTCGAGCGCGGGGATTATGTAAACAACCCTGTTGAGGTCGTCTGCGACACCCTCGTCTTTATAGCACTCGAACAAAGCGTTAGCTATCGTGCCTCCCTGGCTTATGGGAACAAGATTTATTTTATCATGACCCGTTTCAGCCTTGACCTGCTGAATGAAATCGTAAAGCTCGTCGGCAAGGTCGAGAATCGAGTCAAAGGAATTGTAGGTAAAGAAATAAAGATGGTCTTCGCCGGCTATTTCGGAAAAGCCCGAAAGCGGGATGGTTCTGTAAATATATTCCCTTCCGGCCTCGTCGCACTCGGCTACGCTGTGCTTGTATTTAATTACGCCGATGTTGTTGATGTGGTTGCCGTTTGTGTCCTTGGCGTTTCCGCTGAGGACGTCGGATGCAATAGAGGCAACTGTTTTCGACAGCCCCATGTCCGCCTGAAACAGCAGGGTGGACAGCAACGGAACGATGCTCTTGAACGCGATTTTTACAATATCGCCCTTTGTAAGGTTAACCATAAGTTGGGTGAGAGGTCTGCCGTCAGCGTCAAGAACAACATTGCCGTCATCGTCGTACATTCTTGACTGTGACTGGAAGATGCCGGGGACAACGATGGTGGGCGCGTAACCGCAGTTTCCGTCGCACACGGGGTAATGCGTATCCTGCGGCGTTTCCTGCGCCGCGGACGAAAGCCCTATGAAGGTGCACGACAGTATAACAGCCGCCGTAAGTATAAATGCCGTTGTTTTTCTAATATACCTGACCATTTTTGTGCCGCCTTTCGTTATTTATGTAAATCCTTAATAAGTTACTTGTTGCGTATGTACTCGTTGAACTGAGGGTATTCGGGATTTGAAAAAACGTCTTTTATCTCATCGTCGCTTATGAGAAGACCGGCAAGCGTCAGCAGATTGTCGCATTCGGCGCAGTCCTCATGCTCCATGTTTTTGTAAAACCAAGTCGTATCGGGCAGTGCGGCTGCCGAGGCGTCTATGGCGTTGTCGGGCGAGATATGGTTGTGAAGCGAGCAGCAGGTGTTCTGCTGAACATAGCCGTCTCCCAGAGTGCCGCCGGGCGGAGCGCAGAAGGCGCCCATTGAGGCGGATTTCGTGTCGACAATCAGGTCGGACGAAACGTGACCTGAAGCGACGGCGAAAAGGCGTATGTTATAGCCGCATAGCGAGAAAATTTCTGTGCCGTATTCCTTAGCTTTTCTGACAAGCGCGGGGAAATCGGAGCGCACGCGCCACGCGTCGGCGGTGCGCGCGAGCAACTGCTCGTGCTGCCTGTCGCTTATGAAGCGGCGGCTGAGCTCATAATATTTTTCGGCGGGCAGCAGTCCCCACATCATCGGCGAATTGAGTAGAACGGTTTCGATAAACGCGTCAAGAATTGTGTTTATGTAAAGCTTTACGAGCTTTTTCGGAACCTTTTTGAGCAGGGCAATGAGCTTGCCGCCGTCGCCCTTGCCGAGGATAGTTATAAACAACTCCTCATAATTATCGAGGTCGATGTTTTTGCTTAAAATATCGGGAAACACGGTAGAGCCGTTATAGGCGGGCACTATGCCCACGACGCGGTGAATGTCGCCGTCGGAAACGTATTTGTCAAGATATGCCGTCGCAATGGTGCCGCCTAAGCTTATCGGTATAAGGTTTACCTTGTCGTGACCTGTTTTTTCCTTAACCATGGCGATATAGTCGTGCAGCAGCTCGACTGTTTCGTATGCTCTGCCGAACGGATTGAAGGAAAAATAAAAAACATGATCCTCTCCGACAAGATCCGTAAACCTCTCGTAGGGAACCATTCGTTTTATATAGTGCTTTTCCTCGGCCGAGCATTCGGCGATGGAATAGTTGTAGGAAACTACCTTTATGTTGTTTTTCTGGCTTCCGTCGGGATTGCATTTAAGCGGGTCAAGCGCCTCGCAAAGCGCGCTGCGGAGCTTTTTTGCAAAGCCTAAATCGTGGCGCAGCAGTAGCATTCGGGCAGCGGGGGGAATCAGCTTCTTTTTCAACTGCTCCATGTCGATTTCAAGAGGCCACGACGTTCTGATTATGTTGCCCTTTTCGTCCAACTGAACGGTTTTTGACTGACCGATGCCCGGCACAATGACTGTCGGAATATGACCGCAGGTACAGATTTTTTCGGTACTCAACACAATATCCTCCGTATATCACATAAAATGACCACACAATAAAATAATACCATAAGTGATGAAAAATTACAATACTTTTTTGTTATTTTAGAGTGAATGCGCGGCAGCCCGCGGGAAATACTTAAAACAAAAAGTAAAAACAAAAAAGTACTTGAAATATCCATGTCGATGGTATAAAATGTAGCTTGACTGATAAAAGGCGACAACGCTCACGCATACGGCTTGTTATTGTGTTGTTGCAAAATGGAATAATCGGAGGAAATTTTATGGTATCGGCAGGAGATTTCAGAAACGGCGTGACATTCGAGATGGATGGACAGGTATACCAGATAATAGAGTTCCAGCACGTCAAGCCGGGAAAGGGCGCCGCGTTCGTGCGCACAAAAATCAGAAACGTCATTGCAGGCGCCGTAGTGGAGCGCACATTTAACCCGACGGACAAGTTCCCCACGGCCTATATCGAGCGCAAGGAAATGGAATACTCGTACAACGACGGAGACCTTTATTACTTTATGGACCCCGAAACGTACGAGCTTGTTCCCATCAACTCTTCCATACTGCCTGACAACTTCAAGTTCGTAAAGGAAAACTTTGTCTGCAGAATCCTGTCCTACAAAGGCAACGTGTTCGGCGTTGAGCCGCCCACGACGGTTACGCTTAAAATAGTAAAGACAGACCCCGGCTTCAGGGGAGATACCGCGACAAACGTAACAAAACCCGCCATACTCGAAACAGACGCGGAAATCAAGGTGCCGCTTTTCATCGACGAGGGCGAGGAAATAATTGTAGACACGCGAACGGGCGAGTATGTAAGCCGCGCGTAATTGAAAAGGAGGTCAATAAATGACACTTACCGAAAAAGCATCATACCTGAGAGGTCTTGCGGACGGACTCGGTCTTGACCCGGAAAAGGCCGAAACAAAAATGTTTAACGCAATCATGGACGTTATCGACGACCTTGCGCTTACCGCATCCGATACCGAGGACAGCCTTGCGCTTTTAAGCGAGCAGGTTGACGCCATCGACGAGGATCTCGACGAGCTTGAAAGCGTTGTCTATGAGGACGAGGACGACGAGTTTGACGACGACGATTTCTTTGAGGTAACCTGCCCCGCCTGCGGCGAAACAATCTGCATCGACGATTCGATTCTTGAGGAAGGCAGCATTAACTGCCCCAAGTGCAACGAGCTCCTTGAGTTTGAAATCGACGACGAGGACTGCGGCTGCGAGGACTGCCGCAGTGAAGACTGAACTTAAGTAATAATCAATAACTAAAACGAAACCGCCCGCGTTGCGCGCTTTTAGCGTAACACGGGCGGTTTCACATGTGCCATTAAGGACGATTGCCAAAATAATATTCGCAGGGAACGGTCTTGACAGTTCCGCACGGTTTCCCGAAGCTTCGGACACGGCGCGCCGCGTACCAACACTAATATGTATTACGGTCTTTTCGGAACGCATGAACGCGTTCCCTGCTAAAAACGTTACTCTGTTCTGAGAGCTATTACGGGGTCCTTCTTTGCGGCGAGCCTTGAAGGGATAAGACCTGCAATAAGGGTTAAAAGCATGCTGACTATTATCAGCGATATAGCACCGGCAGGAGGCAGAACGGCAAGCGTTTTGATATCCGTCAGCTTCTGAATTACAAGGTTCAGCGGGATGTTCAAAAGCATCGTCGCACATATGCCGATAAGACCCGAAACAAAGCCTATTATAACTGTTTCTGAATTGAAAACGCTTGATATATCGCGCTTCGAAGCGCCTATCGAACGTAGTATGCCAATCTCCTTCGTGCGCTCAAGCACGGAAATGTAGGTTATTACGCCTATCATGATGGACGACACTATGAGAGAAATTGCTACGAAGGCTATGAGCACATATGTGATGATGTTGATTATGGATGTGACGGAGGACATCATAAGTCCTATATAATCGGTGTAGGATATTACATATTCCTCGTGACCGTCATTTCTTTGCTTTGTGTTATAATCCTCGATAAGCAGTTCTATTTTTGCCTTTGCCTCAAAGTCCAAGGGGAAGATGTCGATTTTGTCGGGAGTGTCGATATCGGCCGCCCCGAGCAGTGCGATATTGTCATCAAACGTCGATTCCGAAAACTTCTCCTTTTCCTCCTCCGGCTCCGGCTCCGTCGTCTGACCGTTTTCCCCGTCAGGCTTTTGAGATAAATCAAGCGTTGTTCCGCTCTTAGCGGCCGTCAGCAGCGCAGACAGAAGCTGAAGCTTCATGTCCTTGTTCATCATCTGGACGTAGCCGTATATTTTTGAACCGCTTAAATCCTCCATGCCCTGTGCGTTTACCTCGCTCAGCATCTCGTCAAAATATTCTATAAGCTTTGCCCTCTCGCTTGACGAGCGGATGTTTTTGAGCATCAGCCTTACCATGTCGTTCATTTTATCGCGTTCTTCGCCGGAAAAGTTCTCGTCGATAAACGCGTAAAGCTCATCCTCGGTCATCGCGTCCTCAACCCTGAAGTTCGGCATAGCCCTGCCCGGGGCTTCATTCTCCGTTTTCGCTACGGGCGCCGCCGAAGGCTTGTCAAATGAGGAAACACCTGATGCCGTCTTGCTTTCGTCGGCGGTATCGTCCTCTTTTGATACTTTATCCTCAGCGGGTTCAAACCTCAGTCCCGTAAAAACATCTATGTCGGGGGACGCCTTTTGTTCGGCGACAATTTGGCTTTTGTTGATTTCACCGATGACGTACTCCGTCAGCGAGTGAAGATATCCGACGGAGCCGCCGATTGAAGCGGATGCTATTTCCTCCGACGGGCGGACGATACCGACTATTTTCAGCCCGACGGCGTTGTCGACTGTTTTTTTCATGAAATCGTCGTCTGCCCTCATATCCTGCCATATTCCGTCCGAATCCTTTTGATAATAGTCGGTGTTGAGGACAAGCTTAAAGGTCATGTTTAGAAATTCGTCGTATTCGTAGCTGTTCGGCTCGGCTTCTTCATCCTCCTGCCCGGAGGCTTTGCCGTTCTCGGCGTCGGAAATGAGCGCGAGCAACTCCTCCTCGTCGGCAAGACCGAGAGAATAAAGCGTTACGTCCGTTATTTCGTTGTTTTTATCAACGACAAGGACTACTTCGTTAAACTTTTCGGGCCACTTGCCGGCAAGGACGTCGTACTGCGAATCGAGCAGGTCACCGTTGCCTATCATCTCCGCCCATACGCTGCCGCCGAACTGCGACATTCCTCTTATTTCCGTGCTGCCTTTTATGCTGCCGAAAAGCTCGTTGGGGTTTAGCTGATAAATCCCTTCAGATGTGTCGGCTTTAAAAAGCTGCGGCTCAAAGTCGTAGCCGTACTGGATATCGGTTGTAAGAGCCTTAATCTCCTCGCTCGAATCGAGAAACTTCTTGAAGCGGGCGAGGTCGTTGTTCGACATCTTGGCGGACATCGTTTTTATCATGCTCGTCATCGTGGGATTCTCGTAAATCTTATCGGGATTGCGCTCTGACTCCTTGTCTTTGTCCTTTTTCTTGCCCGTAAACATATCCATCATGTCCGACATGTCGACCGAACGGCTTTCGATCGTAATCGGGTACAGCGAGAGGGTATCCTTTTCGATGCCGGAGATGTAAGCCTGCATTCCGTTTGAAAGCGAGAGAATAAGCGCAATTCCGATTATTCCTATGCTGCCCGCGAACGAGGTAAGCACCGTCCGCCCTTTTTTAGTGAGCAGGTTGTTGAAGCTAAGCGACAGAGCCGTTGTCTTTTTCATCGAAAGCTTTTTGTTCTTTTTGCCCCGCGCCTTCTTTTTTTGTCTGACCACGGCTTCTTCGGGTAAGTTTTCCGCCTGTTCTTCAATAATAAACGGGTTCGAGTCGTCGGTTATCCTGCCGTCCTTCAGATTGATTATGCGGTTTGCATACCGTTCCGCAAGCTCGGGGTTATGCGTAACCATGACCACAAGCCTGTCTTTCGCTATTTCACATATAAGCTCCATTATCTGCACGCTTGTTTCGGAATCAAGCGCGCCGGTAGGCTCGTCGGCAAGCAGAATATCGGGGTCGTTAATGAGCGCCCTCGCAATCGCGACGCGCTGCATCTGACCGCCGGACATCTGATTCGGCTTTTTGTGAAGCTGGTCGCCGAGACCGACCTTCAAAAGCGCCTCTTTGGCGCGCCTTTTTCGCTCGCTCTTTGAAACACCGGATATCGTCAGCGCAAGCTCGACGTTTGAAAGCACGGACTGGTGCGGAATAAGGTTGTAGCTTTGAAAAACGAAGCCGATAGTATGGTTGCGGTAAGCGTCCCAGTCCCTGTCGCGGTACTCCTTTGTGGATGTGCCGTTTATTATAAGGTCGCCGCTGTCGTAGCGGTCAAGCCCGCATATGATGTTCAACAGCGTGGTTTTTCCCGACCCGCTGTGACCGAGCACGGCGACGAACTCGTTGTCGCGCAGGTTTATGGTGACGTCGTCGAGCGCCGTCTGAACAAGCTCGCCGGTAGTGTACCTTTTACATATGTTTTTAAGCTGGAGCATGTTTTCCCCTTTCGGATGCCGAAAATACAATTACAGTTTACATCCGATTAATGAACTGAAAGTAAACGCAATTGAAATTATTTCATAAGATAAATGACAAGAGGCTGTACCGGTTTTCGGAACGGTCAAGACCGTTCCGCCTATAAGACAAAATTAAGCGATTTACACGCTAAGCAGGCCCGCGTCCAAAACAAACTGTGAGCCCGTGGCGTACCGCGCCCTGTCGCCCGCCAGATAAAGCACAAGATTCGCCACGTCCTCCGGCTCAATCCACGGAACGGGAAGCAGGTTGCCGGCGGAGCGTTCGGCAATTTCAATCGGCGTTGCGCCCTCAAGAGCCGCGAGTCCGTCGTTCATAGGAGTGTTTACGCCTGTTGGATGGATACTTACAACACGGATGTTATAAGGCGCGAGCTCAATTGCCCATGCCTTTGTAAGTCCCGTCAGCCCCCATTTTGAAGCGGTATAATGCGAAAGCCTGTTGCCGCCGCGCAGCCCCATAACCGACGAGTTGTTTATGATAACGCCGCTTTTTGCCTCCTTCATGTAGGGCACAACACGCCTTGCGACGTTGAAAGGCCCCTTGAGGTTGATGTCAATCATCGAGTTCCATTCATCGTCGGTCATTTTGTCAACCTCAGCGTAGGCGCATATGCCCGCGTTGTTGAACAGGATGTCGATTTTACCGAACGTCTCAATGGCTTTATTGACGGCGGCTGTAACAGAAGCGTCGTCGCGGACGTCGCCGACTGCTAAAACTGCCTTCCTGCCAAGCACCTGTATTTCTTTTTCAAGGCTCAAAAGCTCCTCGCTTGAGCCGAATTCATAGGCGGGGTACTCAATTTTTTCAGCTACGTCAAAAGCGACGATATCCGCTCCCTCACGCGCGAGAGCCAAAGCGGCGGCGCGTCCCTGCCCGTGAGCCGCTCCCGTGATAAATGCAACCTTGTTTTGAAATTCCGGCATAATTATTCTCCCTCTTTATTTTTTGTGTATTTGTACAGTACCTCGTCAAGCGGAACCTTTGCCACGGTGTTGAACAGGTTTGTGGCATACATTATTCCGGCAAAGGAAATAAGCAGCACAAGCTGCTCCGTGTTAAAGCGTTCTTTAAGCTTTTCGTAAAGCTCGTCGGGAATTTTGTGCGGATTGACGCAAACAGCCTGACCGAAATCCATAAGCAGCTTTTCGGTTTCGGAAAGCACCGGGTTGTCGGGGTCGTCGCCGGAGTCGATAAGAATCTTGCGGAAAAAGGTTGAGCATATAAGGCAGTTGTTGCCGTTTGATATTGCATAGGCGTAAAGAGAAAGCGCCCGCTCGCCGATAAACGGCACAATCAGGTCCTTCAGCGTGTACCACTCCATATATGCCTTGAAGGCGGGTACGCTGTGCAATAATGTGCGCTTCATGTTTGTTATTCTTCCGTGCCTAAAAATCTGGTCGTCGTATTCCTTTTTGACAGCCTCGTCGGCGGACTCATATTCCGTCATAGGTATATAGCTCATCGGATACACTCCTTTTTACGGATATATTACAGTACAATAAAGTAATGATATAACCGATGTGATTTTTTGTCAATAGAAAAGGGGAGTCAGCCGGTATTGACATCGGTTATGAAACATAATAGAATTATAATTGAAAAGCTTGACACTTTTTGGAGGTTTTTATGTTTTTTTACAAACTCCTGCTCGTTCTTGCCGTTTTGCCCGAAGCGGTGTTCGTGCCACTGTATATTAAGGCTATGTGGCCCGAAAGAAACAAAAAATCCCTCGTGTTAAAAATGCTTTGCTCAACACTTTTCATATGCACAGGTGTTTTGGCAGTTGTTATTTCAGGCGGCTTTTCCGTGTACGCAAGGCTTGTGCTTTCAGGTCTTGTCTGCGGATGGGTGGGCGACTTTTTTCTGCATGCCGGCAAAAGGCAGGGTGTTCTGCTCGTCGGCCTGCTTGCCTTTCTGGGCGGACACATTTTTTACATAATCGCTTTTATCCGCGCGGCAGGCGACAGCTTTCCCGACGCGGGCTTAATAGATAAAACGGAGGCGGCTGTGTTCATTTTGCTTATGGCGGCGGCCTTGCTGTTCACTATGTTAAACAGACGCCGTTTTGCAAAAGCGCTTGTGCCGGTAATCCTTTACTCCGCCGCGCTTGTGTTCATGTTCGTAAAGGCAGGCTCTCTGGGTGTCAGGACGGCGCTTTCCGGCGTGCCCGACGGCACGATGTTTTGCCTTTTGCTTTTAACGGGAGTTTCGCTGTTTCTGATATCTGATTTTCTGCTCTCGGTCAAGGTGTTTTTAGGCAAAAACGAAACGCGCAAGCTGGCGGCTTTAAATATTGCCACATATTTTGCCGCTCAGAGTCTTCTCGCGTGTACGGTCTTATTTATTTAGAGTCAAAATATTTTCTGTTTTCGTTGTAATTACAACATACAAACTCACATCCCGCGTGATAAAATGCAAAAAAACGAGGGGGTATGAATTATGGATGAAATAATAGTGATTAAAATACTCGTGGGAAGGAGGTTTATAAGATGATGAAATACCGTTGTATTCCGTGCGCATATATTTATGACCCGGAGGCGGGAGACCCCGACGGCGGAATTGCGCCCGGCACCGCGTTTGAAGACATCCCCGACGACTGGCAATGCCCGATTTGCTTTGTAGGCAAAGATGAGTTTGAACCTGTTGAAGAATAAGAGGAGGAAAAACAATGAGCATGTTTTGTTTTCAGTGCCAGGAAACCGCAGGAGGAAAGGGCTGCACCGTCCGCGGCGTGTGCGGAAAAACAGAAGAGCTTGCAAGGCTTCAGGACCTATTGATATATACTTTAAAGGGAATTTCTGAAATAGTGGTCAAGGGAAGGGCGGACGTAAAAAGCCTCGTCAAAACAAATTACGAAATGCTGAACAGCCTTTTCATGACTATAACCAACGCGAATTTCGACAGTGATTCAATCGAAAAACAAATCCGTAAAATGATTGCCGTGCGTGACGGACTGAGAAAGGATACCGGCATCGAAAAGCTGCACGACGCCGCAACCTTTACAGTTGATTCCGCGGCGTCAATGCTCGAAAAGGCGTCGTCCGCCGGTGTGCTGGCGACGGAAAATGAGGACGTGCGCTCGCTTCGCGAAATGATTACATACGGCATTAAAGGCATGGCGGCGTATGCGGAGCACGCGAAGAATATCGGCAAAGAGGATGCTGATATTTACGCCTTTATATATGAGGCGCTTGCGGCAACGCTGGACGATTCCCTCACGGCCGACGACCTTGTCGCGCTGACTCTTAAAACAGGAGAACACGGGGTTCGTGCGATGGCGCTGCTGGACGAGGCGAACACGGAAAGGTTCGGCAATCCCGAAATTACCGAGGTAAGCATCGGCGTTCGTGGCAATCCCGCAATCCTTATATCGGGACACGACCTCACCGACCTTATGCAGCTTCTCGAGCAGACAAAGGGCACGGGCGTCGACGTTTACACACACAGCGAGATGCTGCCCGCCCATTATTACCCCGCCTTCAAGAAATATGATAATTTTGCAGGCAACTACGGAAACGCGTGGTGGAAGCAGGTTGACGAGTTCGGACCGTTCCACGGACCTGTTCTGTTCACAACCAACTGCATTGTTCCCCCGAGAAGCGAGGAAATCAGAAGCAGGATATTTACAACCGGCTCCGCGGGCTATCCGGGCTGCAAACACATCAGGGCGGATGAAAACGGAAAGAAGGATTTTTCCGAGATAATCGCCCTTGCAAAAGCTCTCCCCGCTCCGGAGGAAATCGAAAGAGGCTCCATTGTGGGAGGCTTTGCCCACAATCAGGTGCTGGCGCTGGCCGACAAGGTCGTTGAGGCGGTAAAATCCGGTGCAATCAAAAAGTTTTTCGTCATGGCAGGGTGCGACGGCAGGATGAAGTCGAGGGCATACTACACCGAGTTTGCCGAAAAGCTACCAAGTGATACTGTTATTCTCACAGCGGGCTGCGCGAAATACCGCTACAACAAGCTGAATCTCGGCGATATAGGCGGTATTCCGAGAGTTCTTGATGCCGGGCAGTGCAACGATTCGTACTCGCTGGCTGTTATAGCGTTGAAGCTGAAAGAGGTATTCGGACTTGACGATATAAACAAGCTGCCGATAGCGTTCAATATAGCGTGGTACGAGCAAAAGGCTGTAATAGTTCTTCTTTCGCTTTTGTATCTCGGCATTAAAAACATTCATCTCGGTCCCACGCTTCCGGGCTTCCTTTCCCCGAATGTCGCGAAGGTTCTTGTTGAAAAATTCGGCATTGCCGGAATAGGCACAGTGGACGACGACATTAAACTGTTTATGGAATAAAAAATGCCCGCCGGCAAAACTCCGGTGGCAAGAAGAAATGTAAAAGTATATGCTTTGATTATTTCTGAAGTTTCATCTTACTTCTTACATCTGAAAGGGCCGCCCGGATAACCTCCGCGCGGCCCTTTAGCGATTATATATCGTTTTTAATGATATCGTCGTAGCTGTCGCCCCTGACAACTAATTTTGCCTTGCCGCCGCTTACCATCACGACGGGGGGGCGTTTGTTTCTGTTGTATCCCGAAGCCATCGAAAAGTTGTACGCGCCCGTTGACAAAACGGCCAGAATGTCGTCCGGCTTTACATGCTGGAGCTTTACGCCCTCGCCTAAAAGGTCGCCGCTTTCGCAGCATTTGCCGGCAACAGTTACGGTATCGCCGCGCGGCTCGCTTGCCCTGTTCGCGCACACAAATTCATACTTTGACTGGTAAAGTATGTAGCGCGGATTGTCGAACATTCCCCCGTCAACCGAGACGTATGTGCGAATGCCGGGGATTTTTTTTACGGCGCCCACCGTGTAAAGCGTTATGCCTGCCGCGCCGACTATCGACCTGCCCGGCTCGATGAGGATAAACGGCGTTTTAAGACCGAGCCTTATGCAGCTTTCGTCAATTGTTTTTGACACCCTGTCCATATACTCCGAAAAGGCGGGGGGCATGTCGTTTTCATTGTACTTGATGCCGAAGCCGCCGCCTAAGTTAAGCTCAGAAAGCTCGGCACCCGTTTCTCTCTTTATATCCGCCATGAACCCGAGCATTATTTCGGCGGCGTGCGTAAACGGGTCGGTGTCGAAAATCTGCGAGCCGATATGGCAGTGAACACCCACAAGCTCAAGGCTCCCGTTTTTTTGAACCTCTCTTACGGCTTCCATGGCTTCGCCTGTTTCGAGAGCAAAGCCGAACTTTGAATCTATCTGGCCTGTTTTTATAAATTCGTGCGTGTGCGCCTCGACGCCGGGCTTAATCCGCAGCATGACAGCCGCCTTTTTATTGCTCGACGCGGCGACTTCCTCGAGCATTTCAAGCTCCGAATAGTTGTCGACTACTATTCTGCCGACGCCGTTTTCGACAGCCATAATTAGCTCGTCTTTACTCTTGTTGTTGCCGTGGAAGTAGATTCTTTCGGCGGGAAAGCCTACGGAAAGCGCCGTGTAAAGCTCGCCGCCCGATACTACGTCGAGCCCCATGCCCTCCTCGGCACAGATGCGGCACATCTGCCTGCAGCACATAGCCTTGCTGGCGTAAAGGGCAAGCCCGTTGCCGCCGCAGCTCTCCTTAATCGACTGCACGAATTCGCGGCAGTTTTGCCTTATTTTGTCCTCGTCCATAACATAAAGCGGCGTTCCGAATTCGGTGGCAAGCTCCGTCGTGTCAACGCCGCCAATTGTAAGATGACCGCTGTTGTTGACGCTCAGACAATCGGAAACATACATGGTACACACACATCTCTTTCACACTAAAACTTTTTAAATCATTGCTTTTTCTATTTCGGAACGGAGCTCGTCCGTTCCCTCTCCGCTCAAAGCGGAAAACGGAATAACGGCGGCGGCGCCGTATTTTGAAAGCTCGCTTTTTGCCGCTTCCGCTCGCTCGCGGTATTCCGTTTTATTCAGCTTGTCGCTTTTTGTAAGCACGACGATATACTTAAAGCCGTTATGGTCAAGGTACCTCATCATGTCGAGGTCGTCGACGGTCGGCGGCCTTCGCATATCGGTGAGCTGAATTACAAGGCGGATATCTCTGCCCGAAGCGAAGTAGTGCTCCATGAGCTCCGACCAGCGTTTTTTTTCTTCGCGCGATACCTTGGCGTAGCCGTAGCCGGGAAGGTCGACAAAGCGGACGCCGTCGCCTTTATAAAAGTTTATCGTTACCGTTTTGCCCGGCACAGAGCTGACGCGCGCGAGGTTTTTCCTGTTTAACAGCTTGTTGATAAGCGAGGATTTCCCGACGTTTGACCGCCCGGCAAACGCGATTTCGGGCATGTCCGACTTTTTTAACTGAGCCGAAACGCCGAAGGAGGTTTCAAATTCAAAATTATCAAATCTCATATCAATCAGCAGCTTATCTGCGGCCTTGCGGCGCTTATCGGGCGAGGCTGCGTTATATGCTCGTTTACGGATTTTCCGGGTATGAATTCGAGCGCGCACTCCAAGACCTCGTCAATCCGTTTTACGGTGACAAACTCTATGCAGTCGCGGACGACTTTGTCTACATCCTTTAGGTCGCTTTCGTTTTCGGACGGGATTACAACGGTTCTGATACCCGCCCTGTATGCCGCCATTGTTTTTTCGCGCAGCCCGCCTATCGGCAGAACACGCCCCGTAAGCGTTATTTCGCCCGTCATGGCAACTGAGCATCTGACGGGAATCTTAGAAAGCGCCGACACGAGCGATGTGGCAATAGTCACGCCTGCCGAAGGCCCGTCCTTCGGAACGGCTCCCTCGGGAACATGTATGTGAATGTCCTTGTCCTTGTAGAACATTGCGTCTATGCCGAGCTCGCCCGCCTTTGAGCGCACATAGCTCACCGCGGCTTTCGCGGACTCCTTCATAACGTCGCCGAGCGAGCCCGTAAGCTCCGTTTTGCCTGTTCCGTCGAGGACAACCGTTTCGACCTTAAGCATTTCGCCGCCCACCGATGTCCACGCAAGCCCGTTTACAACGCCTATCTCGTTTTCGCGCGACAAAATGTCGTCCTTGTATTTTACGGGACCCAAAAACTCCTCGAGCAAATCTGAAGATAACGTAACCTTGTCTTCGCCGTTGACGAGCATTACGGCGGCCTTGCGGCAGACGGCGGAAATCTCGCGCTCAAGCTTACGCACGCCCGACTCCCTGGTGTAGCCGTCAATTATAGACCTTAAAGCGTCGTCTTTAATCTTCAGCTGCGATGCTTTTATTCCGTGCCTTTTAAGCTGCTTCGGAATAAGGTGCCTTTTTGCAATGTGGAATTTTTCCTCGTGCGTATAGCTTCCGAGCTCTATTATTTCCATTCTGTCGAGCAGAGGCCCGGGTATTGAGTTTTTATCGTTTGCGGTTGTGATGAACAGAACGCGGCTTAGGTCGAACGGCAGCTCTATGTAATGGTCGCGGAACGAGAAATTCTGCTCCGCGTCAAGCACCTCAAGGAGAGCCGACGACGGGTCGCCCTTGTAGTCGCTGCCGAGCTTGTCGACCTCGTCGAGCAGCATAAGCGGGTTTGAAGTGCCCGCGTTTTGCATTGCCGTTATTATCCGCCCCGGCATGGAGCCTATGTATGTCTTTCTGTGTCCGCGTATTTCAGCTTCGTCGTGTATGCCGCCGAGCGAGATTCTAACATATTTTCTGCCGATTGCGCGCGCTATCGAACGCGCTATGGAGGTTTTGCCCACTCCGGGCGGGCCGACAAGGCAGATAATCTGCCCCTTTATGTCGGGGGACAGCTTTCGAACAGCAATCTGCTCCACTATTCTGTCCTTTACCTTTTCCATGCCGTAGTGGTCGCGGTCAAGCACCTTTCTTGCCGCTGTCGGGTCCAGCCTGTCTTTTGTAAGCTTGTTCCACGGGAGCGACAGGCATGTTTCTATGTATGTACGCGCCACCGCGCTTTCGGGCGACTGCGGCGAAAGCCTCGCCAATCTGTCGCACTCGCGCAGAAGCTTTTCCTCGGATTCTTTGTTTAGACCGAGCTTTAAAACCTGCTCCTTAAAGCGAAGCGTTTCATCCTCGGGGGATACGCCGTCGTTCAGCTCCGTCGTTATAGCCTTTAGCTGCTCGCGCAGGTAGTAGTCGCGCTGGCTCTGCTCAATCTGCTCCTGAACACGCTCGTTTATGTCGTCCTCAAGCTCGAGAATCCTGCACTCGTTGGCGAGCATGACGCAAAGCTTTTCAATACGCCTGAACGGATTCAACTCCTCAAGCAGCCGCTGCTTATCCTCATAGCGAAGAAGGATGTTGCCGGCGATAAAGTCGCTAAGGGAACCGGCTTCATTCCTTGCCGCGATGCCGAGCATGACGTCGGACGGGATATTCGGCACTATGCGGGCGTAATCGTCAAAGATTTCCTTTGCCTCCCTGACGAGCGCCTCCTCGCTGAACCTGTTTTTCGGCTTAACCGACAGATCGCGGCGCACCCTTACATTAGCCTGCAAAAACGGCTTTTTCTGAAGCGTTTCCACAAGCTGACCTCTGCTTTCGCCCTCTATAACGACGCGTATTCCGTCCTCACCGGGCAGACGGAGAATCTGCCTGACCTTTGACACGACGCCGAATTCAAAAAGCTCCTCAACTGACGGGTCGTCGATCATAATATCCTTTTGCGCGGTGAGGAATATTTCAAGGTTTCCGCTCATGGCAGCCTTGAAGGCCGCTATCGACTTTGACCTTCCGACGTCGAAATGCATCTGCACCCCGGGGAATATGACCAAGCCCCTGAGCGCGACGACTGGCATGACGGAGATTTGTGTTTCTTGATTGTTCATATTAAGCCGGACGTATGCGTCCGTGACCCCTTTGCTGGAAAATGTCTTGTGTGCGTTATCTTAGGAGTGAACCACACAAGCCTGTGACGTATTTTGCTCGGTACGCATAAATGCGTTCCCTACAAATATATTTGTCGTTCGGGAAGCAGGGAACGGATTCATCCGTTCCGAAGAAACAAACCTTACTATCAATCTGCGGAACGGCCAAGTCCGTTCCCTGCTAATCGTTTATGCCCTGCCTCGGGCGCACACGCAGGTGCGCCCATACGATTTCAATATAACCTTAAAAAAACCGGGTATACGCCCTTTATCAAAAGACGGCGTGAGCCGTCGGTGATACGAGCGCCTCAAACCGTCCGTTTTACTATACTGCCGTTCCCTTTTGCCTTAATTTCGGCCTTGCCGCCTGCGGAAACGTGTTTTCGGAGCTTTTTTTCAAGGGATTTCTTTCGATAATCGGCGGCGCCCCGTCGGTTACGCACTGCGCCGTTACGGTTACGCTTTCAACCGATGTGTCGGACGGTATCAGATACATTATGGGAAGAAGGATTTCCTCCATTATGGAACGCAGGCCGCGCGCTCCCGTTTTCTTTTCGAGCGTCTTATCAGCCACCGCCTCGAGAGCCGACGCTTCAAAATCGAGCAGAACGTCGTCGATTTCAAAAAGAGCCTTATACTGCTTGAGTATGGAATTTTTAGGCTCCGTGAGTATGGCTACAAGGTCGTCGCGGTCAAGCTCCGAAAGTGTGGTGACTACGGGCAGCCTGCCGACAAGCTCTGGAATTATTCCGAACTTTACAAGGTCCTGATGAATGATGCCCGGAAGCAGGTCGTTTTTTGATACATCCCTTTTGCTCCTGACCTCCGCGCCGAAGCCCATGGCAGAGCCGCCTATCCGCTTTTCTATTATCTTTTCGATTCCGTCAAAGGCGCCGCCGCAGATGAACAGGATGTTTGAAGTATCGACCTGAATAAACTCCTGCTGCGGATGCTTTCTGCCGCCCTGAGGCGGGACATTCGCGACAGTGCCCTCGATTATTTTCAGCAGCGCCTGCTGCACGCCCTCGCCGCTGACGTCTCTTGTTATAGAGGCGTTTTCCGACTTTCTCGCTATCTTGTCGATTTCGTCGACATAAATAATGCCGCGTTCGGCGCGCTCGATATCGTAGTCGGCAGCCTGAATAAGACGCAGAAGGATGTTTTCAACGTCCTCGCCGACATAGCCCGCCTCGGTGAGCGTTGTGGCGTCGGCAATGGCGAACGGCACGTCAATAATCTTTGCCAGAGTCTGCGCAAGCATGGTTTTGCCTACGCCCGTGGGACCGAGCAGAAGAATATTGCTCTTTTGAATCTCGACCTCCGACCTGCGGCTCATGTTTATGCGCTTGTAGTGGTTGTAGACGGCGACGCTGAGGGTGATTTTTGCACGCTCCTGCCCTATGACGTATTCGTCAAGCTGCCTCTTTATATCGGCAGGCTTCGGGAGGTCCTCGATTTCCTTTGCGAAGTTCTCCCTTTTTTTGCCGCGGGAGCTTTCGCCCTCCTCGATAATGGCAAGGCAGAGCTCAACGCACTCGTTGCAGATATATACGCCGGGGCCGGCAATCAGCTTGTCGACCTGACCCTGCGTTTTACGGCAGAAAGAGCAGCAGATACCCTTATCGCGTCTGTCATCGTCTTTCGGCATTTCTTATCTCCTCGTTATATCTTATCTTTTATAAAGAATTTTGTCTACAAGACCGTATTCAATCGCTTCGTCAGCGGAAAGATAATTGTCGCGCTCGGTGTCGGCGGCAATAACCTCAATCGGCTTGCCTGTGTTTTCGGCAAGGATTCTGTTAAGCTTTTCCCTCATCTTAAGGATGTGGTCGGCAACTATCTTAATTTCGGTTGCCTGACCTTTTGCGCCGCCGAGCGGCTGGTGAATCATAATCTCGCTGTTGGGCAGGGCGAACCTTTTGCCCTTCGCGCCGGCTGCGAGCAGGAAGGCTCCCATGGAAGCCGCCATGCCCATGCAGATTGTTGAAACGTCGCATTTAATGAAACGCATGGTGTCGAAAATGGCAAAGCCCGCCGAAACGGAGCCGCCCGGGCTGTTGATGTAAAGGCTGATATCCTTGTCGGGGTCCTGCCCCTCAAGGTAGATAAGCTGAGCCACCACGAGGCTTGCGGTAGCGTCGTTTATCTCGTCGGAGAGGACTATAATTCTGTCGTTTAAAAGACGCGAAAAAATATCGTAGGAGCGTTCGCCTCTGTCGGTTTGTTCAATTACATACGGTACAAGTGCCATGATAAAACCTCCTTTAGATGAAAGTTATAAGACATATTATTTATTATTGAAAGAAAACACTTTGATTATTCAGCTTTTTCGTCCGTGCTTTCTTCCTCGTTATCGTGGGAATGCTCGCAGATGACGGCGTTGTCGACGACGACCTTTATGGCTTTTTCGCACATAATATCAGCTTTGATGTCATCCTCGGCGAAGAAGCCCTTTACGCTGTCGACGGCTACCTTATAATTTTCGGCAAGCTTTGCGTACTCGGCTTCCAGATCCTCCGCCGAAACCTCGATTCCCTCAAGCTCGGCAATTTTTTCAAGCGCGAGCCTTACCTTGACTTGCTGTACGGCCTGCGAGTGCATATCCTCGTCATACTGCTTGCTGTCTATGCCGAGATATGAAAGGTATGTGTTGACGTCGATACCCTGACGGATTATTCTGCGCGCAAAGCTTTCCTTGTTCTCGTCCGCCTTTTGCTTATACATGCATTCGGGGATTTCGCCCTCGACATTTTCGGCAAGCTTCATCAGAAGCTCGTTTTCAAAATGAGCGTACGCTTCGTCCTGCTTCGCCTTGAGCTTTTCGTCTTTTATGCTCTTTTTTAAATCCTCAACCGTTTCGGCGACATCGCTTACGTCCTTTGCAAACTCGTCGTCAAGCTCGGGGAGAATCTTTTCCTTAAGCTCGTTAATCTTGACCTTGAAAACAGCCGCCTTGCCCGCAAGCTCCTTTGTATATTCCTCGGGGAACGTGACGTTTACGTCGAACTCGTCGCCAGTGCTGTGACCTATAATCTGGTCTTCAAAGCCGGGGATGAAGTGACCGGAGCCTAAAATAAGCTCGTGCTTTTCGCCCTTGCCGCCCTCAAAGGCTTCTCCGTCCACGAAGCCCTCAAAGTCGATAACTGCCGTGTCGCCCTCTTTTGCAGGTCTGTCCTCAACTGTTTTAATCGTCGAGTTGCGGTTGCGGAGCCTTTCGATTTCGGCGTCAACCTCGGCATCCTCTACTTCGGCTTCATGCCTGCAAGCCTCAAGCCCCTTGTAGGACGAAACGGTGATTTCGGGCCTGACTGTGATTTTCATTGTAAGTTCGACGCCCTTGTCTTTGCCGATTTCCTTTATATCGACGTCATAAGGTGTGTCGACAGGCTTGATGCCCGACGCCTTGACGGCGTCGTCGACAAGCGCGGGGTAAAGCATTTCGATTGCCTCGTCGTAGAAAACGCCCTCGCCGTAGGTTAACTCGACTAAATGCATGGGGGCCTTGCCTTTTCTCCAGCCCGGAACGTTATATCTTGATTTATTTTTGTTATAAACCTTACGAACGGCTTCGTTGAATTCCTCCGCGCTGACCGTTACCTCAAGCTCGTAAGTATTTACTTCTGTTTTGTTTGCGGATTTTAAGCTCATTTTTACCAGATCCTTTCAGTTTGGAACGAATTATTAAACAGTTTAAACATTATATCAGAAAGCGCACGGCATTTCTATATCTTTTTGAATTTTTTTAATATTTTTCAACAAGTTTCGGACAAAACTTTAAAAAATCGCCCGAAATCAAAGACAGGCTTACTCCCTCAAACTCTCCGTTGACGGCGTACCGGCAGGCGGAACCGTGAAGGTGACCGTAATAGCAGCGTTTGATACCCTCGGCTTTAAGCACGTCGAACAGTTCGCGGCAGCAGCTCCCGTCGCTGCTTACGGGCGGATAATGAAGGAACGCGACAGGCTCGCCGCCGAGCTTTTTTGCCGCGTCTATCGAAGCCTTAAGACGAATGGCCTCGCGGAGCAGAACCTTATTTGCGTCGCCCTCATCGCAGTCGAAAAACCAGCCCCTTGTACCGCACACCGATACGTTTCCGACTCTGAAAGCGTTGTTGTGAAGTATGCCGAGCGTTGAAAGCCCGTTTTGCATAAAGAACCTTTCGGCCTTTGTTTTTGTTGACCACCAGTAGTCGTGGTTGCCCTTCATTATAAGCTTTTTGCCGGGAAGACCGTCGAGAAACCTGAAATCTGGGAGCGTGTCCTCAAGCCTCATTGCCCAGCTTATGTCGCCCGCGACGACGACGGTATCTTCATCCTTTACAACGGCACGCCAGTTTTCATCAAGACGCTTTTCATAGTCCTGCCAGCCGGAGAAGATATCCATCGGCTTGTCTGCGCCGAACGACAGGTGTATGTCGCCTATTGCGAACAGTGACATTTTTGCAGCGTCCTTTCGATGCTTTATTGCAAAACCTTAACGTAGGGAACGCATTTATGCGTTCCGAAAAAAGCAAAACGATATATCCGCGGAACGCATGAATGCGTTCCCTGCGAATAATAATCAGTCAACGACAGCTTTCATAACCGCCTGCTCCATGCCGCCTATGTCGCAAACCTCAGTGAAGCGAACCTTCTTGCCGCGAAGCTCCTCAAGCCGCGGAGGGCAGGGGACACCCGTGAGCCTCTTAAGCGCTTCGAGCATCTGAAACTCGTCGAGACCTGCCCGCGCACTGGGCGAGAGAGCGTCGAGCACGCTCGCGCAGAACTTGTACGGGCTTGCGGTGGAGGCTATGACTGTAGGCGTTTTGTCGCATGTTTGCGCCCTGTATTTATAGTAAACGGCGGCGGCAACGGCGGTGTGTGTGTCGCAGAGGTATTTTCGGCTTTCAAAAACGTTTTTAATGAGCGCTTTTGTTCCCTCGTCGTCGCAGTAGCCCGCTGCGAACAGCGAGTTGATTTTTGCCTTTATTCCGTCGCCCACGTCGTAATATCCGTTTTCGGACAGCGATTTCATCCACGCCTTAACCCGCGCGTCGTCGCATCCGCCGAGAAGGAAAAGAAGCCGCTCGAGGTTGCTTGATATAAGAATATCCATGGAAGGGGAGGAGGTGACGAAAAATTCGCGCCTGCGGTCGTAAACGCCCGTTTCGATAAAATCCGTCAGCACCTTGTTTTTGTTGGAGGCGCAAATGAGTTTATTGACAGGCAGCCCCATTTCGCGCGCGTAGCAGGCGGCGAGAATGTTTCCGAAATTGCCCGTCGGAACGACTATATTTATAAGGTCGCCGTTTTTGATTTTTCCTTCGGCGAGCAGGTCGCAGTAAGCGGAGATATAATAAACAATCTGCGGCACAAGACGACCCCAGTTAATCGAGTTCGCCGAGGAAAACATCATTCCGTGAGCGGCAAGCCTTTCGTTCGCTCCTTTGTCCGTAAAGATTGCCTTTACGCCGTTTTGCGCGTCGTCAAAATTGCCGTTTATGGCGCAGACGGAAACGTTTCCGCCCTCCTGCGTCGTCATCTGCAGCTTCTGCATGGGGCTGACGCCGTCGTTCGGGTAAAAAACTGTTATCTTTGTGCCCGGCACGTCGCGGAAGCCCTCAAGCGCCGCCTTGCCCGTGTCGCCGGAGGTGGCGACAAGAATAACGATTTTTTTGCCGCCGGCAGCTTTTTTTGCCGATACCGTAAGCAGGTGAGGCAACAACTGGAGAGCAATGTCCTTAAAGGCGCAGGTGGGGCCCTTCCAAAGCTCGAGTATGTTGACTCCGTTTTCAAGACCGACGACGGGCGCGATTTTTTCGCTGCTGAATTTGCCGTCGACGTAAGCGCCGTCGACGCAGTCGTCTATTTCCTCGCGCGAAAAATCGGTAAGGTAGAGGGGCAAAATTGCCTTTGCCCTGCCCTTGTAGTCGAGAGCGGCAAGCCTTTCTATATCGTCCGCGGAAATCTGCGGTATCGAAACAGGGAGATGCAGCCCCCCGTCGGGCGAAATGCCCTGCGTTATCGCCTGCGCCGAATTGACGCGGACGCTGCTGTCGCGTGTGCTTGTGTAAAGCATTTTAATTCCTCCGTTATAAAAACATCATTTGTCATCCTGAGGAGCACCGCGCCGTAGGATCTTTTATAGATTCTTCGCAACGCTCATAATGACAGGTTTTTTTCATTGTCATCCTGAGGCGCACCGTGCCGTAGGATCTTTTAAGGATTCTTCGCTACGCTCATAATGACAGTTGACAGCTCAGAATGACATACCGCGTACCCGACATAATACATAATTATAACATAGTCTTAAAAAAGTTAAAACCATTATCAAAGAATATTTTTCCGACTGTTTTATTATCCATGCCGCGCGACTTTAAATAATCGGCGAGCGCGGGAACCTTATCTATGCCCGCAAGCTCCGGGTTAATGCCGCAGCCGTCGAAATCGCTGCCTACGGCAAGGACGTCTTCGCCGCCCATGTCGAGGATATGGCAAATATGACGATAAACCGCCTCAAAGCCGTCGTCGCCCGCGTCACCTAAAAAACTGTTGCAGAAATTAATTCCTATAAGCCCGCCGGAGCGGATGATGAATTTTATCTGCTCGTCGTCGAGGCTTCTTAACATGGAGAAATATTTATCGTCAGACGGCGCCCGTGTTTTGTCGAGAACGGCGCAGCAGTTGGAGTGGCTCGCGACGAACGGCACCGAGGAACAGCCGGCCGCGTCCCAGAAGCCCTTTCTGCCGAGATGCGACACGTCGGCGATGATTTTAAGGTCGTTCATTCTGCGAAGCGCCTGCCTGCCGAACTGCGTAAGACCGCCGACGTTTTTTACAAGGCACCCTGCGCCGAGCTCGTTTGCGGCGTTCCATGTCAGGGTGATAAGCTTTACACCTAAAGTGTGAATATAGTTAAGCCGCTCTATGCTCCCTGCAAGGGCGGAGCCTCCCTCAACCGAAAGAACCGCCGCCGCCTTACCCTCGGAAAAACATGATTCCATATCGGCGGCAGACGTACAATGCCTGATATATAAGGAATTGTCAGCCATTTCCGACCGGAAGCATTCATGTATATCGTCAAAATATTCAACGGCGTTTTCGCCCCTGTACTCGTCGGGCATCCATATTGCGAACACCTGTGCCCACCTGTCAAGGCTATTAGCTTTACAGACAGACAGATGTCCGTCGTTATCAAAGAGGCGCCTGTTCTTTTTGCGGCACTCTGTTACAGTATCGCAGTGAAGGTCAAAAAAATCCATTTATCTCACCGTTTCAAACGCAGATTTCAGGTGCTTTATTTCCTTCGGCCTGTCGCCCGTGTCCATATATACCTCCAAAACGTCAAAGCGGGGAATAAGCGACGTGGGAAAGCTGTTAAGATACTGCGCGGCGGACGCCGACAGCCTGCGCTGCTTCGCGTGGTTTACAGCGTCGGCGGGGGGAGCTATTACGCCGTCCTTCCTTGTTTTAACCTCGGCGAAAACTATATGAATGCCGTCGGATGCGACAAGGTCGATTTCGCCTAAGCGCGTGCGGTAGTTTGCGGACAATATTTCATAGCCGTTATCTCTTAGATAACGAGCCGCAAAAACCTCGCCCCACATGCCGGTGACGGCGCGCCCTGATAAGTCGCTCAAGCATATCACCTCAATGTATCTTCGTAAGAAAGCTCTTGCGGTGAACGGGAGAAATCCCGTGCTCCCTTATCATCTCGTAATGAAGCTTTGTGCCGTATCCCTTATGCTTTATAAACTGATACTGCGGATATTTAAGGTGAAGCTCTGCCATATACCTGTCCCTGCTGACCTTTGCAAGCACGGATGCGGCGGCTATCGACGCGCAGGTGGCGTCGCCCTTTACAATAGCGCGCGAGGGTATGCCGAGCGGCGGAATACCGTTGCCGTCTACGAGAGCCAAATCCACAGTTCCGAGCTTTTCCACGGCTCTTTTCATGGCAAGGTATGTAGCCTGCAAAATGTTTATTTCGTCAATTTCCTTTTCGTCCGCAAAGGCTATCCCGTAGCAGACCGCCTTTTCCGTTATTATATCGAAAAGCCGTTCCCTCTTTTTTTCGGACAGCTTTTTCGAATCGTCAAGTCCTTCTATAACACACTCCCGCGGAAGCACAACGGCAGCCGCGAAAACGGGGCCTGCGAGCGGACCTCTGCCCGCCTCGTCAATGCCGCAGACGGTGTTGTAACCCTCGAACGCGCACTGCTCCTCGTAATTCGTCCATATCGGCATTATATTTCCCTCCGTCTAATAAAAAAAGAACGCCCCTAATTAATAAACAGGGCGTTTAGGACTGTCAGGACGGAGGCTGTTCGAGCGAAATTCTGCCGAGCATTCCCGCCCGGTATTCGTCGAGCAGCATGTTTGCCGCCCTTTCGGTGTCCGTTTCTCCGCCCTTTATAAGCATCCCGCGTTTTTTGCCGATTGCACAAAGCAGCACGAACGGCTCCGAAAAATCAAGCGGCTCTACGCCGTAACGCTCCTTTATCCTTTCCGGGTAGACGCCACACAGGGCTTCGAGAAGCCTTACCGCCATTATTTCGCTGTCAAGGATTTCGTCCTTTACAGAGCCTATGAACGCCAGCCTGTCGCCGACCTTCGGGTCTTCGAACTTCGGCCACAGCACGCCGGGCGTGTCGAGCAGCTCAATGCCGCCGCCAATGGGAAACCACCTGTTCTGCCGAGTGACGCCGGGCCTGTCGGCGACCTCCGCCTTGTATTTTCCCGCCATGCGGTTTATGAACGAGGATTTGCCCGTATTTGGAATGCCCACGACCATAACGCGCAGCGGTCTGCCGGGCATGCCTCTTTCGATGTTGCTTTGAATTCTGTCGCTTAATACTTCCCTTACAAGGTTATTATATGCGCCGAGCCCTTTTCCGGAACGGCAGTCGACGGCGAGCGCGCGTGTGCCGGAGCAGTTAAAATATGAAACCCAGCGCCGGGTGACGTTTTGGTCGGCGAGGTCGCATTTGTTTAAAAGGACAATACGCGGCTTTGAGCCGATAAGCTCCGAAAGCTCGGGGTTTCGGCTCGACTCGGGTATCCTCGCGTCAAGCAGCTCCGTAACGGCGTCGACCTGAGAAAGGCTTTCTTTAATCTGCCTTCGCGTTTTCGCCATGTGTCCGGGGAACCACTGCACATTCCTGTCCATCAGTAATCGTATTCCATTCCCACGTAAAATTTGCCGAACGGTATGAGCCTGAAAACGACCTTGCCTATAATATACTCGTTGCGGATAAGACCTATAAGCGACGAGCGGCTGTCGGTAGACTGCGTCCTGTTATCGCCGAGGACGAACACATAGCCCTCGGGAACGGTGACTGGGTAGTTGTCGAGATTTTCGCGTCCGGTGTAAACGTCGGGGCTGATATATGTTTCGGTGAGCTGAACGCCGTCGATAAAGACATGGCCGTCTTTGATGTCGACCGTCTGACCGGCAGTGGCTATCACGCGCTTGACAATAGGCTCGTCGAAGGCGTTCGGCTGCGTGATTATTACAATATCCTTCGGCTCCGGATTGTTGATGTATGCCGTTATGGCAAGCCAGTCGTCTTCGAATAAAGTAGGCTCCATCGAAGGACCTATTACGCCGACAAACCTGAAAATAAAGGTGAATATAACCATAATCGTAACGATGGCGCTTGAAAAAATCGACACGGCGTCATAAACCGTGGCGGCTATTTTATCCTTAGCCGTAAGCGGTTCCGCGTCTTCCCGCACCTCCGTAGTATCGAACGCGGGGGACTCATATGCCTGCCGCACCTGCTGTTCGCCTTGCACACCGTTTTCGTACATGTAAAAACCAAGTCCTTTGATTAAGATATTTTAAAGCTGCCAAACGGGTAAACCCTGTATTTTGCCTTGCCGAGTATGTATTTTTCGTCAATGAAGCCGATTTCCTTCGAACGGCTGTCAAGCGATTTGTTGCGGTTGTCGCCCATGACAAACACATATCCTTCGGGTACGGTTAAGGGGAACTCAACGTCGCCCCTGTAGGACGTGGGCTCGCTGATAAAGCTCTCGTTGACAAGTCTTCCGTTTACAAAGACGAGATGCTCGTCAAAGTCGATGTCTATCTCGTCGCCGCCCAGACCGATTATCCTTTTTACAAGCGGCTCGTCCCTGTCGTTTGGCTGTGTAATGATGATGATGTCGTTCCTGCCGTAGCTTTTTTTATAGCTTGTTACGGCGAGCCAGTCGCCGTCATTCAGCGTGGGCAGCATGGAATCGCCCACAACGCCTACCGCGCGGAAAACAAAGGTGAAGATGAGAAATATTATGACAACCGCACTTTCGACGGAATTGACAATATCATAAAACGCTCCCCACGCCTTGCCGTAAGGTGCGTCCTCCTGCCGGATATACCGAAACCAGTAATCCCTTGTTTTTCTGTGCACTGTCTGACACATCCTTTAAGAGAAAAGCCCGGCACTTAACAACACACCGTCTTTTTAAGACCTGCCCGCTAAAACAGGGCGGCCGGGGACAGGATGCATTGCTGAATGCCGGACATTGATTGATTTTTGAAAACGCCGCCGGCAAAGAGAACGCCGACCACAAAACAAGTAAAAAAGCTTATCTGAGCTGCTCCTTAACCTTAGCCGACTTTCCGACCCTGTCGCGGAGATAGTAGAGCTTGCTTCTGCGGACACGACCGAGCCTTACAAGCTCGACCTTTACGACGTTCGGGGAGTGAATCGGGAACACCCTTTCAACGCCTACGCCGTAGGAAACCCTGCGGACCGTGAACGTCTCTGAAACGCCGGAGCCTCTGCGGGCGATTACGGTTCCCTCAAAAACCTGAACTCTTTCCCTTTCACCCTCGCGAATTTTGACATGAACCTTGACGGTGCTGCCGATGTAGATGTTCGGGATTTCGGGTTTGACGCTTTCCTGCGCCATCATTTTAAGTGCGTCCATTTTGTTTTCCTCCAATTTATCAGATGTTCGTAACATTTACAACGCCAGAGGAACATCAGCTTTAATGTATTGCCCCGTTATTTACGGGGTGTGCATTAAACCCCGTCCGCAGACGGACACAAATGCTGAAATATGTTACCACAAGTCAAAGCTATTTGCAAGGGTTTTTTCAATAATAATCAAAAAATTTTTCTACCGGAAATCCGTTCCGTCAGCCTTTAAAAGCCGCAGCCGCCTTATATTGACATATTCGGGACTAAGCTCCGTTTTTGCCTCAAGCGCCGAGAGCAATAAAGAGGAGTTGAGGCTCGACGTGTTTCCCGCCGCAAGCGTTGCTTTAATGTGTACTTCTTTTCCGTCGGCGGACGCTTCAAAGCTTAAAATGCCGTCGCAGACGTTGACTTCCTTTACAGTTTTGCGCCCGCCCTTTTTTCCCTGCTTTTCGGCGGTCAGCACGCCGGAGGCAACGATTCGGCGCGACTCGCCGGCGAAGCGGGAGGCGCTTTCGTCGTCTGAGAATTCAAGCAAAACGTCATATTCTGCCGCCGCGATGTCGGAGGCGGGGCAGACAGGCTCGCGGACCCCGGTTATGGTGATGCCCTCGGGCATTACGGCCGACAGCCTTTTTTGTATTTCGCCGTCCGTCATGTCGCCCTCAACCTTTATGTCGAGCGGCTCCGCTTCGCTTTCCTGCCCGAGCGACAGGGGCGTGAGAAAGTTTAAGTACGGATGAGGGTTGAAGCCCTCGGTGTACCAAAGGTTTAAATTCGCCCTGCGTACCGCGCGCATAAAACAGCGGTTCATATCGAGGTGGGATATATATTTTGCCCTGCCCTCCTTTTTAATCCAAACCCTTAAAGAGCGCATGGCATTCACCTCCGTTTAAGCTGTTCGCCCCACAGCCGGCGCATTTTTCGCGGCAGTTCGGCGTCGCGGCGTTCTCCCGCGCCTTTTTGTTCTCACGCTCAAGGAAGCTCCTGCCGATTCCGTAGTCCGTGTGCTCCCACGGAAGCGTTTCGTCAAAGGAGCGGCGGCGGTTGGCGTAAAAATCCATTGAAAGGGAGCATTCAGAGAATGCCTGCTCCCAGATGTCAAAGCGGAACATATCGTCCCAGCCGTCAAAACGGCAGCCCCCGCGCCACGCCGTTTCAATCACGTCGGCTAACCGCCTGTCGCCGCGGGCAAGCACCGCTTCAAGCCTGCTCGTATTCGTCTTGTGAAAGCTAAGGCTTATTTTTCTTGTTTTTACGGATGAGCGGACAAGCTCCTGCTTTTTCAGTAGCTCCTCAATACTGTCCTGCGGCTCCCACTGGAACGGCGTGAAGGGCTTCGGCACAAAGGACGCAACGCTTACGGAAACGTTGACGCTCTTTCCCTTCGGCTTGTCGGGATTATTGTAAAACTCGTCCACAACCTTTTGCGCAAGCCCGGCGATGCCCAAAACGTCCTCGTCCGTCTCCGTCGGCAGCCCTATCATAAAATACAGCTTGACGGACGTCCAGCCGCCCGCGAACGCCTGACGCGCCGTGCTTAAAATCTCGTCCTCGGTGAGGTTTTTGTTTATAGCGTCGCGCAGCCTCTGCGTTCCCGCCTCGGGAGCAAATGTCAGGGAGCTTCTCCGTATGCCCGTAAGCCTGTCCATAAGCTCCTTTTTAAAGTTGTCGGCGCGAAGGCTCGGCAGCGCGATGTTTGTTTTTTCGCGGTCTGTCCACGGGATAAGCAGGGAAAGCAGCTCCTCCATCCTTGTGTAGTCGCTCGAGCTCAAAGAGCTAAGTGAAATCTCGTCGTAGCCGGAGGTGGCGCATATGCTCCTGCACTGCCTGTCGATGACCTCCGGGCTTTTTTCGCGTATCGGGCGGTAAATGAAGCCCGCCTGACAAAAGCGGCAGCCGCGTATGCAGCCGCGGAATATTTCGGCGGTTGTTCTGTCGTGGACGATTTCGATTGAAGGGACGACAAAGCTTTCGGGGAAGAACATTTTGTCGAGGTCGCGGACGACGCGTTTTTTAACTTTTTCCGGCGCGCCGCCGCGCGGGGTAACGGAGGCTACCGTGCCGTCGCCGTTATATGAAACGTCGTAAAGCGAAGGAACGTACACGCCCTCAATCTCAGCCGCGGCGCGCAGGAATTCACTTTTGCCCGCGCCCTTTTCCTTATACCCGATAAGCAGGTCGATAAGCTCGTTCGTTACCTCCTCGCCCTCGCCCGGCAGAAAAAGGTCGACAAATTCGCAGACAGGCTCCGCGTTGCACACGCACGGCCCGCCGGCTATGACGAGCGGCGTCAGGCTTTTTCTGTCGCGGCTGCGGACGGGCAGACCGGCGAGGTCGAGCATGTTGAGCATGTTCGTATAGCTAAGCTCGTACTGAAGCGTAAAGCCTATTATGTCGAAGCCGGCGATAGCGTCGCCGCTCTCGAGCGCGTAAAGCGGCAGTCCCGCCTCGCGCATTCTTTCCTCCATGTCAACCCACGGGGCGAACACGCGCTCGCACCACGTGTCGGAGCGCGCATTTACGAGGGAATAAAGAATTTTCATGCCGATGTGCGACATGCCTATCTCGTAGGTGTCGGGGAAACAGAAGGCGTAGCGAATTTTAACGCTCTCCCTGTTTTTTATAACGCTGTTAAGCTCGCCGCCCGTGTAGCGTCCGGGCTTTTGCACGGTATTCAGAATCTTTTCAAGTTTTTTTGAAAGCATGGTTCCTCCGTTTTGTTCTTGCAGGAAAATATACAATATATAGTATATCACATAATTTTTTTTCTTGCAAACGCGCGGATAATAAAGTATAATACAAAGGTAAATAAACTGGAGAAATGTCGGATACTGCTAAAATCAGGGAGGTATGAGTTTGAACCGTCGTGGAATCTGGCAACTGATCCTGATGGCTCAGGAGGGCGACCGCAAGGCCGTCGACGAGCTTTTTTATATGACATACCGTTCGGCGTACCTTATTGCATACTCCTTAACAAACAGCAAAGACGTATCTCTTAACATCATTCTCGACAGCTATGTTGATCTGCTTTCAAATCTTTCCGAGCTTGACGAGGCTATGGACTTTTTCGCCGCGCTCGGGCTTCGGATAGTAAATAAGGTAAAGAAGCTTTCGGGAACAGGCAAAATCGTCAAAATTGATAAAAGTGACGCGGAGCAGGCAAACAGGTGGGACCCCGCCGCCTTTACGATACATGATTTTGACACGCTGCCCGATGTAGAATCCGATGCACCGGCAAACAAAGTTATAGACGAGCTGTTTTTGCTCGACGCGGGCAGACGCCTTTGCTTTTTGCTTTTCTTCTACGCGGACGTAAGCACGGCTGAAATAGCCCATGCGCTCAACCTCGGCGAAAAAGATGTCAGCGGCGCGCTGTGTTCAGCGGTGAACAAAGTATTGCCCGCAATATCCGAGATTCAAAAAAGCTACGTCCAGCTTCACCATGTCACCGCCGAGTCGCTGCTGCCGTGGGCGCTGCGCCACAACACCGCTTATTCCCTGCACGACGAGGAGCTGAGCTCATTTTACTCAAAGCTGCTCTTAAAGCTTGTCGATGCCGGCGTGCTTGATACAGCAATGACTGACGAGGAAACGGACGACCTTATCGATATCGACTTAAAGGATATGGATCCTCTTCCCGAACCCGGCTTTTTTAAATCCAAAGCGTTTGTCGGGCTGTTAATCTTTGCGGCTTTTTTGCTTGTTGCCGGCGGTATTTTCCTCGGCATAAAGCGTGTGCACGAATACAACGAGATGCGCGCTGAAATAGAAAAGCAGACAAGCCGCACCACCATGCAATACTCCATGAGCGTCGTTCCCACCGACAACCTGATTTTCTCGACGGAATACGATCAGACGTCGGAGGACGTCAAAACGACTGACGAGGAAAAAACCTCCGAAACCTCAACGACGGAAACAACTACACAACCGAAAGAGGATTACGGCGGGCTTTCCTTTATTGAAAGCGGCAACAATATAACGATTACCGGTTACGACAACTCAAAGCCCGTCGTTTCGATACCGGATAAGATAAACGGCAAAACCGTTACGGCGATATCGGAAAACGCGTTTTTCAACTCGAATGTCGAAAGGATAACAATGCCCAACACCATCAAGACAATCGGGGCGGGGGCGTTTTACAGTTGCTCGAGCCTTCGCAGCATCGTTATATCTTCGGGCGTAACAAAGCTTATGGAAAACACCTTCCGCGGCTGCTCAAGCCTTACGGATGTAACACTGCCGAACAGCCTTGACTTTATAAGCTCGCAGGTGTTTTACAAGTGTTCGTCTCTCAGCCGGATTGTAATTCCGCCGTCGGTGACATATCTCGGCGACTGGGCGTTTGCCAACTGCTCCGCGCTGACGGCTATTACTATTCCCGACGGCGTGACATATGTCGGAAAATCGCTGTTTTACGAATGCGAAGCACTTGAAAGATGTACGTTTTCCTCGGCTTCCGAGCTGACGGCTCTTAACGAGTGGATGTTTTTCTCGTGTAAGAGACTTAAGAGCTTCGCAATACCTGTAAAGGTGACGTATATTCCGGCAAACTGCTTCTACGGCTGCAGCGCTCTTGAACGCATGACGCTTTCGGAAAAAATCAGCGCCGTCGACGCCAACGCCTTTACGGACTGCAAAAACCTTACTACCGTTCTGATTCCCGGCAATGTGAAAAAGATTGACAGCTCCGCCTTTTCGGGCTGCGAAAAGCTGACGTCGATAAATCTGCAAAACGGAACGACATATATCGGCTCAAACGCCTTTGCCGGATGCTCTGGTCTTACAACCGCTATTATACCATCCTCGGTAACCGAAATAGGGCAGGAGGCGTTCAAGGGCTGCAGCAGTCTTACGATTCATTGCCCGTCCGGCTCGTATGCCGAAAGCTATGCCGAAAACAATTCAATCAAATATATAAATACGTAGCCTTTATATTGATTGCTGAATAAACGGCAGAGCTGTCGTAAGGACGGCAAAAACAATAAGTATAAACGCATTCATGCGTTTAGCAAAACTAATCGAACTTATACTGACGCAGGGACACGGCACGCCGTGTCCCTGTTTTTTAATAACTTGCGGAACGGTCAAGACAACACTACATATTGTTTTCAAAGCAAATAATGAATCAACATAGTGTAGGGAACAGTCCAGACCGTTCCGTATAACCGGTTTTGATACAGATTTTAATTAACTGTAACCGTATTCGTTATCATAAGGCGGGACGCGGCTCCCGCCACAACTCAATCCTTAAGGAACAGCTCAATAACGGGCACAAGCGTGCAGGGCATGACTCGCGGCAGATCGATTCTCAGCTCGCCGTTCTCCTCGTTGCCGTAAAACACCTCGGAAGCGTCGTGAAGGAACTGCGCGTAATCCACCTTGCCCGCAAGACCGGGAAGATAGACGTATCTGAACGGATAGGCGAATAGGTGTACATAAAGCCTGTTGCCTTTTTGCGTGTAACGGACGTCGGGCGGCGCTTTAAATTCCGACTGCGTGCAGCCGTAAATGGCGCGGGAATTGTATCTCATCCAGCCGCCGATAGCCTCCAGAGCGGCGACGGCTCTGCTGTCAAGATAACCCCTTGCAGTCGGGCCGACGTTTAATAGCAGATTTCCGCCGCATGAAACAGTGTTGACGAGCATACGCACAAGCATCTCGGGCGAAAGCCATGTGGACTCCTCTCTATGATAGCCCCATGAGCCGGAAAAGGTCTGGCAAAGCTCCCAGACAACGAGGTTTCCGTTGTCGTCGCGCACCCATTCGCGCGGCTGCACCTGCTCGGGAGTCCAGATGTCCTGCTCTATCTGTGTTCTGTTGTCTATTATGATATCGGGCTGAATAGCGCGCGCCGTGGCAATAAGCTTTTCGGCCTCCCACTCGTCCTTGCCCTTCTCACCGTAAGAGAAATCAAACCAGAGGATATCGATTTTCCCGTAATTCGTCAGCAGCTCCGTGACCTGGTCGCGCATATACTGCGCGTATTTTTTAATGTCGCGTCCCTTGTTTTGCTCCTCGCGGTTTTCGTCGTCCCTGCGCGGGTGAAGGCTGTCGATGGGGAATTCGGGGTGATGCCAGTCAAGGAGCGAATAATAAAACCCCACGCGAAGCCCCTCGGCGCGAAACGCTTCGACATATTCCTTTACAAGGTCCCTGCCGCAGGGCGTGTTTGTCGACTTATAGTCGGTGAACTTCGAGTCGAAAAGGCAGAAACCCTCGTGATGCTTGGAGGTAAGCACGGCGTATTTCATCCCGGCGTTTTTCGCTGCCCTTGCCCATTCCTTCGGGTCGTAAAGGTCGGGGTTGAAATACTTGAAATATTTGTCGTATTTTTCCTCGGGCGTTTTTTCATGGTTCTTTACCCATTCATGCCTTGCCGGCATCGCGTAAAGCCCCCAGTGGATAAACATGCCGAATCTGTCCTGTGTGAACCAAGAGGTGTCGCCGGGTGTTTTGCGGACTTTGTAATCAGGTGACATTGAATTCTCTCCTTTTATATTATTGCGCAGAGCATATTGGTTTTCAGGTAATAAATAAAAAGGTTGCCGTCGATAATGAGATTTTGGAAATATCGCGCAGGGAACGGTCTTGACCGTTCCGCACGGTTTCGTGAAACCTCGGACACGGCGCGCCGTGTCCCTGCAATTATGTCAAGGCTTGTATCCTGTTCTGCCATCCTGAGGGGCAACGCACCGAAGGAACTTTTGTTAATATACGAAACAGTGAAAATTTAGCAAAACTTTCCCGACAGTCTGCAAAACGCATGAATGCGTTCCCTTCTTCGTGGCTCTGGCATAGTCAACAATATTTCCTTAATCTGTTAACACCGGCATTGTCGTTTGTCCCTTTGCATGCGCATCTGTCATTTTTTATTTTATCGCATTGAAGGCAAAACGGCAAGTAACAAAATAAAATAATTTCCGTTAAGAGCGAAATATAACAGAGAAAAGTACTAAAATAATTGTATAGAAAAAACACAAAAAAACATATTGACATTTACCGCTTAGCGTGTTGATATGACATAAAATAGGGTGTATGTTGAAAAATTATTTTCGGGTGTCTAACAGTTTCGCGGTTAAGACGTATAAACAGTTGCAAGCACGAAAGCTTGACAAATTAAACTAAAGGAGATATTACGATGAGTGAAAAATTACCTCCCCTTTCAGAAATCAAAAAGGTAGCAACTGAAAACGGCGTAGAACTTACTGACGATATACTCGACGAAATCGCAGGCGGAGCATACACACAGGAAGAATGGTTAAGCATGACCGTTGAAGAGCGTCAGGAAGCTCAGAGGCGTTCGCTTTTGGCAAAACTGGTTTTAAAACAACCCTGCGAGATGGACTAATGTCAATATTGCAAGACAGCTTGGTGAGGGTGTTCAATCACCAAGCTGTCAATGTAAATTTTCCGGAGGTGTTGCTATGTATCAATCCCCTGATTTTGTAAAAGTTGACGTCAATGTAAAGGATGTCTTTGCAAATTATCTGCAGACCGGTTGCCCTATGGATGAGTTCGGTATCTGGAGGTACATCGCTCCGTGTGAAGGCACGCCCGATTATGCGTTTGAAGGTGACACATACATCTCGTTAGGCTGGGGAGACGGGTGCTATTCAACACTTTTGCCGTAACATGTGACTTTTTGAATGTTCTTTTTCCGTAACGCTTGCCCTTCACTTCAATTCGATAAAATCGAAAGGCAGTTTGTCAGGTTTTCTTCGGGTTCTGCTGATATGCTGCCCGGTTTTGTTGTTTCCTTTTTTGAAAAGTCATCCATTCCTTTTTCCGTCGGCAGACCGGTGCAGACAGTAAACGGCTACTGCTTTTATGAAAGCGACGCCGGCATTGTTTTTTCTTTGAACAACGTTTATCTGAGGCTGTACGATGATTATCAGAAAGCCGATGTGTATATTCCGCAAAAAAATGAGAACTCCGCCGTTGAATTTGACGCTTTGAATCTTTTGCTTCTTGCGTACAAATACAGGATGATTGCTACGGGCAATATTCTGATGCATTCCGCCGCCGTGATTCACCGCGGCAGCGGGATTTTGTTCTGCGGCATGTCCGGCGCCGGCAAAAGCACGCAGGCAGGGCTTTGGAACAGGCATCTTAAAGCATGGGCGCTTAATTTTGACCAGCCGTGCGTTCTCATGGACAAGGATGATGTCGTTGTTCACGGCTCCCCATGGAGCGGCAAAGAGCGCTGCTATATAAACAGCTGCGCGCCGCTTAAGGCGATTGTATTTGTCGAACAGGCAGACGTCAACGAGGCATTACTGCTCTCCGAAGCGGAGGCTTTTTCAAAGGTCTATCTTAACAACTATGTATATCCCATATCTGAGGAAATCGAGCGGCTGTTTATCGCAAACACTAAAAAGCTTGTCGAAAAAATACCGGTTTACACGCTGAAATGCACCGTATCTGAGGACGCGGTCAAGGTTATGTACGGATGTCTGTTCGGCGGGAATTATGAAGCTGTAAAAGGAGCGCTTAACATGGTATATAAAAGAAAAGATTGCTTCGAGATGAAAAAGGTCGCCGATGATTTTTTAGTTATTCCGAGGGGCACGATGTCCATAGACTACAGCGCCGTGCTCGTTTTCAATGAATCGGGAGCTTTTCTTTGGGATGTGCTTAAAAAGGAAGTCGGTATTGAGGAGCTTACAAAAGCGCTTGCTGTTAAATATTCACTTGACGTCACGACGGCGCACGATGATGCCGTGAAATTTATTGACAAAATGGTTGAGAACGATTTGGTTGACGTGAAAGGCTGATGCTGTATGGGTTGGATTTTTGACGCGCTTTCAACGGGAAAACCGACGCTTGACAGATTCAGCAAGGTTATTTCAAAAAACACAATTGACAATAGAGTCCTGCTCAACTTTACCTTCGAGCTGACGCCTGTATGCAACTTCAGATGTGAAATCTGCTATATACGCATGACGGCTGAAGAACTGAAAAAAAGCGGCGGGTCTGTACTGCCCTTTTCGATTTGGCGCGGCCTTGCCGACCAGCTTGCCGAAATGGGCGCGCTTAACTGTACGCTTACGGGCGGGGAATGCACGCTTCATCCCGATTTCTGCGATATTTACAGCTACATATATGACAAGGGTATTTTAATGACCGTAATGACAAACGGCTCGAATATCACCGACAAGATTCTTGAGCTTTTTGTCAAAAAACCTCCGCAAAAGGTATTTATGACGCTTTACGGCGCGTCGCCCGAGACATACGAAAAATTTTGCGGCAACGGTAAATACTACGATATTGTCCGCGAAAACATCGAAAGACTGCTCGATAAAAGAATACCTCTTGAGCTTCAGTTTACAGCCGGCAAAAACAATGTCTATGATTTTGAAGCCTGCTATGAATTTTCAAAGCAAAAGAATTTAGAGTTTAAATATACCGATTTCCTTATTAATTTCAACAGATGCAACGACGAAGTCATTGACAATTTCCACGGCGATCATGATGAGTATCTGCGCGTGTCAAAAAGAATCTGGTGCGAAAGAAAGGGAATCGATTATAAGGATGCCGGCGACGTTATTTCACCGGAAAACCAAATTGTTCCCTCAACAGACAACCCGGTTATTGAAAAAGGCATTCCCTGCAACGCGGGCAGAAACAGCTGCATTATAAACTGGAAGGGCGAAATGCAGCCCTGCATTATGATTGAAGCGCATAAAGAATATCCGCTCGAAAAGGGAGTAAAAAAGAGCTGGGAAAACATTGTCGCGTGGTCTGATTCCGTACCACAGATAGTAGAATGTCAGAACTGTATCCACAGGCTTCACTGCAAGAAGTGCATTGCCGCGCATTACTGCGACGTGGGCGAATTCGGCAAGCCGTCGCCGCGGATGTGCTATAAGGTGCTTCATCCCGAAGAAGCCGCGAAATTCGAAGCGGAGTATTTAAAGGCAAAAACGCCAAAGAATTAATTGCAGGTGATTTCGGTGGCTTTTGACGAACGTGTTGTGATGGGAGACAGTCACAGCGGCGGGAAAAGTGTCGAGCTTGTCAAAGACAATTCATCAGAATACATCCGTAAACCGCGGAACGCGGCGGTTGAACATGCCCTTGAAGCTTTTCTGCTCGGTCTTCGGCAGGAAGGCTTTGTTTTTACTCCGCGCTGTGTAAAAATACTTGACGAGGGAAGCGACTGGCACAATGCCGAAATAGTGAAAAATGACGCTGCGGAAAGTATTGACGACGTCATCCTGTATTGCAGGCGGTGCGGCGCGTTGATTTTTATTGCTTACATTCTCGGCTCAACCGATTTACATATTGAAAACGTTATTGCCTCCAAGGATTCCCCCGTTCTTGTAGATGTTGAAACGCTTCTTTCCGGCAGGGTTAACGATGGCACTCCGCATGTAAAGCATAACACCTTGACACAGTCCGTGCTTAAATCGCATCTGCTTCCGAACTGGATTGCGTCAAACGGCGCCGTGGCGGATTGCGGCGGACTGACCGGCTTTAATGATAATTCACGGAATATCCTTACCTACAACGGCGAAAACGTTTATATATATGACTTTGAGAGGGAAGTGCTTGAAGGCTTCACCGAGGTGTATTCCTTCGCGCTGTCGCATAAAGAGAAGCTTTTAACGCTTACCGGGCTGTTTTCGGGGTGCGGATTCCGCCAGATACTGCGTCCGACGGAAACATATGCCCGGATATCGGAGCTTGTTAGAAAGCTTGACGCTGACAAGGCAAAAAGCTTTACAGAAGCGTTGCTTCGCCGCGCGTACGAAAACGACACCGACCCCGACAGGCTTCGGAAGGCATACCTTGTATTCCGGTCCGAAGTAAACAGCATATTGCGCGGTGACATTCCGTATTTCTACTCCCTCGGCTGCTCCACAGACCTTTGCGACGAAAACGGAAAGGTGCTTGAAGGTTTTCTTCTGGACTCTCCCGTTATGTCTGCGAAAAAAAGAATCGGGTCGCTGAGCGCAGAAGATATGGAATGTCAAAGGCGCATAATATCTCAGTCGCTTTCGGCTGTGCGGCCGGTCGGCAAACGGCTGGCGCAACCTGTTTGCGGCGAAAGCATATATGATATCATCATAAACACCCTTGAAAGCCGCTCTTTAAGTAGTATCACCTCAAGATGGATGGCGCTCCGGCCATCCGGCGACGGAAACGTGTATCTTCAAAGCGCGGGGCTCGGGCTTTACGACGGTCTGCTCGGTATTCTATGCTGCTATGCTGCGGTTTACAATAAAACAGGCAATAAAGATACGCTGCGCAAGCTAAAAGAGCATTACGAGCCGTGCAGACGGCTAATAACGGAAAAAAGAACTGTCGTCACGAGCCTTATGGGCTGCTCCGTTCAAAACGGCTTTAGCGGTCACATCCTTTCGCTTATCCACATTTCGGAGCTGACGGGAGAAAAGCTTTTTTATGATGATGCCGTGAAAATCGCTTCCGATGTCACGGTTGATTTGTCGGGAAAAAGCGATATAGGAGACCTGCTTTGCGGCGCTTTGGGCATAGCACTGTGCCTCCCGAAGCTGCCGAAGGAAGTTTACGAAGGGCTTGCAAAGCTACTTCTTCCGAATCTTATTTCATACGAGCCGAAGCTGACGGGTGTCGCTCACGGGGCGTCGGGCGCTGCGTTAGCGCTCGCCGCCGTACAAAAGGCTCTCGGCACAACACTTTATGACGACAAAATAATTTCACTGCTCGAATATGAAAACAGCTTTTATGACAAGGGTGAAAACAACTGGCGTGATTTGCGCAATCCTCAAAAAAACGGCTTCATGGACGGCTGGTGCTCCGGTGCGCCCGGCATAGGAATGTCGCGCAGGCGAATAGAGGAATATACGGATAACGAAGTCATTGTAAGGATATGCAGAAAAGATATTGGAAACATAACAAAAAGGCTGCTCGCGCAGAAGTCCTCGAAGCGCGACTGCCTTTGCTGCGGCAACGCGTCAAAAATAATGGCAGGCTCATACCTCGGTGTAAATATTCCCGATATATATAAAGGTCTTGAAAGCAGGCTGAAATGTGATATACTTAATGCTGTTCACCCCATTGATACCTGCGATATCAACTCAGGGCTTATGCAGGGCTTTGCCGGAACAGGCTACGCGCTTGCGATGTACGGCGACAAACACAGCGGAGGTATGCTTCTTTGAACATAAGCGACAAAGGCTTTTCTGTTTACATGAGCGAGCTTATGCCGTTAATAAGTGATTCGCTCCAAAGCGGGCAGACTGTCCGGATAAAAGTCCGCGGAAACAGCATGTATCCTTTTCTTCTCGACACGCGCGACAGCGTCACCTTTGCTCCGCTTATAGGCCGGCCGGTGCGGCGCGGCGATATTATACTTTTCAGACGGACAAACGGCTCTTATATCATGCACCGTGTATATTCCGTCGACAAAAACGGCGTCATGCAGTTCATAGGAGATGCGCAGTACACGCTCGAGCATAATATCAAAAGGGAGCAGGCGGTTGCATTCGTTCCCTCGGTTGTGAGAAACGGCAGGGAGATATCCTGCGACAAGGGCGCATGGCGCAGGGCAATGACGTTGTTCATGCTGATGCGTATAAAATGTCCGGGGCTTGCGCGGCTTATATACAATATTTGCTGTTACGGCAACAGGTTTCTGAAGGAGCTGGGTTCGGCTTTGCGTTTTATAAAGCGGAAGCTGAATAAGGAGAAAAAATCATGAAGCAAAAACTGAAAAAGCTTTTCAATATTTTTAAAAACTGGGGAGATACGAGCGACTACATAAGGTGGATGCTCCGTCTTACGTCGCGCTATAAAAACAGCATATTCATTATGATGGCGATAAGCTTTGTTTCGCTTATCATCTCGTACGCCGGCACTATTATCGGCAAGTATGTAGTCGACGGCGCCACAACAGGCAATCTGAGCGTGCGAAACATACTATATATGTGCTTTGCAACTTTAATATCCATACTGATTGGCGTCGGCAGCAGAATATTAGGCGACTATATAAACGAAAAGTTTTCATTCGGGATACGCGCCGAAATGTTCAGCACCATTCAGCGCAGCACATGGCAGGACATTTCAAAATTCCACAGCGGAGACCTTATAACACGCCTTACAAGCGACGTCGGCTCGCTTTCCGGCACTTTGATATCCTTTTTTCCGAACATCATTCTAACTGCTTTACAGCTTGTTATTGCTTTTTGCATTTTATTCTATTACGACAAAGCAATGGCGGCTTTCGCGCTCATCCTCGGCCCCATAGGCGCGCTTTGCGCGATGTTTTTCAGGGAGAGGTATAAAAAATATCAAACGCTTCTGCGCGAAAACGAGTCCGAATACCGAGCGTTCATGCAGGAAAATCTTGAAAACCTTACCGTAATCAAGGCGTTTCAGCGCGAGGATGACAACGAAGCCGCCATAAACGAAATGCGCAAAAAAAGACTTACCGCCATTTTCAGGAGCTCGCGCCTCAGCGCTTTGATGGGCGCGCTTATGCGGGCAATTTACAGTCTCGGGTATGTCATTGCCTTCTGCTGGGGCGCTTATCGCATATCGAAAGGCTCGATTACATATGGAACGCTTACGGTCTTTATATCGCTTGTCTCTCAGGTGCAAGGCTCTGTTAACGGTCTTACAAACATTATTCCGCAGTTTTACGGCATGCTCATCGCGGCCAAAAGAATAAGAGAGGTCTCCGATATAGAAAACGAAATTTATGACGGTAAAGAAAACATACCCGAAAGCGTCGGCATCACAATAGAACATGTCGACTTTACATATGAAACGGAAAAGGTGCTTTCGGATGTAAGCGTCATCATAAAGCCCGGCGAGCGGGTAGGCGTTGTAGGCAGCTCCGGCGCGGGAAAAACAACGCTTATCAGGCTGCTGCTTGCCCTTGTCAAGCCCGACACGGGAAGTATACATTATACGGTCGGGCAAGGCATCGCCGAAGCCGTCACTCCGTCGTCAAGACGCTTCATATCATATGTCCCGCAGGGAAACACACTGCTTTCCGGAACAATAAGGAAAAACCTGCTTACAGGCAAGGACGACGCCTCCGACGACGAGCTTTACGGCGCACTTCGTATGGCGGGCGCGGAGAATTTTGTCAGAAGAAACCCCGACGGGCTTGACACGATGCTCTCGGAAAATGCCGGCGGACTGTCGGAGGGACAGGCTCAGCGTATCGCTATTGCAAGAGCGCTTATCCGCAACAGACCTCTGCTGATTCTTGACGAGGCGACAAGCGCCCTTGACGAAAGCACAGAGTCGCAGGTTCTGAAAAACATTACCGAAAGCTGCATCGGATGTACATGCCTGATTATTACACACCGCCGTTCAATGCTGAAGTACTGCGACAGGGTGCTTGAAATATATGATGACGGAACGATTCTTGTAAGGGATAATCATCAATAACGACCTTAATCAATGGAGTTCTGAACATAAAAGTGGCTGTGACGAAATTTCGTGTTTCGTCACAACCACTTTTTGTCGACATTTTAACTTTTTTGTGCTAAAGTACTTGAAAGGTTAAAAAGCAACAGCCGCCTCTCCGCTAAGCGTAAGGCAGCATGTTTAAACTTTTATATAATTATTGATGTTCTGCGGTTGGTTGCTAAAACAGCGTAAGCACGAGTCCGCAGACAAGCGCTCCGCAGCACGCGGCGGCGGCGAGCTTCAACGCTAATAGTAAGCGGCTGCGGCGCAGCTTAGTCGGCGGCGGGAATCCGGCGGTGCTCATCATTCCGGCGCGTTCGCGAAGCTTGCCCTCGCTTACCGACGCGTATTCCGGCTTAACAAAATAAAGTATACGTTCAAAATATTCGCAGTCTGTCTGCGTAATCTCCACAACCTGTCGGTTAACGCCTTTTATCATCATATTATTTTTCCTTTCAACCACTGTATTTTCTGCGGGCAAAGTTATTTTTGCCTGAGCCTATATCTTTTATTCAGCGCTTGTGATATTACCGTTTGTATAATCGGCAACAGTTCAACCTGTGGAAAACTCGGTGGAAAATGTTGAAAAGTTCAGTTGAAAGCCTTGTTTTTACGATATTCGGGCTGTGAATAACTTAATAAAAGTCGTTTTTTAATTACCGGGCGTTTTTGCCGCTTTACACCGTATTAAAATTCGGTTACAGTTTTTTACACAATTATCCATTAAACTATATTATATGCAAAGAAAATGAGGTTAATGACAATGCTTACTCTGTATACCCCGGACGGGTCGGTGCTCGGGCACACCGATTGCTTTGATCCGGCGCTTACGCTTGACTGCGGACAGGCGTTCCGCTGGACGGTGAACGAGGACGGCTGCTGGCGCGGCATCGCCTTCGGGAGGAAGCTTGGCATAAAAGTGACCGACGGCGGATTTGTGTTGTTTTCCGAAAGCAAGGACGACTTTGAAAAAGTGTGGAAACGATATTTTGATTTCGACCGCGATTACGCGTCGCTGTGCAAAAGATTTTCGGAGGATGACTACCTGAAATCGGCGATAGCTATGTATAGCGGCATTCGTGTTCTCAGGCAGGAGCCGTGGGAAACGCTTTGTTCGTTCATTATTTCGCAAAACAATAATATACCACGCATAAAGGGCATAATATCAAGGCTGTGTGAAGGCTTCGGCGAAAGCCTCGGCGGCGGTGATTATGCCTTCCCGTCAGCCGAAGATTTGGCGCGGCTTGACGAACGGGAGCTTTCGCCTCTGCGCTGCGGATTCAGAGCAAAATACATAATAGACGCCGCGCAAAAAACGGCGAGCGACGAGGTAAGGCTTGACGAGCTTGAAATAATGCCCATAGAGGAGGCCCGCGCCGAGCTGATGAAGATAAAAGGTGTCGGACCGAAGGTTGCGGAGTGTACGCTGCTTTACGGCTGCGGGAGAGCCGAGGCGTTCCCCGTGGACGTGTGGATGAAGCGCGTTCTGGACGAGCTGTACCCAAAAGGTCTGCCCGCCTGCTTTGACGGTTATCAGGGCATAGCGCAGCAGTATCTGTTTCACTGGAGGCGTAACTTTCCGAAATCATAGTTTATGTGAATAATAAATACCCAAAAACCGCGCACTTTTTATTGTGGTGTACCGTAATAAAATCAGTATATATTGTGGTATATAAAACAATCGGAAAATCGATAAAATATCGTGGTAAAAATAACAGAAAAAGGTTGAAAAAAATTATAAAAATGAGTTGA
>DCUB01000047.1:51703-52621 GCA_002329365.1 Ruminococcaceae bacterium UBA1425
TTGAAAATTAAACAACGATCAAAAGCAAAACCCTTAAGATTCTTTTAAAGTTTCGCGGAGAAATCCGCGTACAGTAATTCGTGACACGAATTAAAAAGCAAACAAGCCAAGTGCTTGAAATGAGCGATTAAAGCTCTGAGAATGATTGATGTGCCGAGGCTGTCGGGAACGGCGGTATAGCGGCGTATTGATACAATTTTTAGAGAGTTTGATNNCCCTGGACCTTGAAAATTGAACAACATTCTTTTTAGCTGTTTAAGGGAAATGGTTTGTTTTCACAGGCTAATTTTGGAGCAGCAAAGGGAACCCTTGTTAAAATTTGAGAGTAGTACTCTTACAGTAATTCGCGGATGAGCTTTTTAGGAAGCGGAATTTGCGAAATTTTTTAGCCAGTCAAGGCTTACAGATTACAGTGAGGCTGAAAGGTCTCTTGTGATACAAAGTCTTAAGAGTTTGATCCTGGCTCAGGACGAACGCTGGCGGCGTGCCTAACACATGCAAGTCGAACGGACTTTATTGAGCGGCGGGCTTCGGCCCAAAGCTGAATAAAGTTAGTGGCGAACGGGTGAGTAACACGTGAGCAACCTGCCTTTAAGTGGGGAATAACATTCCGAAAGGGATGCTAATACCGCATGATGTATCATGGTCGCATGGCCAAGATACCAAAGATTTATCGCTTAGAGATGGGCTCGCGTCCGATTAGATAGTTGGTGAGGTAACGGCTCACCAAGTCGACGATCGGTAGCCGGACTGAGAGGTTGAACGGCCACATTGGGACTGAGACACGGCCCANNCTGATGCAGCAACGCCGCGTGAGGGAAGACGGTTTTCGGATTGTAAACCTCTGTCCTTGGTGAAGAAAGAAATGACGGTAGCCGAGGAGGAAGCCACGGCTAACTACGTGCCAGCAGCCGCGGT
>DCUB01000047.1:52648-52773 GCA_002329365.1 Ruminococcaceae bacterium UBA1425
GTGTAAAGGGAGCGTAGGCGGGTCGGCAAGTCAGTGGTGAAATACATGGGCTTAACCCATGAATTGCCATTGAAACTGCCGGTCTTGAGTGGATCAGAGGCAAGCGGAATTCCGAGTGTAGCGGT
>DCUB01000023.1 GCA_002329365.1 Ruminococcaceae bacterium UBA1425
AAAGGAATGGTCATAAACATGATAAAAACAGAAAAGGATTTACTGATAAAACAATACTGCGAAATCGTCGCGCCTGTTTTAAGGCAACCGTCCGTTTTGGAAATGCGCGATTATCCGATTCACGGAAAAACAGACTGCCTGTTTCACAGCGTTTATGTTTCGTTCTGCTGCTTCCGCGCATTCCGCAACTCAAAGCTTGATATCAAAAGCCTTGTAACAGGCTCTCTGCTGCACGACTTTTTTCTTTATAACTGGTACACCACAAAGCACGACGAGTTTCACGCGTATTACCACCCAAAGAAGTCGCTTGAGAATGCAAAGCGTTTTTTTGAAATAAATCCGCTTGAGGAAGAAATCATAAGAAAGCATATGTGGCCGATGACAATAAGCCTGCCCCGCCACAAAGAAACATATGTCGTCACCTTTTTTGACAAGTACTGCGCAATCGCCGACATAGTAAAGACAAGCGGCAAATTTGTGCCTGTTTACGAAAGGATTCTGAAAGAAGCAGGTGTTTACGGTGAATAGCATAGTCCGATATCTTATCTGTTTTTTCATATACTCGTTTATCGGCTGGCTTTGGGAAACAATTCTTTTTACCGTGCGTGAAAAGCGCTTGGTAAACAGGGGATTTCTGTTCGGACCTTTGTGCCCTATATACGGCGTTGGCGCCGTGTTCTGCATCCTTGCCATGTACAACCGCGTTGATAAATGGTGGCTTATTTTCATAATAGGGCTGATTGCCTGCACTTTGCTTGAATACTTTACGCACTACATGCTCGAAAAGCTGTTCCACGCAACATGGTGGGATTATAGAAAAGCGTTTCTTAACATAAACGGAAGGGTTTGCCTCAGCTCCTCGCTTGCCTTCGGCGCCTGCGTAACGCTGCTTATAAAGGCTGTCCATCCCGCGGTGGAGAGGATTATAGGCTATGTTCCCGTTTATGCCGTAAATGCTGCCGCCTTCATTTTTTACACCGTTTTTATAGCCGATATAACCCTTACCGTATCGGGCATGGTTCAGCTTACAAACCGGCTTTTGAAATTCCAGCGGTTTATCGAGGAGCGCGTGCAGCTCGGAATCAACTTTACGGAGGAAAAAAGTGCCGACATAGCCGAAAGGATACAGGAAAACGAGCACGCGCGTGAAATTATCGCTAAAATATCCTCGTCAATTCCGGCAAGAATCATAAAAACATATTCGCAGATGCGTTCAATAAGCTATACCGATGCTCTTGACGCCGTCAGGAAGGAAATCCGCAAAAAACGAAAGGATTGACGGCGGCTTTTGCTCCCCTCTTTGTCATCCTGAGGCGTACGCTCTCCCCCTGTCATCCTGAGGCGTGAAGCGCCGAAGGATCTAACCCTGTCCAATAAGATTCTTCGCTTCGCTCAGAATGACAATAGCCTGCGCCAGAATGACAAGAACTTGTGCTCTGTTTCGTACACGGTTATATCCGCGTACGCCCTGTAACGCATCATTAAGACTTAGCCGTAATTGTTTTGTTAACATATTAATACAATAAAACGGAAAGGGCAATTGTTATGAAGCTAAGAAAATTCATTTCGGCGTTCCTTGTTGTTTGCATTCTCGCGTCGTCGGTTACATTTACCGCGTATGCCGGCAACGAGCCTTATCTTGACGACGATACGGCTATTGTCATGATTCCCGGTCTGTCCATGAACTCCGTGAGCGTCTACGACAGGGACGGAGTCCGCGTCAGCGACACAAAGTTGTTTTTTGACCTCGGCGCCCTTGCCCCGTCACTGCCCGGACTTGCCGGCTCTCTGCTCATGTCCTCTATGACAAATATGAATATCGGGCTTTCAAAAGCCGTCGCGAAAACCGTCGGGAGCCTGCTTCCCGGCTTCGACAAAAAGAACCACACGGTAAAGCCCGTTGTTTTCGACAAGCCGCTTTCCGAATATGACGAGGATGATTACTACTATTTTTCGTACTACGTGGACCTTTCATCCTTAGATGAGATGCGAGACCAGACTTATCTTTATAATTACGACGATTTCGGCAGCGTCCGCGCGGCCGCCGACGGTCTTAACGATTTTATACAGGACATAGTAATAGGGCGCGACGGCTATTCGGAAATTATCCTCTGCCCCATAAGCCTCGGCGGCACCGTGGCGGAGCTTTACCTCGACCTTTACCCTGAGAGCCATTCGCTTATTAAAAAGATTGTGTTTATGGTGGCGGCGGCAGACGGCACAGATATCATAGGCGAGCTGTTAACAAAGAACCTGACTGTTATCTCTTCACCCGAGGCGTTAAAGGAAACGCTTTTCGACTTCATTTCCGTTCCGAAGCCCGTCGAAAAGCTTATAGGCTTCCTGTTAGGACTTGTTGTTAACAAAAGAAACCTTGATACGCTCTGCGACGCCATATTGTTCGGTCTGAACGACTCGATTGTCTCGACGACAATCTGGGGGCTTTGCCCGCTTTCATATTACCGGCAGGCGCGCGCCGCCTACCTTATGCGAAAGTGCGACGACGAAAAACGCGCCGAGGTAGACCGCCTGATGGAAGCGCGCGAAAACTTAAAAAGCAACCTTGACGATATCGTCGAAAAGGGCGGAAAGGTATTTACGCTTTCCGGCTACTCGTTGCCGCTTGACCAGTTTTGCGACAGCGACTGGTTTGTAAACGCAAGTCTCGTTTCCTCCGACACCATCGTTCCGACATATTCCTCAAGCCTCGGCGCGACGGTCGCTAATCTTGGTCAGACACTCGGCGACGGCTATGTAAGCGAAAACCCCGTCTGCACCGACCCTTCCCACAACCACATATCGCCCGACTATGAAATAGACGCCTCCACCTGCATGTTCCCGGAAACCTCGTGGTTTTTCCGCTACTATCATCACGCGGGCTTCGGTTATCGTCGTAACTCGCTTGAGCTTATGAAATTAATCGTGTGCGAAAACGGAATTACTGATATTTATTCAGACGAAAGATATCCGCAGTTTATGTTATAATTTGCCTTTCGCGGCTGAATATAACACCCCGCCGCGGAATATTGATAGTACGGGACCTGTCGCGGTAAAAATGCGGGGTGATATATTAAATGGATGAAATTTCAAAGTTCCATACAGTCCGCGGATACCAGCGCATGGAAAAGGGAAGCCGTGAAAAAGGCCTGACCTCCGCTATGGAGGATTATCTGGAAATGATATACCGCAGTTGTTCCGGCGGTGGTTACATCCGCGTCAGCGCGTTGTCCGGGCTTTTGAACGTTGCGGCTCCTTCCGTAACTAAAATGGTGCAGAATTTAAGCAGAGCGGGGCTTGTCGATTACAGGAGATATGAGTTCATTTCCCTGACGCCTAAGGGCAGGGAGATGGGAGAGTATCTTCTGAGGCGTCACACGATTATTGAAACCTTTTTGAAAAACCTCGGTGTAAGCGAGAGTCTTCTTGCCGACACGGAACTTATTGAGCACGACATATCCGTAACTACGCTTCAAAGGTTTGACTGCTTTAACCGTTTTCTCGCGAGCAATCCCGGGGTTTTAAGAAGCTATGAGGATTTCGCGGAAAACAGCAACGAATAGAGTTAACTGTACAGTATTAATCGAGTAGGATGCTACCCATT
>DCUB01000017.1 GCA_002329365.1 Ruminococcaceae bacterium UBA1425
TAATGGGTAGCATCCTACTCGATTGAAATGCTGACGTTTACGGCTCTCATTCTGTTTCGGTTTTTCGGATCGACTTCTGTATCAAAAGTAACCTTTTGACCTTCCTCCAATGACTTGTAGCCCTGGCTGACTATTGACGAAAAATGAACGAAAACATCATCTCCGCCGTTGTCGTTTGAAATAAACCCGAAACCTTTTTCCGAATTGAACCATTTTACAGTACCGTTATACATAGGTACCTCCTAAAAAATTATTTGTATCCAATATAGCAAAAAACTCACAATTTTGTACAAATCATCTAACTATCAATGATCTGCAAAAAAATGTGAGAACAAAGTAATTATCTTGAATACGAGCATAGTATAACACTTTTTTTGATAAAGTCAAGCATTTTTCTGAAAAAAATTTTATCGGGAGAAAACAATGGAAAATGAAAAATTCAATTCAATAAGCATAACAGGCACAGCATCGACAATAACTGCGCTTCTCGGCGCGGAAAGCCCGAAGTGCGCCGGAAAACCGATAAGCCATGTCCTTGAAATCGCTCAGAGGGCGTTCGGCAAAGCGAGGGCCGACAGGGTGTTTATGTATAACCCCGACGCTGTCGCAATGTGGATATTTCAAAAATACACGTCTCTGTTCGGGGGAGTATTAAAAAACACGCAGCTCGGTCTGCCTGTTAAAACGGTAATGCCGTCCGTTACTCCCGTATGCTTCGCGTCGATGTATACGGGGGCATTGCCCGCAATCCACGGAATTCAGTCCTACACAAAGCCGGTATTAAAGACGGACACCGTTTTTGACGCTCTCATAAGGGCGGGTAAGAAGCCTGTCATAGTCGCGACAGAGGGCGACAGCATGTCGAAAATATTCCTCGAAAGGAGGATGGACTACTTCTTTTATCCGTCCGTTGACGAGTGCAACGAAAAGGCGCTTGAACTGATTGAAAAGGATGAGCATGACCTTATAGCTCTTTATAACGGTAATTACGACGGCATGATGCACAAGTTTTCGCCCTGGGGAACGGAGGCGATTGACGCGCTTAAAGCAAACGTAAAGGTTTTTGAGCAAATCGCGGAAAGCATCAGGTCACATTGGAAAAACCGCGACACGGCGCTGTTCTTCGCTCCCGACCACGGCTGCCACGAGATTGACGGCGGACTCGGCTCGCACGGTCTCGAAATGCCGGAGGATATGAACATCATGCACTTTTACGGAATGTTTCCGGCGGAATAAGCCATATTTTTTTTATTTCACTTTTCTCTGCGACTTGAATAAAAAACGATAATCAAGCAGAAAATATTTTCAAGGTCAATTGCAAAATTTCAGATTCCGTTTTTTTCTGTGGAAAGCCTACGCTGAAAGTCAGAATTATGTCTGCCTTTATTGTGTAGGGAACGGTCTTGACCGCTCCGCAGGTTCACAGCAAGGTTACGGAAAAGATGTTTTGGGAGAAAAAGCGAAAAGCCATGAAAGATGACAAAAGCAAAAACAGGCAGGAAACGACGCCGAGCTCCGACTCGTTTTTAACACAACCCGAAAACGTGTACGAGCAGGTAAACAAATACGGAACGTATGAAATACAGCCCACGGCCGCTTCGGGCAACGAATATCCGGCAATAGCGCAGGGCATGTCGCGAAAAAAGAAAAAGAAGCTGAAGACAGAGCGCGACAAATGGCTTGAAACCGGCTCCGGGGAATATACAACGTAAACATGAAAAACGACGGGAACAAAAATCCCGCCGTTTTTCGTTATTGACACAGAAGTAAAAAAATGTTACCCTCAAAAACGTAAATAACCTTTGAACATAAAGGAATTCGGGAGGCAATTATGGCTGAAACAGTAATATTTGAAACAGAGAACTTTACGGTATGTGTGCCGGGGGCGCCGCATATACCGCGCGAAGAAGGCGGCCATATGTGGGTAAGGGCAAAAAACAGGCAGATTTCCTGCACGGGCGAGCTGTCGCCGAAAGAAGCCACAGAGGCTGTTCGCCTTGTGATGCTGACGGGCGAGGCAATGATTGCCGGCATGAAAAAACGCGGCGTTGAGATTATAAGGATAAACTATCAGGAAAACGGAAACTGGGCTTACAAAGCGGGCAAAAAGCCTGTTTTCCACGTTCATCTTTACGCCAGAACGGAAAACCAGAAAACGCAGACGTGGCCGGAGGCGCTTTATCTGCCGGCGAAGGAAACAGGCTATTATGACGGCTTCGAGCGGCTTAATGAGCAGGACATACAGGAAATCCTAAGCGAGATGCGCCGTCTTGAGGATACCGATAAATACAAGCTCAGCAGCTGGGGCCTGTAAGACGCAGAGCGTTCAGGGGTCGGTACTTTGTAGGGTAAGGTCAAACGTTTTGAATATGACCGGAAAAAATACCTTGTTGTAGGGATGCGGCGCGCCGTGTCCGAAGCTTCATAAAGCCTTTCGAAACGGTCTTGACCGTTTCGAAATTCAAGTATTGATAAAGCCCCTTTTGAAAATATAGGCGAAAATGTCAAGGAAGTGCTGGAAAGATTCTTCGCTTCGCTCAGAATGACAGGTTTTCGCTCAGAATGACAGGTTTTCGCTCAGAATGACATGTTTTCGCTCAGAATGACAGGTTTTCGCTCAGAATGACAGGTTCTTTCCTTTTGTCATCCTGAGGCGCAGCGCGCAGAAGGATCTTACGATAGCAAGCTTTTCACAGCCTGCGGAACGGTCAAGACCGTTCCCTGCGACAAGACGTTGGTCTTTTATTGAAATATTTTGCCCGTTGACATCGGGTGTGCCCCTGCCGTATCCGGTTATTTGAATTAAGTCGTTAAAATGGTTAAGACTAAGCTATTGACAATTTATCCACCTTTGAAAGGACATGAGAATGAAAAAAATCGCTTTTTACGACGCGAAGCCGTATGACAAAATATACTTTGACGCGCTGTCGCGGGAATACGGCTTTGAGCTGAAATACATTGAAACAAAGCTAAACGGGCACAGCGCCGTTATGGCGGAGGACTGTGAGGGAGTCATTGCTTTTGTTAACGACACGGTCGATAAAGAAACAATAACGAAGCTTGATTCAATGGGCATACATGTGATTGCAATGCGCAGCGCGGGCTATAACAACGTCGATATAAAATCGGCTTACGAAAAGGTACATGTGCTGCGCGTTCCCGCATATTCGCCGTATGCCGTGGCGGAGCACGCCTTCGCGCTGATTCTCACACTTAACCGAAAAATCCATCGCTCATTCAACAGGACAAGGGAACATAACTTTGCCCTTTCGGGGCTTATCGGCTTTGACCTGCACGGAAAAACAGCCGGCGTCGTAGGCACGGGCAAAATCGGACGGGTGTTCATTGATATATGCAGGGGCTTCGGCATGAATGTTATTGCATACGACCCGTTCCCCACGCCGGACAGCAATATCGAATATGTAGGAATCGACGAGCTTTTTAAAAGGGCGGACATTATATCACTCCACTGCCCGTTAACAAAGGACACATATCATATGATTGACGCGAGTGCGCTTTCGCTGATGAAAAACGGTGTATACATCATAAACACATCCCGCGGCGCGCTGATTGACACCGAAGCGCTTATAGACGCAATAAAGGACCATAAAATCGGAGCCGTGGGGCTTGACGTATACGAGGAGGAAACTGAAATCTTCTTCGAGGACTTTTCGGGCGAGGTTCTTGAGGACGACACATTGGCGCGGCTGCTGTCGATGCCGAACGTAATAGTTACGGGGCATCAGGCATTTTTGACGCGCGAGGCACTTGAAAACATAGCGCGGACAACGCTCGATAATTTAAAGGCATACTTCGACGGCGAAGCACTTGAAAACGAGATATGCTACAGATGTATGCAGTTCGGAAGCTGCAGGCAGGACCATAAGGAGCGGTGCTTTTAATATAAATCAGCGCGGCATCGAATTTGAAGGGCTGTTTTTCTGGCTGTTGAAGCCGTCTTCCTGAGTGCTTGCCTGATTGACTATGCGGTATTTGTTATTATTCTTGTTCTTTTGCTGATTTTTGTTTTTATCATTCTTTTTATTCTTGTTACTCATTTTAGATTGCACCTTCCAGCAGTATTGTGGTAATCCGTAACACCATAATCTTGACTAAGTACATTTGTGTCTGAAACCATTGATGTGAGGGACGCCGCACACGGTGTCACGCTATATATAGGGACAACAAACGGGTCGTCGAGGGCGACGTCCCCTACAATTAAGGCATTTAGTCAAGTTTAGACGATACAGTGTAGGAACGGCCCTGACCGTTCCGCAGGCTGTAAAAAGCTTTATATCGCAAGCTCCTTCGTCGCGTTGTGCCTCAGGATGACAAAAGGAAAAGGACGTGTCATTCTGGGCGAAGACCTGTCATTCTGGGCTAAGACCTGTC
>DCUB01000009.1:0-37365 GCA_002329365.1 Ruminococcaceae bacterium UBA1425
AAATAAGGCGCGGCAATAAATATGAAGGCATAATAATGGCCCCGCCGTCATACGGCAGAGGTCCGGGCGGCGAGATATGGCAGCTTGAAAACGAGATTTTCTCCTTCGTAAAGCTTTGCGTCGGGCTTCTGAGCGACGAGCCACTAATGTTGCTTTTAAATTCATACACCACGGGGCTTTCGCCGACCGTTATGAACTATATACTCCATTCGATACTCGTGCCCGAGCGCGGCGGAAGCGTAGAGGGCGACGAGCTTGGTTTAAGGGTTACGCAGAACGGTCTTGTCCTCCCGTGCGGCGCCAGCTCGATATGGACGGCGTAATATGTAATCACAGGAATGTAAAATGAACGAAAACATAATCGAATTCAATAACGTCAGCTTCGCGTACGACAGCGAGATTGTCAACGCTCCCGCTGTGGTAAAGAATGTAACCCTTTCAATCAAAAGGGGCAGCTTTGTCGCCGTTTTAGGGCATAACGGCTCGGGGAAATCGACGCTCGCGAAGCTCTGCAACGCAATCCTTGTGCCGCAGACGGGCAAGGTTACGGTAAACGGCATGGATACCGCCGACAACGGACTGACGTTTGACATACGTCGCACCGTAGGCATGGTTTTTCAGAACCCCGACAATCAGATAGTTGCTACCGTCGTTGAGGACGATGTGGCTTTCGGCCCCGAAAACTTAGGCGTGGAGCCAAAGGAAATACGGCGGCGCGTCGACGAAGCGCTGAAGTCTGTCGGAATGTATGACTACAGGCTTTTTGAGCCGCACAAGCTGTCGGGAGGGCAAAAACAGCGCGTTGCCATAGCGGGCATAACGGCTATGCAGACCGAGTGCATCGTGCTGGACGAGCCTACGGCAATGCTCGACCCGCGCGGACGGCTTGAGGTAATGGAAACGGTAAAAAGACTTAACCGCGAGCTGGGCATCACGGTTGTTTTCATCACTCATTTTATGAACGAGGCAACGCAGGCGGACAGGGTGCTTGTAATGGACGACGGCGGAATAATACTCGACGGAACGCCGAAAGAGGTGTTTTCACACAAGGAAATCATAATAGATGCGGGGCTTGACCTGCCCGCGGCCGCCGAATTTTCGGACATGCTTATATCCGATGGATTTAATCTTCCCGACGGAATACTGACGGCGGAAGAATGTATCGAGGCGATTTATGCCGAGGCGAAGAAACGGGGGGTATGCTGATGGCTCCCGTAATAAAAACCGTAAATTTAACGCACCTTTACGGCGAAAAAACGCTTTTTGAGGTTACCGCAATAATAAACGTCAGCATTGAAATAGAAAAGGGCGAGTTTGTGGGGATAATCGGACACACAGGCTCGGGGAAAAGCACGCTGATACAGCACTTCAACGGCCTTCTGAAGCCGAATTCGGGCAAGGTACTGCTTGACGGCAAAGATATCTGGGAGAGCAGGGAGAGCGTCCGCTCCGCGCGCTTTAAGGTGGGGCTTTGCTTCCAGTATCCCGAATATCAGCTTTTCGAGGAAACTGTTTACAAGGACATAGCCTTCGGCCCTAAAAATATGGGGCTTGGCGACGACGAAATAAACACGCGCGTCCGCCGCGCGGCAGGCTATGTCGGTCTGTCCGGGGAGCAGCTCGAAAAATCACCGTTCGACCTTTCGGGCGGCGAAAAGAGGCGCGCCGCCATCGCAGGGGTAATGGCGATGGAGCCGGAGGTGCTTGTTCTTGACGAGCCGACGGCGGGACTTGACCCGAGAGGTCGCGATACCGTGCTCGGACTTATCAAGGAATACCGCGAGCAGACGGGCAGCACCGTTATTCTTGTTTCGCACAGCATGGACGACGTGGCACGCCTTGCATCAAAGGCTCTTGTGCTTAACAAGTCCGAGGTCGCGATGTTCGGCCCCGTCGACGAGGTGTTTTCGCACGGCAGGGAGCTTATGAAAATGGGGCTTAACGTTCCCGAGGTTACGCGCATCTTTATGGGGCTTCGCGACAGGGGGCTTCCCGTCAGCACGTCGGTTTATACCTGCGAGCAGGGACGCCGCGAGCTTCTGCGCCTTTCCGGGGAGGTGAGCCCATGATACGTGACATCACAATCGGCCAGTATCTTCCGGGCAATTCCGTCCTTCACAGGCTTGACGCCCGAATGAAGGCCGTTCTGACGTTCTTCTTTATAATAGTTATTTTCCTTTGTAAGAATTTCTGGTCGCTGGGGCTGATGATTGCATTCACCTTGTTGTTTACGGCGATATCAAAAGTGCCTTTGCGTATGATGCTAAAAAGCTTAAAGCCGATATTCGTAATTCTTATTTTTACCGCGGTGCTCAATATCTTTTACACCGACGGCGGGCGCGAGCTTTTCGGCTTCTGGAAGCTGAGCGTAACCGACAAGGGGCTTTATACCGCGGGTTTTATGGTAATCAGGATAATCTGCCTTATTACGGGAAGCTCCCTGCTGACATATACAACTACGCCAACGCTCCTCACCGACGCAATAGAGCGGCTGCTTTCGCCGCTTAAGGTATTCAAAATACAGGTCAACACACTTGCGATGATGATGACGCTCGCTTTAAGGTTTATTCCGACGTTAATCGAGGAGACGGACAGGATTATGAACGCGCAGAAGGCGAGGGGAGCCGACCTTGAAAGCGGCGGATTTATAAAGCGGGCAAAGGCGCTTATCCCGATACTTATTCCGCTGTTTGTGTCGGCGTTCCGCAGGGCTTACGAGCTGGCGTTTGCCATGGAGTGCCGCTGTTACCGCGGCGGTGAGGGCAGAACGAGAATGAAGCAGATGAAGCTTAAAGCCCGCGACCTCGGGGCGGCGTTTCTTGTCGCGGCTCTGTTCTGCGGAGTGTTTTTCCTTAATTATCGGTTTAAGGCGTTGATTTGATGAGAAAGCTGTTGCTCACGCTCCGCTTTGACGGCGGGGCATATCACGGCTGGCAGGTGCAGCAAAACGGCGCTTCTGTTCAGGAAACGTTGCAAAACGCCATTGAGGGCGTGTTCGGCACGCGTTACGGCGTTACAGGCTGCTCGCGCACCGACGCGGGAGTTCACGCCAATATGTACTGCTGCTGCTTTTGCACCGAATCCGAAATATCGTGCGAAAAGGTAATAGCGGCGCTCAACGCGTGGCTGCCCGACGACATAGGCGTTTACGGCTGCCGCGAGGTGCCAAAGGAGTTTCACCCGCGCTATTCGTGCGTGTCGAAGGAGTATGTTTACAGAGTCTGGAACTCCCCGTACCGCAACCCGTTCCTTGTTGGCAGGAGCCTGCACTATAAGTACCCGCTCGACGAAAAGGCATTGGCGCGCGAAGCCGCGGCGTTTGTCGGCACGCACGATTTTAAAGGCTTTTCGTCGTCCGGCGGAAGCGTCGCCGACACCGTTCGCACGGTCAAATGCTTTGAGGTCGCAAGATACGGCGACGAGGTTGTATTCTCCGTTGAGGCAGACGGGTTTTTATACAACATGGTCAGAATAATGGCCGGCACGCTGCTTGACATATCCGCCGGAAAAATCGAAAAGGAGAGCATTCCCGAAATAATCGGCTCACGCGACAGAAGCCTCGCCGGCGCCACGGCTCCGCCGTACGGTCTTTATTTAAACAGGGTGTTTTACTGATATGGAAAAGAAAAGAACAAAACAGAACAGGGCGGGAAGGCGTTCCGCGGCAAAGCCTTTGTTTTGTGTGCTTGTTGTTTTTGCCGCGATTTTCGTTATCGAAAGAACAGTCGGGAACGTTGCGCTGTCAAACGTGTCCGACGCCGTATTGTCGTTTGTTTCGAGCGTCGGTGACGGCAGCAGCTATCCGTACAGCGCCGCGGGGCAGAATGTTAAGGAAATAAAGCGCATCGGTCATGAGCTTATGCTTGTAAAAAACGAGGGGATAACCATTCTCGACTTTTCGTCCTCGGTGCTTTTGAATCTCGGCTTAAAGTATTCCGACGCCGCCGTAAGCGTCAAAAACGGCAGGGCGGTTGTTTTTGACAGGAACGCGAATAAGTTCTGCGTGACAGGCAAGACAAAGTCACTTTACCCGGGCGAAACAAAGGGCGCTATATTAACGGCAGTCATGGGCAAAAACGGCTATGTAGCCGTGGCGACGCTGTCCGAGGACGCGGCGAGCGAGCTTACGGTTTATGACCGCGGCATGAAGGAATACTTCAAATGGAAATGCGTTTCCGACTATATCGCGGATATGTCGATATCAGATAACGGCAAAAACATCGCCGTCATTGTGCTGGGTGTCAGGGACGCCGAGATATTCTCCAAGCTGTGGGTTTTTGAAATGGGCTCCGGCGAACCTCTGGCTTCGTTTGAATACGGGGGAACGACGCTTGTCGACGTTGAATACACGGGCAAAAAGCAGATAGTCGTTTTAGGCGACAACCTGCGAAGCGTGATATCGCCCGACATGACAAGAAAGGACGAGAGCTTTTCGGGCGACACGCTTGGCTGCTTCGCGTCCGCCGAAAACGGCAGACAGGCGGTTGTGCTGCTGCCGTACGGAAAGGAAAACACGCCGAAGCTCTGCGTTTACGCGAAGGACGGAACAAAAAGCTTTGAGGAAAGCTTTTTCGGCAGGATTACAGACGTCGCGTGCAGTTCGTCACATGCCGCCGTGCTGGTGGAGGACAAAATATATTCATTTGACAGCGTCGGAAGGCTGGCGGGCATTGCCGAGCTTGACGAAAAGGCTTCGGGAATAGAAATTTTAGCCACGGCAGGAGCCGTTTATGCTCTGTTTGACGACAGGATAGAGAAATATGCGACTGCCGCCCAAAATTCTTAACATTTTAAACTTGTGTTTGAAACATTCGTATGTTAAAATTATTTTCTAAGGCAACACGGAGAGGGATGTGGAATGAAATATATTGTCGACATTGCACTCATTGCTTTATTCTTTTTCATTGTTAACAGGGCGTCGCACAAAGGCTTTCTAATCGGTATTCTCGGAGTGGCGGCGTGGATAGGCGCTTCCCTGTTTGCTGCAAGCTTCAGCTTTGACGTCGCCCAATGGGTTTACAACGCCTTTTTTGAGCGGCGCGTAACAGAGTGGATAGCCTCGCAGGTAACCGAGTCGGTCGGCGCGCAGGCTGTCGTTGACACGGCAAAGGCGGTTATTGAAAGTATCCCGCAATACGCCGTCAGCGCGGCAAAAGCCCTCGGGATAAGCACAAAGGAGCTTCTCGAAAGCATTGGCTCCGTTGAGGTCACCGCTGCCGATGCTATTGCCGGAGAAATCACAACCAAGATAGCGCAGCCAATAATAACGGCGGCTCTCGAGGCGCTGTCCTTCATGGTGCTGCTTTTCTCGTCGTCCGCGGTTTTCCATTCTCTCGCGGGGCTTATAAACAAATTCACGAAGATACCGGTTTTAAAGCAGGTCAACAACGCGCTTGGCGCTTTGCTCGGAGTTGCAAAGGGTATTGTTGTGGTTGTACTGATATGCGTTCTGTTAAACATATTTATGAATATAGCGGGCGACGGGGCATTCGCGAACGCCGTGGAGTCGTCAAGATTTGTAAAAGCGGTATGCGAAAGCGGTCTTATGCTTGAGTTTTAATAAATACGGATTAAAAAGCGGGGGTATTTTTATGGCAGGCGGCCTGTTGGCAAACTGGAAAACCGTTCCCAATCTTCTTTCGGCACTCAGGATAATAATGGTACCCATATTCATAGTTTTATTTTACAAGGAGCATCTCGGCTGGGCGGTTTTCGTCCTGTTCCTTTCGGGGCTGTCAGATTCGCTCGACGGCAAGATTGCGCGCCGCTTTAACCAGATAAGCGACCTCGGCAAGATACTCGACCCCTTGGCCGACAAGCTGACGCAGATATCCATTGCGGTCATGCTGTTCATATTCTTCAGAAGCAGCAGCGTTACCGAAATGGTCTGGTTTAGCTGGATATTTATAGTCTTCCTTGCAAAAGAGGCGTTAATGGTCATAATAAGCGTAATAATGCTTTGCTTAGGGCTTCGTCCCGGCGCCGCCGAAATATACGGCAAGGTGGCGACGTTCGTCTTTTACGGCGTTATGCTGCTCATTATAGGCTTCGGTCCCGAAATCGGAGCCTTCAGCGAGCACTTCACACTCCCGACGCTTTTGATGCAGATACTTGTAGTAATTTCCGCGCTGCTTACCATCATTGCGTTTTTCAGCTATGTGCCCGATACAGTCCGTCAGTTCAGGGAGAGAAGCGCTAAGAAAAACCAAGGAGTAAATAAATGAAACAAATTCTTTGCAGCAGGTGCAAAAAACGTCCCGCCATGTTCTTTATCACAAAAATCGAGGGTGATAAAAGCAGGCAGGAGGGCTTCTGCATGAAGTGCGCGCTTGACCTTAATCTCGGCCCTATAAAGCAGATGATGCAGAGCATGGGCATCAGCGAGGACGAGGTTGAAGGCGTCAGCGAGCAGTTCGACGAGCTGTTCGACGAAAACGGCGATTTTCATCCGGGCGGGGCGGGGACGCTTCCGTTCATGCAGATGCCGCAGGAGTTTCAGGAGGACAATACTTCCGACGACGACAGGACAAAGACAAAATCGAAAAGACGAAATAAAAAGGAACAGGCGAAAAGGGAAAGAAAGTTTTTAAACCTCTATTGCACTGACCTCACCGCGAAGGCAAGAGAGGGCAAGCTCGACAGGATAATAGGCAGGGAAAAGGAAATATACAGAACGGTTCAGATTCTTTGCAGACGTTCAAAAAACAACCCGTGCCTTATAGGAGAGCCGGGCGTAGGCAAAACTGCCATCGCCGAGGGTCTTGCCTTGCGCATTGCCGGGGGCGAGGTACCCGTAAAGCTGCTCGAAAAGGAAATACACCTTCTGGATCTGACGGCGCTTGTCGCCGGCACGCAGTTCAGAGGCCAGTTCGAAAGCCGCATAAAGGGGCTTGTCGAGGAGGTAAAGGCAGAGGGCAATATAATACTTTTTATCGACGAGGTCCACAGCCTTGTCGGCACGGGCGACGCCGAGGGCTCGATGAACGCCGCGAACATCCTCAAGCCGGCGCTTTCGAGGGGCGAAATACAGATTATCGGCGCCACAACGTTTACGGAATACAGGAAGTATATCGAAAAGGACGCGGCGCTTGAACGCCGTCTTCAGCCTGTCAAGGTTGAGGAGCCTTCAATAGACGAAACGTGCGAGATGCTGGCGGGCGTCAAGAATTATTACGAAACATACCACAGGGTGCGGGTGAGCGACTCGCTCATACGCCGCGCCGTCATCCTTTCGGAAAGGTACATTAACGACAGGTTCCTGCCCGACAAGGCAATAGACCTGCTTGACGAAGCCTGTACAAGCGCAAATCTCAGAAACAAGGCAATAGGAGAGCTTGAGCTTCAGGAAAAAAAGGTAGAGCAGCTTAAAGCGGCGCAGCAGGATATAATCGACATACAGGAAAGCGGCGGGGAAACCGACTACGAGGAGCTTGCAAAGGTTAAGTCCGAGCTGATGGCGGCCGAGCTTGAAATGGCGGAACTGCAAAAAAAGGCCGAGGACAATTATGTAACCGAGGACGACCTTGCAAAGGTCATTCAGCTTTGGACGGGAATACCGGCAAGCAAGATAATTGAAAGCGATCTTCGGCGGCTTGCCGACCTTGACAAGAGGCTCAGGAAAAAAATCATAGGGCAGGACGAAGCCGTTGACGCAGTTTCAAAGGCAATCCGCCGCGGCAGGGTTCAGATAAGCCCGCGCCGCAGACCCGCTTCGTTTATTTTTGTCGGCCCAACTGGTGTTGGCAAAACCGAGCTTGTAAAGCAGCTTGCTTCCGAGCTTTTCGACACTCCCGAAACGCTCATAAGGCTCGACATGTCCGAATTTATGGAAAAGCACTCCGTATCAAGAATAATCGGTTCGCCTCCCGGCTACGTCGGCTATGACGAGGCGGGGCAGCTCACGGAAAAGGTCAGAAGAAAGCCGTATTCCGTCCTGCTTTTTGACGAAATAGAAAAGGCGCATCCCGACGTGATGAACATCCTGCTTCAGATACTCGACGAGGGAAAGATAACCGATGCCCAGGGCAGGACCGTCAGCTTTGAAAACACAGTCATCATAATGACTTCAAATGCCGGAAGCAACCGCAAGGGCGGTGTTCTCGGCTTCAACAAAACAAAGGACGAGGCTTCCAAGGAACGCTCCATGAAGGCGCTGCGCGAATTCCTACGCCCCGAATTTATAGGGCGCGTCGACGAGGTTGTACTGTTTAACGACCTCACACCGGAAAATTATTCCGATATAGCGGCGCTCATGCTAAACGAGCTTGTAGAGCCTCTACGCGACAAGGGAATAGAGTTTTCATGGGAACATGACGTCCCCGCAAAGCTTGCGTCCATGACCGAGGACGGCACAAGGGGAGCGAGAGATTTGAGAAACGTCATTCGCAGAAACGTAGAGGACGCTATCGCTTCGATAATCGTCAACAGTCCCGACGAGCCCGTTTCAAAAATATCACTGTCGGTAAGAGAAAACGGCGTTTCAGTTTTGTCGTCATAGCGGAGGACTTATGGTTGTTGTCAGAACGCCGTTCCGCGTATCGTTTTTCGGGGGCGGAACGGATTACAGGGCTTATTTTGAGGAATACGGCGGAAGCGTCTTGTCGGCGGCAATCAACAAATATTCGTTTGTCACGCTCCGAAAGCTGCCTCCGTTTTTCGGATATCGCAACAAGTTCACTTATTCGAAAATCGAGTGCTTCAACGAGCCCGACGAGTTGAAGCACCCGTTGGTGCGCGAGGCGATGAAGTATCTGCGTGTCGACAGAATTCAGGTAAACTACGACGCCGACCTGCCTGCAAGGTCGGGCTTAGGTTCAAGCTCGTCATTTGCGGTGGGGCTTTTAAACGCCATACATTTCCTGCGTGGCGAGGAGCTTTCGTCTATGGAGCTGGCGCGCGAGGCTGTTTACCTTGAGCGCGTGCTTTGCGGCGAGGCGGGAGGCGAGCAGGACCAGGTGGCCGTTGCCGCCGGCGGCATAAACAGAATAGACTTCGCGAAGGACAATGTAAGCATATCGCCCGTTATGTTCCGCGAAGGGAACAGGGAAAAGCTCGAAAGCCGGCTTATGCTTGCGTTTACGGGTTTTACTCATTTCGCCGGTGAAATCTCAAGGGCACAGCAGGATAACATTAAAAACACTCTCCACGTTCTCCACGAAATGAAGAAGCTTGTCGGAGAGGCTGGAAAAATCCTCGCGGAAGGCTCGGACATAAACGATTTCGGAAGGCTGCTCAACTACACATGGCGCCTGAAACGCTCGCTTTCGGGGAATATCGCAACCGATTATATTGACGAAATATATAAAAAGGCAATTGATGCGGGAGCGCTCGGCGGCAAGCTGCTCGGCGCCGGCGGAGGCGGATTTATGCTTTTCTTCGTCGAGCCGGACAAGCATGAGGCGGTCAGAAAAAGCCTTGAGGGGCTTAGCTTTGTTCCGTTCAGGCCGGGCGCGGAGGGCACAAAAATACTTTATTCCGACGGCGAAAGATTATAACAAAAATAACAGTATATAAATCAGAAAAAAACGGTCGCCCTTTAAGGGGCGACCGTTTGCGTTTGATGTTTTTTATTTAGCGGCTATATATGCCTTTATGTCTTTATATAAATCCGTGATGTCGGTAATGCCCAGCTTGTCTCCGAAGGTTTTGGCTAAGAACGCGCTTGCCTTCGCGGCATATTCGAGAACAGTGAGAACAACGTCGATTACTGTGCTTTTCTTTCCGAACCACTTAACAAGCAGGTCAATAAACGGGTAGTCCTCACGTAGCTTCAGGAGCTTTTTACCCGAAAGGTCGTAAACCGATTCGGCGCAGAAGGTGTTTTCGTAGTTGTAAAAGGATGCGTAGGAAACGGTGATGCGGTACTGCGCGTATTTGTCTATGGCAACCCCGGCGTCGCCGAAGCTCAGCTCGGCGCAGCCCTTGTTGTCAAGACTCAGCACCGTTGCCTCAGCAACCTTTGTGTAAACCTTTTTGCCGTCCTTTGTTGTTACCAGACTTAGTATGACGGTGCAGTTGTCGTCGTCATAAAGCTCAAAGACGGGGTCGAAGTAAAGCTTGCCCTTGTAAAGCACGTTTTCCGTGTATTTTGTCGGGAAAAAGGACTTCATTCCGAGGTCCTTGACGATATAATTATAATTTGCGCCCGAAAGGTCCATGCCCGTAAAAACGTGCCTGTACTCGTTGCAGCCGCGTCCTTCATCGGTATAAAACGCGCCCTCGGGTATGACGAGGGTGTATTCGCGCTCGGCACGGAGCTTAACGCCGAATTCGTCGGTGGAAGCGGTGTATACGTCGAAAATGTTTATGTCGCCGGTACGCGGCATGCAGTAGGCGACCGGGTCGCCGCTCTCGCCGAGAATCTCTATCCGCACTGTTGAGTTGCAGTTCCGAAACTGAACAGAAAACATCACGGCAATAGTATAGCATATAAGATTGTCGGCGTCATAGCTTACCTTGTAGATATCATATACGTAAAGATTGGCAAGCGGGTCGTACCCGGCAAAAACAGAAACAGAAACCGTTCCGAAAAGCATCAGGAGCGAAAGCAGCAGCGCTGTAAGACCTTTAATTATCTTTTTCATTTAATTCATTCCCTTTATCAATGTAGAAAGCCGCAAGAAAATGATACCATTGATTGATTATTTAGTCAACACAATTAATCGTTATGTAAAGGCAACACGGCGAATTGCACGGTGTTGCAGAAATTATTTATCCCCGACCGTCCATTTATACAACAGCTTTAAGAGCATGGCGGAAACTACAGTAAGGGCAAGAGTAATGAGTACGTTTAATAGGAAGGAGGGTGTAAGGCTTATCGTTGCAAGAGTACCTGCCACAAACATGAAGTGGGTAATATAAATATAAAAGGAGTATTCGTCCGCAAGTGAAAAGAATCTGTCCCCTGCGATTTTTTCGAATAACAGCGGTAATTTCTGACTTATAAAGAAAATCAAAAAATAAATCCAAAAAGCAAACAACGCCTGCGAAATCGGCACAACGGCGTTTTCGTACCATGCGCCGATAGGAACACCGCTGCACCTAAGCCTGAACAATAAAGCAGCCGCCGTTAAGACAGTCAGCACCGAAAACCTGAATGAAGGCATTTTTTTGTCCCAAAAGCATGTGAGCATATAGCCGGCGGCAAAGATAATAAAATAACTTATGTTTACCCCTGTATAAAACAGTGCCGTCTGTGCCGACAACATGACAACAAGTATTCCCGCGGCGGCGGCTTTATGAAGCCTGCAAAAAAAAAGTCTTAATCTGCTTAGCAGCGGTACAAGCAGATAACACATCATTATAACGGTGAGGAACCATAAATGGTCTGTACCTTTTACGGAAAAAAGTGAATAGTCAAACCTTAAATAAACAAAGCAGATGCCCTGCAGTTTAAAGCGTATAAAAGGTATTTAAACGGCTCGGCGGTGTGCGTTACAAAAATAACTCTGTAAACAAAAACAGATGCCATATATATGTACATGGGAATACAAATGCGCTTTATCCTGCGGTAAAACCACTTCGGATAAGAACCGACTTTTTTTTCGCCGTAAAGAAAGCCGGAGATAAAAAGGAACAAAGTGGTGCCGACATTAAAAACCTCTGACAAAAAGCGCAGAGATGCTATGTCTGAGTACCCGAAGAAGTGGCATAAGATTATGAACAGCATGCCGAAAGCTCTGGCTGCCGAAACCGTCAGATTTCTTTCCATTTTGCACCTCGAAAACTGTTCTAAAAAACGGCTGCCCCGTCGCCATAATCTTCAGAAGCTTGTGCTGTACAAAGCGAACTGACGAGTGAAAACGAGACAGCCGGCAATACTTATTTGATTTATTATTCAGCGGGGGCGTAAAGCTCCTTGAGCTTCAGAAGGTGCGCGTACCTGTCGACGGACGTCTTTTCGGCGAGGTCGAACAGCTCGTTTGCGCGGTCCGGGAAGGAGCGCGTAAGCGACGAATAGCGCGCCTCGTTAAGAATGAAATCGCGGTAGCTCGCCGTTGCGGGCTTGCTGTCGATGGTGAACGGGTTTTTGCCCTCTGCCTTGAGCGCGGGATTGAAGCGGAACATGTTCCAGTAGCCGCATTCGACTGCCTTCTTCATCTCGGACTGGCAGTTTGCCATGCCGCCCTTGATGGAATGCATTTCGCAGGGTGCGTAAGCTATTACGATTGACGGACCTTTATAAGCCTCCGCCTCGGTGATTGCCTTAATGGTCTGATTCATGTCGGCGCCCATTGCTATCTGCGCAACGTATACATAGCCGTAGCTCATGGCTATCTCGGCAAGGCTCTTCTTGGCTATCGCCTTGCCTGCCGCCGCGAACTGTGCCACCTGACCAATCTGCGACGCCTTGGATGCCTGTCCGCCGGTGTTCGAATAAACCTCTGTGTCGAACACCATGATGTTTATATCCTCGCCGGAGGCAAGAACATGGTCGACGCCGCCGAAGCCGATGTCATATGCCCAGCCGTCGCCGCCGAATACCCATATGGACTTCTTTGAAAGGAATTCCTTGCTTTCGAGGATGGCGCGCTCTGCCGAGCAGCAGTCGCAGCTTTCTTTGCAGACGCAGTTCTCAAGCATTTCGACAAGCGCCTTTGTGGCTTCCGCGTTTGCCTCTCCGTCATTAACCGTTTCAAGGTATTTGTCAACAACAGCCTGCATTTCGGGAGATGAGGAATAATCGAGAGCGCCGACCTTTGCTATAAGGTCGTTGCGGATTGCGTTCTGACCGAGAAGCATGCCGAAGCCGTGCTCGGCGTTGTCTTCAAACAGCGAGTTTGCCCACGCGGGACCGTGACCGTCTTTGTTGACGGTGTAAGGCGACGTCGCCGCCGGACCGCCCCAGATGGACGAACAGCCTGTTGCGTTGGAGATATACATCCTGTCGCCGAAAAGCTGCGTGACAAGCCGCGCGTAGGAGGTTTCGGCGCAGCCTGCGCATGAGCCTGAGAACTCAAGCAGAGGCTTTTTGAACTGGCTGCCTATGACGGTGTTGTCTGCAAGCTCCTTCTTCACGCTGACATTCTCGACCATGTAATTAAACACTGCCTGCTGGTCCTCCTGGCTTTCGCGGGGAACCATCATAAGAGAATTTGTCGGGCAGACACCGGCGCATACGCCGCAGCCCATGCAGTCGAGCGGAGAAACGGAGACATTATATTTGTAGCCCTTGCCCTTACCCTTTTTGTCGACTATTTTCGCGTTTTCGGGGGCGTTGGCCGCCTCGTCGTCGTTAAGCGCGAACACGCGGATTGTGGCGTGCGGGCAAACATAGGCGCAGCGGTTGCACTGAGCGCATGTGTCCTTGTTCCATTCGGGAACCATAACGGCAACGCCGCGCTTTTCATAAGCGGAAGCACCCTGCTCGAAGGTGCCGTCGGCGTGGTCGACAAACGCGGAAACGGGAAGCGAATCGCCGTCCATAAGGGCGACGGGCTTCATTATGTTGTCAACCATCTTTACAAGCTTGGCGGGACCTTCTTCCGCCGCGGCCTCGGAATTGCCGGAGGCGTCGGCCCAGTCGGCGGGAACGTCAATCTTTACAAACGCCGAAACGCCTGCGTCGATTGCCTTGTGGTTCATGTCGACTATATCCTGTCCCTTTTTGAGGTAGGACTTCGTGGCGGCGTCCTTCATGTAGCCGACAGCCTCGTCGATAGGCATGACGTTGGCGAGAGCGAAGAAGGCTGCCTGGAGAATTGTGTTTGTGCGCTTGCCCATGCCGATGTCGGCGGCAAGGTCAATAGCGTTTACCGTGTAAAGCTGTATGTTGTTCTTGGCAATAAAGCGCTTTGCCTCCGCCGGCATATGCTCGTTAAGCTCGTCGGGAGTCCACTGGCAGTTTATGAGGAACACTCCGCCGGGCTTGACGTCGTTTACCATCTTAAAGCCCTTGAGCACATAGGACGGGTTGTGACATGCAACAAAGTCCGCCTTGTTGACATAGTAGGGGCTCTTTATGGGGCTGTCGCCGAAGCGAAGGTGAGAAATTGTGATGCCGCCGGTCTTTTTGGAGTCGTACTGGAAGTAAGCCTGAACGTATTTGTCGGTGTGGTCGCCGATTATCTTGATGGAGTTTTTGTTTGCGCCGACTGTTCCGTCGCCGCCGAGACCCCAGAACTTGCACTCTATGGTGCCTGCCGCCGCCGTATTGGGCGAGGGCTTTTCGGGGAGCGACGTGAACGTGACGTCGTCGACAATGCCTATGGTAAACTGGTTCTTGGGCTCGTCCTTTGAAAGCTCGTCGTACACCGCGATTACGCTTGAGGGCGGCGTGTCCTTTGAGCCCAAGCCGTAGCGCCCGCCGACAACCTTAGCGCCCGTTCTGCCCGTTACCGCGAGAGCCGTTACAACGTCGAGGTAAAGAGGCTCGCCGAGCGCGCCGGGCTCCTTTGTTCTGTCGAGAACGGCAATTTTCTTCGCCGTAGCGGGAATTGCCTCGACAAGCTTTTCAGCCGAGAAGGGACGGTAAAGGCGAACCTTTACAAGGCCGACCTTTTCGCCCTTTGCGGTAAGATAATCAATGACCTCCTCCGCGACGTCGCAGATTGAACCCATGGCGATGATAACACGCTCCGCGTCGGGCGCGCCGTAGTAATTAAAGAGCCGGTAGTCTGTTCCGAGCTTGTCGTTTACCTTGCCCATGTATTTTTCGACAATGGCGGGAATTGCGTTGTAATAGTCGTTGCACGCCTCGCGGTGCTGGAAGAAGATATCGCCGTTTTCATGCGAGCCGCGCATTACGGGACGCTCGGGGTTGAGAGCGCGCTTGCGGAACGCCGAAACTGCGTCCATATTGCACATTTCCTTCAGGTCGTTATAGTCCCAGACCTCGATTTTCTGTATTTCGTGGGATGTGCGGAAGCCGTCGAAAAAGCTGAGGAAGGGAACGCGTACCTCGATTGCAGCAAGGTGAGCGACGGCGCCGAGGTCCATGACCTCCTGCGTGTTTGTTTCGGCCAGCATGGCGAAGCCTGTCTGACGGCAGGCGTAAACGTCGGAATGGTCGCCGAAAATGTTAAGCGCGTGTGACGCGACGGTGCGCGCCGAAACGTGGAACACGGCGGGAAGAAGCTCGCCCGCGATTTTGTACATGTTTGGAATCATCAGCAGAAGACCCTGCGAGGCGGTGTAGGTGGTTGTGAGCGCGCCGCCCGCAAGGGAACCGTGCACGGTGCCTGCCGCGCCTGCCTCGGACTGCATCTCTGTCACCTTAACGGTTGTTCCGAAGATGTTTTTTTGCCCCGCCGCAGACCACTGGTCGACGTAGTCTGCCATGGGACTTGAAGGTGTAATGGGATAAATGCCCGCTACCTCTGTGAACGCGTATGAAACATACGCGGCGGCATTGTTGCCGTCCATGGTCTTTTTCTTTCTTGCCACTTTTTATGTCATTCCTTTCTGGATAGATGTGCATTATTTTTTTGTGTAACCAACACACCAACAAACATATTAACACTTTTAATTTTGAATGTAAATAGGATAAAACAGGTTTTCAACATTATTGAAGAACTTTTTACATTTTAAATGTATTTATTATCTGATAATAAGATATTTTTGGAAAATATGGCATAGATATTATTCTGAACCTTCATGAAGGGAATGAAATACATAGCGCGATGTTTGTGGTGTTACAGACAGAGGAGCGAGCCACGGGTTTCCTGCAACGGCTGCGAGAGCATATTTCTCCCGACGAGCCAGTGCTGACGAAAATCGCCGTCAGAAACGGCGCTCCTTTTTTTATCCTGACGGTAAAAAAGAAAAAGCACGGCGTACAGTGGGAGGATGTTACGTACGCCGCGGGAAGATGCGCCTCGCGGATAGTAGCTTCAAAAGAACTTGAGCTTCCGGAAAACGGCCCGATAAAACGTTTTGTGCCGGAGTATCTGCCGTTTGTAATGCTTTTTACGACGGCTCTCGAGGTTATCAGAAAAAGAGGAATTCCGCCGTCTGACGTCAGTCTGGGGGTTATTGACAGACGGGGAATTCTGAATCATATAATAGACAAAGCGGCCGTGCGTGCAAGCGTTTTAAAGGTGGTGACAGACAGAACGGAGAGGTACGGGCAGGCTTCCGAAAAGCTGATGGACGAATGCGGTGCGTCGCTCATATACGGCACGGAGGAGGAGCTTTTGAGTGGCTGCAACGTAATAATATGTAACGACAGGCTTGATGCGAAAAACGCCGGCGCCGCGGTTTTCTCGGTTTTTGACAGCGGCGTTATGCAGGACACGGACAGGAGCTTCACGGCGGGTAATGCCGAGCTGCCGAAGGAATATGCCTCTGTTATTCCCGCCGGCATTGACCACATGGTTTTTGCTTCGGCTCTTTACGAGCTTTGCGGCGTACGCCGCCTTGAAAATACGACATACGGCACGCTGTACTGCGGAAAAACGGAAGTGGGGCTTTATACGGCCGCGCGAAAGCTCGGCGAATTGATAAATACATCAGTCAGATAGCGGCCTGTTGCTGCCGATGGCATTTTTCCGACAGCTCGCTCCATTTTTCGTCGGTCATAACAGGAATTTCGGCAACCGGGATATTGCCAATGTCTGAGTTGATATACCCGGTTACTTTAAAGGCTTGTCCGCCTATGGTGCAGACATCGTTATCGCCTGCCGGAAGCATATCTTCGGCCCTCAGTTTTTTCCGTAATAGTGTATCTTCCATAATTCATGTCCTTTCTATATATTGTGTGTCTGTTTTTATTATAGCACCAGATAAATGAAAAGCATGTCGATTGCAGTCGCGACAAAAAATAAAAAGCCGCATCCGCTTCTGTTTGAACGGATACGGCTGAATTATGGCAATACAGCACAAAAAAATCCAAGAAGTGTTGCCGTTAGTTTAAAACTATCTGTTTAGGAAATACTCCTCATACCAGAGAATAAAGGTGTAAACCGACCAGATTTTTTTCATATTTCCGGCTTTTCCTTCGCGGTGGTCGTCAAGGAGCCTTAAGATTTCGGTGACGTTAAAAAACTTACCGGCGACGTCGCCGTTAAATTTTTCGTACACCTTGGAGTAATATTTATCCTGCTTCAGCCAGTCGTGCAGCGGTACGGGGAAGCCGAGCTTTCGCATGTTTGCCGTTTTTTGGGGGAGCTGGCGCGATGCCGCCTCCCTCAACGCTACTTTTGTCTTTTCGCGGGAAACGCGGTAGCGTGCCGGTATGCTCAGCGCCACCCGGAGCACCTCCCTGTCGAGGAACGGGACGCGCAGCTCAAGGCTGTTTGCCATGCTCATTTTGTCGGCCTTCTGAAGTATATCGTAAAGCAACCATGTGTTGAGGTCCGCAAACTGCATTTTTGTTACGTCGTCGAGTCCTTTTACCTTGTCAAAGTGGGGCTTTGTGTAATATGCCGGATTTTTTGAAGGGATTTTCTTCGAGAGATATCTGTCGCGCTCGGTGAAATCGAAAACATAGTTATTTCTTATGAAGCGCTTGTCTATTGAATATCTTCCCCTGACAAGAAACCTCTTGCCGTGGAACGACGGAAGCCTTGAGGCTATTACGGAAGCGGCTGTTCTGAGAGGCTGCGGAACCTTCATGTAACGCTCGTAATCGAGCGGCTCCTTGTAGTAGTTGTAGCCGCCGAAAAGCTCGTCAGCACCCTCGCCGGAAAGGACTACCTTAACATATTCGGAAGCCTTTTTCGCAAGAAAATAAAGCGGCAGGGCGGAGGGGTTCGGCAGCGGCTCGTCCATGTGATACTGAACCGTCGGCGCGGCGCCGAAAAAGTCGTCGGCGGAAATTTTTATGGGGTAAAACTCCGCGTTGTCGGATTTCGCGAACTCCCCGGCGTATGAAAGCTCGGAGTACTTCTCCTCCTCATAGCCAACGGAAAAGGTTTTCAGCTTTTGCATCTTGGCAAGCTCGTGAACGGTGTAGGAGCTGTCGACGCCGCTTGAAAGAAAACAGCCTACCTCGACGTCTGATATCTTGTGCGCCGCTGTCGATTTGTTGAAGGTTTCGGTTATAATGTCGGCCCACTCGCCGAGCGTTTTTGTCTCGTCAATGTCATATTTGAAGTCGAAATAACGTCCGACAGACATTTTTCCGTTTTCATAGGTGAAATACTCGCCGCCGAGCAGCTTATACACGTTTTTGAAAAGTGTTTCCCTGTCCGGTATATACTCAAAGGAGAGGTAATCGGGGATGCGGCTTTCGTTTAATTCCTTCCTGAAATCGGGGTGGGGGAGAAAGCTTTTTATTTCGGAGCCGAAAATAAGCACATCGCCGTACATGTAGTAATAAAACGGCTTGATTCCGAAAATGTCGCGCGCGCCGAAAAGCTTTTTTTCCTTCTTGTCGTATATCACAAACGCGAACATGCCGCGAAGCATATTTAAAAGGTCGCTGCCGTATTCCTCATAGCCGTGAAGGATAACCTCGGAGTCTGTTTTTGTCTTGAATACGTGGCCTGCCTTTTCAAGCTCCGCGCGAAGCTCCATGAAGTTGTATATCTCGCCGTTGAAAACAAGCACCAGACTCCCGTCCTCGTTTTCAATGGGCTGCCTGCCCGTGCTGAGGTCTATTATGCTCAGTCTGCGGAAGCCGAGGGCGGCGCCGTCCTCTATATAGTAATCCTCGTCGTCTGGACCGCGGTGGGCTATAAGGCTTGCCATTTCCTTTATATTTGAATCACCGCTTTTTATTTTTTCGTCGATATATCCGACAAAACCGCACATATATTAATCCTGACCTTTCAACTTATCAAATACTCGCTTCTGATTTTGCGGCCGCACCGCTCGATGGTTCTGAGCGCCAGAACCTCCAGCGAGTCGAGCACGTCGTCGTCGCACATGCCGCATTCCTTTTTCGCGACGGAAAGCTCCGTGCAGCCGAGAACGACGCATCGGCAGCCCTTTTGCCTTAAATGGTCGATAAAGCCGCGAAGCTTTTCTTTGTCGGGCCTTTTTCCCGCCTTGACGTCGTCGTACACAAGGCTCATGACCTGCCTTTGCACGTCTTCGTCAGGTGTTACGCACTCGATATTCTGCTCGTTCGCCGCAAGATCGTATGACTTTGTTAACAGCGTTCCGTCGGTGGCAAGCACGCCGAGTTTTTCAAGCCCCTTTATACGCCGCTTTGCCTCCAGTACCGTTTCCCTGACGATGTTCAGAACGGGCACAGACACGCTCGCCGCGATTTCGTCAAAAAAGTAATGGGCGGTGTTGCAGGGAATGACTATAAAACGCGCGCCGGCTTTTTCAAGGCTTTTGGCGTCGGCTATCATATAGGGCAACGGGGAATCGTCGCTCGCGCCGCATATAAATGCTGTCCTGTCGGGAATCGCTGCGTGGTTCAGGACTATCATGTTGACATGGTCCTGGTCCCTTTCGGCATAAGTCATAGACAGGACAAGCTCACAAAAACAGACGGTTGCCATAGGGCCGACACCGCCTATAACTCCTACGGCGTTTTCAAGCATTTTCGGCACCTCTCGGATAATACTCGTTGAACTTTTTAATCTGGTTCAGCTCATAGGCGGCGACGTAAGCCCAGCGCTTCGGCGTCATGTCGGGCTTGTAGATTATCGGGTTGCTCCACTTTCCCTCTTTATAAAGCCGCATTGCGCGCGCCTTCAACTCCTCATCGCGCACGTATTTTTTGATGACGTATTTCGGCACAAAGGTAAAAAGGTGCTCCCTGTCGGCGACTGTCAGCCCCGTGAACTCCTTGCCGTAAATGAAGTCGTCCACAAGGTATTTGACGGCGTTAAAGCCGCTGCCCGTGACATAGTAGTTGCTTCTGCCAAGACGTATATTTATTTCAAAGAACTTGTATTTACCGTCGCGCGGGTCGTACTTCAGGTCAAAATTGGCGTAGCCTACATAGCCGATATGCTCAAGAAAGACCTGCGCCTGATTGACAACCTCCATATCGACCTCGTTTATGATGGCGCAGGGGTTGCCGAGGGCAGACGGCGTATGCTCCTCCAAAAGCGTGTGCCCCAAAGCGGCAAAGCGGACAAGGGAGTTGCTGTCGCAGTAGCACGTCAGAACCCTCATGCCGGAGTCGTCGCCGGGGATTCTGTCCTGAATAAGGAACTTATAGTCGTAGCTGCTTTTACCGAGGTTTTCGAGCATTTTTTCAAGCTCCGCCTTGCTGTTAAAGCAAAAGACCTTTTTCTTGCCCTCGAATTTCGCATAGTGGTAAAGAGCGCTGTTCGCGGTTTTTGCTATGATGGGATATTCAAAATCATAGGTGAGCGGAGTTTTTTCCTTGCAGTCGTATACGAATGTTTTCGGGTAGGGTATGTGAAGCTCCTCAAGGATTTCGTAAAACTTGTCCTTAAGAACAATCCTGTTCATCAGGTCTTCGTCGATATACGGGACGATGTAATACTTCGAGAGCAAAGCCTTGTTTTCGATAAGAATGCGGACATACCAGTCGCCGCAGCCGAGAACGATGAGCTTTTTGTTTTTAGAATATTTTTCGCCTATCTCCATAAGCGTGGGGATAAGCACATCGACTGTTTCAAGCTTGTCGTAATAAAGGCTGTCGCAAAGCGCGCTCATAACGACGGGCCCGCCGCGCGACATATTGACGGCAAGCGACTTTATTTGATATTCCTCGTAAAACGAACGCACAAGGCTGTATGCCGTTATATCTCCGCCGAGAATAACGGGTAAAAAGTCATATTCCTTAAATTCCATTTAAACGACCGTCCCTTGATTTTCTGTGTACGTCATATTGTTTTTGTTTCCCCTAAAACGCGCTTTTATTCGCCGGAGGCCGCGCTGAGCTTTTTAAGCCGCTTCATGACGTCGTTTGCGCCCCTGCCGAAGTAGTCGTGAAGGATTTTGTATTCCGCGAAAAGCTTGTCGTAAACGGCCGCGTTTTCCTCGTTCGGGTAATACACGGTGTCCTTAACCTTGCCCATTGCCTTTGCCGCCGCGAAAACATCGTTATAGCCGCCCTTTGCCCCGCCGGCAGCGACAGCGCCGAATATTGCCGAGCCCAAGGCACCCGCCTGCTCGCTGCCCGCTATTTTAATCGGCATTCTTATGACGTCGGCGTAAATCTGCATCATCATCGGGTCCTTTTGCGAGATGCCGCCCGCCGCGAAAAACGACGTGACGGGTACGCCCGCTTCGTTGAAGGTTTCTATTATCATTCTTGTGCCGTATGCCGTAGCCTCAATAAGTGCCCTGTATATATCCTCCGGCTTTGTCCTCAGCGTCATGCCGAGCAGCATGCCCGTTAAATCGGCGTCGACAAGTACGGAGCGGTTGCCGTTCCACCAGTCGAGCGCGACAAGGCCGCTTTCGCCGGGCTTTTTGCTTTCGCACTTTTTACGGAGATATTTATGTATGTTGATGCCCTCTGCCTTTGCCGCGTCATAGTAGTCCTTAGGCAGACAGTTTTCGATAAACCACGAAAAATGGTCGCCGACGCAGCCCTGCCCCGCCTCATAGCCGTAATAGCCGGGCATAATGCCGTCCGCGACAACGCCGCAGATGCCGTCAACAAGACGCTCCGTGCTGCCGAGCATCATATGGCAGGTGGACGTGCCCATTATGGCGAGCATCTCGCCCTCGCGCGTTATGCCGACGGCAGGGACGAATATGTGCGCGTCGATTACGCCGACGGCGACGGCGGTGCCCACGCAAAGCCCCGTAAGACTTGCCGCCGCTTCGTTTATTTCGCCCGCCTTTGCACCGAGAGGCAACACCCCGCGCCCGAATTTTTCGTCGATGACATGTTCGAGCGACGGGTCGAGAGCCTTGAAAAATTCGTCGGAGGGGTAGCCGTTTTTCTTGTTCCAGAGAGCCTTATATCCCGCGCAGCAGGCGTTTCGCGTTTCGCGGCCCGTGAGCTGCCATACAATCCAGTCGGCCGCCTCTATGAATCTGTCGGCGGCTTTATATATTTCGGGCGCCTCGGCGAGCACCTGCCACACCTTCGGTATGGCCCATTCGGAGGACACCTTGCCGCCGCAGTATTTTAGAAATTCCTCGCCGCGCTTTATTGCCGTTTCGTTTAAACGCGTAGCGTATTCCTGCGCCGCGTGGTGCTTCCACAGCTTGACATAGGCGTGCGGCTCGTCTTTGTATTTTTCAAGGAAGCACAGCGGCGTGCCGTCCTTTAACGCAGGAAGAATAGTACATGCCGTGAAGTCAACGCCGACGCCCACAACGTCCTTCGGGTTAACGCCGGACTCCTTTAAAACGGCAGGGATAGTATTTTTAAGTACGTCTATATAATCCTGAGGATGCTGAAGTGCCCAGTCGGCTTTAAGAGCCTTGCCGGAGGGGAGGGCGGTGTCCATGACGGAATGAGGATAGTCGTAAACGGAAGTGGCAAGCTCCTCGCCCGTCCTGACGTCGACAAGCAGCGCCCTGCCGGAAAGAGTGCCGTAATCAACGCCTATTGCATATTTTGACATGATACAATCATCCTTTCACTGAAAAATTAAGCGGTGTTATCGAATTAAAACGCGGTAGTACCCGAAGTCACGGAACGGTCAAGACAGTTCCCTGCTAAAATGTGTCTTACGTCTAACGCCTCAAATTGTAGTGTCGGTGCCCTTGACGACTGTTTGTTGTCTGCATATATTGCGTTTAATATCGGGACGCCGTGGGCGTCACTGCATCAATCAATTTAGCAAAGGCAGGGAACGCATTTATGCGTTCGGCAAAACGCTGAAAACTATGCCTTCAGCGCGGCGAGTATGACGGAATAAATGCGGACGGGGTCTTGAAGGAAGTTGTTTTTTATGTGTTCCGCCTGCTGCATGTCTGCGGCGTAAACCGAAAGCCGCATAAGCACATCTTTGCCGTCGGATATTGCAAAGGTCACGGTGTAACCGTCGCCGGAAGGCTCTATGTCTATTTTTGTTTCTCTCTCGCGGCGCGCGCGTGTGATAATTTCAACGCCCGCGTTTATTGCCTTTTCGCGGATGGATTTCGGCAGCTCCCTTTCAAGCACGTCCGACGCGAGTGCCGCCTCACCGGACAGCAGGAGGCATTCGCGCCCGTCCCTGTAAGCGGACGTGACGGAGCCGTTTGCCGCAAGCTCCGAAAGCGCCTGGCTTACCTCAAAATAGTTCGCGAGCGCTTTACCGAGAATGATTTCGTTAAGCTGTTCGTTTGTTATCGGCATGTCAAGATTCCGGAGTATATAACAGATAAGCGCCTTAATCTCGGCGCGGCTGCGCAGCCCGCCTTCACCCACGCCCTCCGCAAATGCGTCGTAAGCATCCATAATCCTTCACATCCTTCCCAATATAACAACCCGGCTATTTGTAAAACTGTTTTCCGAAACGGCCACGGTTTATATGCTCGTCGGTTATAAACTTTTCGCCGCTGAAGAGCGCGCCCCAGATGTTTGCCCACCCCTCGCAGTAAAGAGCGTAGTATGATACGTCTTTTTCCTTTCTGTACCTTACGAGCGCCGGAAGGTTGCACCAGACAACCGACGGCAGCGCTATTACAAACATCCACAAAGGCCCTAAGACAAGCGACTGGATGGTGTGCCCGTATTCGTGAATAAGCGTATCGTGACGCCAGTCGGCTGCTCTGTCGGCGTTTACAAAAATAAAAATCCCGAAGGAAACACCGCCGAAGGGCTTGCCTGTCTTAATATATGTAACAAACGAGTTATAAAAACGCTCGTGTTCGCATTTTTTATGCATCAGAATATAAACAATCAGTCCCATAAGATTTTGAGGCAGTCCCCATGTGAACTGAATAAGATAAAATATTGCCTTTTTCACAATTACCACCCGTTTCTCAGAGTGAATTAATAATATCAGAAAACAGTTACGTCACGCAAGCCGCAATCGGGCACGACGGAAAGCAGAAAATCGCAGCCCTCGCGCGCTCCCGTGCCGGTAACCGCCGAGCGCGTCGCCTCGTACGCGAGAACGGGCATATTGTTTTCACGGCTCAGATGCGCGAGGAAAAAACGCGTTGTTCCGCCGTCTAACAGCTTTGTTATCGTTTCGGCGCAGCTGTCGTTTGAAAGGTGACCGTACTTGGACAGAATCCTGCGCTTCGTATCGTACGGGTATGAGCCGTTGCACAGCATTCCGACGTCGTGGTTCGACTCGAGCATGATAAGCTCGCTGCCGTAAATTGCCGAAAATGTTTCGTCGGTGACATATCCCGTGTCGGTTGCCACGGAAGCGCGCCGCCCGTCGGCAGTAATGACGGTATAGCCCACGCTTTCCGCGGCGTCGTGCGAGGTGTGAAACGGACATACGAACATGCCGTTTACCTCAACCCCGTCATCGGTTATCTCGCGTGCTTTAAACCTGCCGTCCAGAACCCCCTTGCGCTCAAGCGCCCGGAGCGTGCCGCGCGAGGCATAGACGTCGATTCCGTGCTTGTTGGCAAAGACGCGAAGACCGGATATATGGTCTGTATGCTCGTGCGTTATGAAAATCGCCTCCACGCGGGAAGCGTCGACGTCAATATCACAAAGCGCCTGCGTAAGCCTTTTGGCGCTTACGCCGGCATCTATAAGTATTCCTCCCCTGGCGGAACCTATGTATGTGCTGTTTCCCGATGAACCGGAAAAGAGCGGGCAAAAACGCGCCATTCAATCACCTGTAAATACCAATATAAAACAAAAGGCGGGAAAACCCGCCTTGCTGAGAGCTATCAGCCGACGCTGACGGACGCGCTTGGTTCGGAAACCGTTACCCTTCTTATGTCGGCCCCGACGCTGCTCAGTTTTTCGACGACATCCTCATAACCTCTGTCGATATATATGACATTGTCAATTTCCGTGGTGCCCTTTGCGACAAGACCGGCAATAATCATTGCCGCTCCGGCGCGGAGGTCGTCGGCCTTTATCTGCGCGCCCTTAAGCTGGTCTACGCCCTCAATGACGGCGATTTTTCCGTCTACCTTTATGGACGCTCCCATTCTTATAAGCTGGTCTACATAGCGGAAGCGGCTGTCCCACACGCCCTCGTTAATAATGCTTGTCCCCTTTGCTATTGAAAGCAGGACTGCCATCTGCGGCTGCAAGTCGGTAGGAAAGCCGGGATGCGGCATTGTTTTGATGTTGCAGCGCATGGGCCTGCCAAAGGATTTTACAAGTATGCTGTCGTCGAACTCCTCAACCTCTATGCCGCACTCTATGAGCTTTGCGGATATGGACTCGAGGTGCTTCGGGATAACGTTGTTTATCAGAACGTCGCCGCCGGCAGCCGCCGCGGCAACCATGTATGTGCCCGCCTCTATCTGGTCGGGAATAATCGAATATGTGCAACCGTGAAGCCTGTCGACGCCTCTTATTTTGATAACGTCGGTACCCGCACCCCTTATATCGGCGCCCATTGAGTTGAGGAAGTTTGCAAGGTCTACTATGTGCGGCTCCTTTGCCGCGTTTTCGATAATCGTAAGCCCCTTTGCCCTTGTTGCGGCGAGCATGATATTTATTGTCGCGCCGACGGAAACGGTGTCAAGGTATATGGGGCTGCCAATAAGACAGTCCGCCGAGGCGTCTACAATGGCGTCCTCGTCAAGGAAAATCGAAGCTCCGAGAAGCTTAAAGCCCTTTATATGCTGGTCGATGGGACGGACTCCGCCGAAATTGCAGCCGCCCGGCATTGCTACTCTCGCCTTGCCGAACCTGCCGAGCAGCGCGCCGATGTAGTAGTATGACGCGCGCAGATGCTTTGTCATTTCGTATGTGACCGTATGACAGTTCATATGCGTCGAGTCAATCTCTACCGTGTTGTCGTTAATAACCCTGACGCCGGCTCCGAGACTGTGAAGTATTTTTATCATTACGGCCGAATCGCTGATTTTCGGTATATTTTCAATCCTGCAGACGTCCTCGCACAGGATAGCCGCCGGAATAATTGCAACTGCCGCGTTTTTTGCTCCGCTGATGTCGATTTTGCCGCAGAGCTTTTTACCGCCGTTTATCAATATTTTTTCCAAAAGCAGTTCACTTCCCGATAAATATGATTATGTAAAGAATAATAATACTTATAAAAACACACCTTATTAATTATAGCACCGTTCCGACGAAAAATCAAAGCTTTTTTTATATTTTTTGCCTATTGGCGTCTTTTTGTTAAAAAGTAACGAAACCACAGCAACTTGTGGAACACATTTCAACACAATACAACAGGCTGTGAGTTGTGTTTCATGAATAGTATGCGCAGCTTGGAACGGCAAATAATAATAGCCGCAATTATTTTTGTTTCTAATTGCGGCAAAAATTAATAATTTTTTATTTAGATATAGTTTTTTATTCTGAAAGTAGTTTTTCGACAGCGGCAAGTTCGACGCAGACGCACAGCACTTCCATAGCAGCCGAAAGCTCGTCTAACGAAGGATAGGACGGCGCAATGCGTATGTTCGAGTCGTTCGGGTCCTTGCCGTAGGGGAACGCTGCACCCGCGTCGGTAAGAGTAACGCCTGCATGCCTGCAAAGGGCGACGACACGGGAGGCGCAGCCGTCGGGGACAACAAGGTTTATAAAATAACCGCCCTTCGGCTTTGTCCATTCGGCGATTCCCTTGCCGGAAAATTCATTTTCGAACTTTTGAAGAACAAGCGCAAATCTCGGCCTTAAATGCTCCGCCTGTATTTCCATATGCTTCGCGATGCCGTCGGCATCTTTTAAAAACAAAACGTGGCGAAGCTGGTTTACCTTGTCGTGACCTATTGTCTGAACGGAGAGGCGCTTTTTAATCTCGGCTATGTTGGCATTTGAAGCGGCTATTGCGGCGACGCCCGCGCCGGGATATGTAATCTTTGAGCTTGAAACCACCTCTATGACCATGTCTTCGCTGCCGTATTTTTTGCACTGCGCGAATATTTCTGAAAGCGTGTCGCCCTCGTCGTAAATATCGTGGACTATGTAAGCGTTGTCCCAGATAATCCTGAAATCCCGCGCGGCTGGCTTCATGGCGGCAATTCTTTCGACAGTTTTGTCCGAATAGGTGATGCCCTCGGGATTGGAGTATTTCGGTACGCAGAACATACCCTTTACGCTGCCGTCCTTAATAAGCTCCTCAAGGACGTCCATGTCGGGCCCCTCGGCTGTCATCGGCACGTTTATCATCTCGATACCGAAATATTCAAGCACCTTGAAATGCCTGTCGTAACCGGGAACGGGGCATGCAAACTTTACATTTCCCTGTTTAATCCACGGCTCGCAGCCGCCCGTTCCGTGCGTCATGCACTGGGAGATATAATCGAACATCAGATTGAGGCTTGAGTTTCCGCAGACTATGATGTTTTCCGCCGGAACGCCCAAAAGCCCGGAAAAAAGCCTTTTGCACTCGGGTATACCGTCGGGCAGACCGTAATTCCTTACGTCAAAACCGTTTTCGGTAAGCTTGCGGCTTTCGGAGCCTAACGCGTCAAGAAGCTTATCGGTGGTATTAAGCTGTTCTCCGCCCGGCTTTCCCCTCGACATGTCAAGAGAAAGCCCCTTTTCGCGATAATGTGTGAATTTATCTTTTAGCTCCGCGAGCAGTTCTGACAGCTCCCCGCGTGAAAGACTACGGTATTCAGACATAGTACGTCGCAGACCCGAAGCTTCACAATCCGTTGAAACAGACGGAATCCGCTTTTTCCCACCTTTCCGTTAATAATTACGGACACCCGAAAAAATATGCTTGTGAATTAAAATACAGCATTTATATTTAAAAGTCAAGAAATTTTTTCACATAAGGCCGTTATATAAGGCCGTTATAAAGTGGCTTGAAAGAAGCGGGTTTATTTATAATACTTAAAATAAATACTATGCAGGGAACGCATTTATGTATTCCGTAAAAAGAACGGGAATTCACTGATGCAGGGACACGGCATGCCGTGTCCGTTTGTAAATTCCCGAAACCCCGCGGAACGGTCAAGACCGTTCCCTACGCAAAATAAAGAACGGTCAAGACACTTCCCTACATGTTTCATCCTGCTAAAGGAAAATCAACATTTGTAGGGAACGGTTTTGACCGTTCCGTCAAGTCTTGATACGGTTGAGTCTTATCGTAAAATCAGAAATCAGCCGAGCCTGTCGTTCTCGGGAAGGGGAGGACGTCGCGGATATTGCTGACGCCCGTGAGGTACATTATGAGCCGCTCAAAGCCGAGACCGAAGCCGCAGTGCTTTGTGCCGCCGTAACGGCGCAGGTCGAGATACCAGTCGTAATCCGCGGGGTCAAGTTCCATTTCCTTCATGCGCGATTCGAGAACGTCTGCGCGCTCCTCACGCTGGCTGCCGCCGATTATCTCGCCGATACCCGGCACAAGCAGGTCCATAGCGGCTACTGTTTTGCCGTCGTCGTTTAAGCGCATGTAGAAAGCCTTTATCTCCTTCGGATAGTCGGTGACGAACACGGGGGCGTTGAATATGCGCTCCGTAAGGCAGCGTTCATGCTCCGTCTGGAGGTCGCAGCCCCATGAAACCTTGTAATCAAACTCGCTGTTGTGCTTTAAAAGCAGCTCGACGGCATGCGTATAGGTGCATTTGACAAAATCGGAACTGACGACGGAATTAAGCCTTTCAAGCAGCCCCTTGTCGACGAAGCTGTTGAAGAAGGCAAGCTCGTCCGGGCAGCTTTCGATAACGTATTTTAGGACGTATTTTATCATATCCTCCGCGAGAGCCATATCGTCGCCGAGGTCGGCAAACGCTATTTCCGGCTCAATCATCCAGAATTCGGCGGCGTGACGCTGGGTGTACGAGCGCTCGGCGCGGAACGTGGGGCCGAAGGTGTAAATCTTGCCGAACGCCATTGCCATAGCCTCGCCCTGAAGCTGACCGGAAACGGTGAGAAACGCCGGCTTGCCGAAGAAGTCCTGAGAGTAGTCAACGCTTCCGTCGTCTGTTTTCGGCGGGTTATCCATATCAAGTGCTGTTACCCTGAACATCTCGCCCGCGCCCTCGCAGTCGCTGCAGGAGATTATGGGCGTGTGGGCATAGATAAAGCCGCGCTCATTGAAAAATTTGTGGATTGCGAAAGCCGCGGCGGAACGGACGCGGAAAGCGGCGTTAAGCAAGTTGGCGCGCGGGCGGATATGACCGATGGTGCGTAAGAATTCAAGCGTGTGGCGCTTGTTCTGGAGAGGATAATCGGGGGTGGAGTGACCCTCAACCTCAACAGAGTCGGCGTTGATTTCAAACGGCTGACCCGCGTCCGGAGTCAGCACAAGAGTGCCCGTTACGTTTACGGCGGCGCTGATGTTGAGCTTTACGATGTCCTTGAAATTCGCAAGCTTATCCTGCTCGAAAACTATCTGGATACCCTTGAAGCTGCTGCCGTCGTTAAGCTCAAGAAAGCCGATGCTTTTCGAGTCTCTTATTTTTCTGATCCAACCGCTGACGGCAAGCCTTTGACCGTCAAGCTCGCCGGAGCGCGCGTATATTTCCTTAATTTCCGTTCTTTTCATATACAAACCATAACCTTATCTATTAATTAGAATTCCGTCCTGCCGAAGATCGCGTCCGTAAAGCCCCTGCAGCCTACAAGGTTGTAAATCACATCGTTGAGCTTCTTTAGCGCCTTTGATGTCAGCTTGTCGAAAGCGGAAGGCTCCGCCGGTTTCTGGTAAACGCCGCAGAGAACGAGCGCGTCATAAAGCTCGTCTGTAACCACTTTGCAATACGCGTCGTCGGCTACGGTGTTGTCGAGCAGGTCATAAGCCTTTTGAAGCGCATCGTCAAGGGCGGATATCTGTTCGGCGGTAAGCGTTGAGCGGTCAACGGTTTCGGCGGCGGGAATGAGATCCCTGACGAGTTTCTTTGAGTTTCTCGTGCCGTTGAACTGCGGGAACGCTTCGTTTGAGTGAACATTGTCTATTGTGCCGAGGATGAGGTTTACGGCAAGCTTTACGGCTACGTCGTTGTATGCTATCTCGTGGTGCTGACCGATGAAATACCATGTGCGTTCGGGAAGATAGCAGGTTCCGGCGTTCAAAGAGCCGAAAATGTGCCCGTGCGCCGGATTGTCGCAGTAAATCCTGCCGCTCGGAGTACGGCCGGCGGGATAAACTTCCCCGGCGGGGACGCTGTCGGTGCCCATCGCCGTTGAATTAACCTGAATTATCCCGTCGCTGTTGCTCGTCTCGGAGGAGGCGAAGAATCTGAAATACTGGTAATCGCTCCAGCCTTTGCCGAAATTGAGGTTGCAGCCGCTTACGTTGAAAATATCTATGCCGTATTCGTCTGTAAGCTCCTCGACGGTGTCGGGAAGGTTTTTCTGGGCGTTATAGTATCTTTGGGTAATTGCGCGCATTGTGGCGTTATCCTCGCCGGAGAGCCACTTGTCGGCAAGCTCTAAATAGCGGCTGTGGGGAACGAGCGCCCACATGGAGGGAGTGTTTTTCAAAACAGCCTTTATTATCTCATCCATGCACACGTCTATTATCTTCCTCGCGAGCTTTCTCGGAAGAATGCGGAGTGCGATGTTAACAAGATAGCCCTCGGGCTCGCCTATCAGCTCCGGCATAAGACCGTTATAAAGCAGCTCGTCGGCGTTGTCGGCGTAGTTCAGAGCAAAGAGGTCTGCCACGAGGTCGCTGCCGTCGAGAGCCGCGACGACGTTAACAACCTTGCAGACGTCGTCGTCTTCCCTGTAGGCGTCAAAATACGCGTTGGCAACGGTGCCTCCGAGGCTTATGGGCAGGAGAATCACCTTATCTTTGCCCGTTGTGTTTAAAACGTGCTTGATATACGCACGGAGGTTTTCAGCCTCCTTGTATGTGTTTGAAAACGCGGGGAAATTGAAAACATACATGTTTTCCTCGCCCAGCACTTCGGCGTATTTGCCTATGGGAAGCTCTCTGTAAAAAGCGTCCCTTGTTTCCTCGTCGTACTCGGAAAGGGGATATTTCCGTTCGATAGCCTTTACGTTCATGAGTGAGGTTCCGTCGGGCTTGTGGGCGGACAGCTTGAAAAGACCGGGTACATATTTTGCAAGCTGCTTTGTAAGCCCTACGTCGCGCTGGAAAATAATCGAGGCGAGGAATCTCGGGATGATCTTCCAGAGGTCTTTTAATAACTCGGACGGATCAAGGTTTAATACCGTCCATTTTGCGAATTCGGTGCCGTCTTCGTTTATTACCACGTTTCCGTCCTCGTCATAGAGGGTAACCTTTGACATTCCTATTCCCGGTACAATAACGACGGGGGTGTTGTTTGTGACACCGGCGGGTAATTCCGTTGCCGCCGGCTTTGCGCTGACGGTACAGGTCATCACGGAGACGGCAATGACCGCGCAGAGCATTACGGATACTGTTCTGACGAAGAGCTTTTTCATTGTTACAATCCTTTCGTTTCCCGGACTGACCGGTTTTTGACAAATACTGTCGCAACATGAAATATCAACAGACGGCTAATATTATATCATACAGATATCGGGCTTTCAACATAAATTTGACGTTTTCGGCTGTTTATTTGTGCATATTTTACGCGGCAATCTGCCTCCCGGAAGGCAATAGTATAGTCAATAATCCGACAGGAACAAGGTTAAAAGCCGTCTGTAATACGGCCGTGCGTGTCCGAATATATTTGAATAAAGCAACTGAAAGGGGACGGTTATTTGGAATGGCACGGCATGACCGCGGCACAGGCGGCGGAGGAGCTGAAAACGGACATAAAAAAAGGCCTGACAGATTCACAGGCGTCGCTTCGCCTGCGGCAGTACGGCGAAAACAAGCTGTCGGAGGGAAAAAAGAGGGGGCTTGTCGTCAGATTTTTTTCGCAGTTCGCCGATTTTATGGTTATTATCCTTCTTATAGCGGCGGTTGTTTCCTTTTTAACCGCCGTCATGGGCGGCGAAGGCGATTACATAGACCCGGTTGTAATACTTGCTATTGTAATACTTAACGCCGTCATCGGCACGGTGCAGGAAAACCGCGCGCAGAAGGCTCTCGATATGCTCAAAAGCCTGTCCGCCCCACAGTCAGTTGTAATACGCGGCGGCAGGCGCAGGCGCGTAAAAACGTCCGGAATAGTTCCCGGCGACATCATCAGTCTTAAGGCTGGGGACATCGTGCCCGCAGACGCCAGGATAATAGAGTCGTCGGGTGTCAGGACGCAGGAAAGCGCGCTGACGGGGGAGTCTATGCCGAACGAAAAGGATTCGTCGGCGGTTCTGCCGGAAAAATGCCCGCCCGGCGACAGGCGCAACATGCTCTTTTCCTCGACAATCGTGCTGACGGGGCATTGCACCGCCGTTGTAGCGGAAACGGGAATGAACACGCAGATAGGCAGGATAGCGGGGCTGCTTAACAGCGAGGAGGCACCGCAGACACCGCTTCAGCTTCGGCTCGCGAAGGTCGGACGCATACTCGGCACCGGCGCACTCCTTATATGCGGCTTTATCTTTGTACTGGGGCTTTTGAACAAAACGCACATTATGGACAGCTTTATGCTGTCCATAAGCCTTGCCGTCGCCGCCATTCCCGAGGGGCTGCCGGCAATAGTTACCGTCGTCCTTTCCGTAGGCGTGTCGCGCATGGCAAAAAGCAACGCCATAGTAAGGCATCTGCCGACTGTCGAAACATTGGGCGCGGCTACCGTCATATGCTCCGACAAAACGGGTACTCTGACGCAGAACAGGATGACGGTGACAGAGGTACGGACGCCCGCAGGAAAGGCGTTGCCCGGCTCGGCGGAGACCGCGGAGCTGCTGACGATGGCGGCGCTGTGCTGCAATTCGACGGTTTCGGGGAGCAGGGGCAAGCTGTCGATTAGCGGCGACCCGACGGAAAACGCCATTGTTACGGCGGCAGACGTTTCGGGAGTCGACGTGCAGAAAATTTCCGAAAAGTATCCGCGTCAGAAAGAAATTCCCTTTGACCCGTCACGGAAGCTGATGACCGTCGTTTACAAAACGCCTTCGGGAATGCGGCAGGTAACAAAGGGCGCGCCGGATATCCTGCTTACGCGCTCCTCAAGAATAAGGAGCTTCGGCGTGGTCGAGACGCTCACCGGTTTTAAGAGGAACAGTCTTTTGTCCCAAAACGAAAAAATGGCGGCAGACGCACTTCGGGTTATAGCGGTGGCGTACAGGGATATAAGCTCGGCGGAGGACGCGGATGAGAGCAATCTTATCTTCGCGGGCTTTATCGGCATGACAGACCCGCCGCGGCCCGAGGTGTTCGAGGCGGTCAGCACCTGCAAATCGGCGGGCATAACGCCTGTGATGATAACAGGCGACCACGCCGCGACAGCGCGCGCTATAGCAAAGCAGCTCGGAATAGCAGATTCAGAAAGCACAGCTGTTACCGGCACGGAAATCGACCAAATGGACGACAGCGCGCTTCTTGAAGGAACAAAGAACTGCAGGGTTTTCGCAAGGGTGACGCCCGAGCATAAGGTGCGGATAGTAAAGGCGTTCCGCGAGAGCGGAGAAATCGTTGCAATGACGGGCGACGGAGTAAACGACGCTCCCGCCCTCAAGGCAGCCGACATCGGCTGCGCAATGGGCAGGAGCGGCACGGACGTGGCAAAGGAAGCGTCGGACATGATTCTGACGGACGACAACTTTGCGACAATAGTAAAAGCCGTATCCGAGGGCAGGGGCATTTACGACAACATCCGCAAGGCGGTTCACTTTCTTTTGGGCTGCAATATCGGTGAAATACTCGTCATTCTGGCGGCAGTGCTTTTAAAGCTGCCGACGCCGCTCCTGCCGATACAGCTTTTGTGGGTCAACCTTGTGACGGATTCTCTGCCCGCGATGGCTCTCGGTGTGGAGGGCAAGGAAAAGAACATAATGAAACGGAAGCCCTGCCCGCCCGACGAGGGATTTTTCTCCGGCAGTCTCGGCTTCGACATCGCCATTGAGGGGATGATGATAGGAGCGTTGACGCTTTTCGCGTTTGTTCTGGGAAGGCATATGTTCGCGGCAACCTTGGAGCTCGGCAGGACAATGGCGTTTACAACGCTCAGCGTCATTGAGCTTGTCCACGCCGTCAGCGTACGCTCGGAACGCTCCGTTTTCAGTATAGGACTTTTTTCAAACAAAAAAATAGTGTGGGCAGTAACGGTATGCGCCGCGCTTCAGGCGGCGGTTGTTACATTGCCCGCACTTGCGGCGATATTCAACACCGTGCCGTTAGGTATCCGCGAGTGGCTTACGGTGCTTGCTCTCGCGTTTGTTCCGTTTACGGTTATAGAAATTGAAAAGCTTGCAAAAAGGCTGAAGTTCGGAAAGAATTAGTGAACACCGTCCCAATGCAAATAAGTCAAGAGATAATTACAGTAGTGAACGCATTTATGCGTTCCGAAAAGCGAACCTGAATTAACTGACATAGGGACACGGCGTGCCGTGTCCGAAGCTTTACAAAACCTTACGGAACGGTCAAGACCGTTCCGTACATAATATAGCATCATTTATACCCGGCTTCGGGAGCACACACAGGTGCGCCCCTACGTCCTTGTTTTATCTGAATTTTCAGTTCTCCAAAAAACTGCCGCTCAGCTCGGCGTTTGCTATTTCCTTCAGCCTTTCGCTGTCGGCGTGTGCCACTTCGTCCGCCATTAACTTACGGCGTTTGAAAAGGTCGTCATACATTTTCTGGCGCGTTTTGTCGTTGAGAGGATACAGAAACTTCGGAATTATCCCGAGCGAGCCCGTAATAATAGGCACACCTGTTCCGAGGGCAAAAAGCCACCATTTCGCTTTGTCTGACTGTGTGCCGATTTTCTTGCCCTGAACGTATCCTATTTTCGACAGCACCATATTTTTAAAGGAGTTCATGAAAATACTCTGGATTTTCGAAACAAGGCCTTTTGCGACGCCCGTCATGGCTTCCATTCTGTAACCGTTTTTCCACTCGCAGTAGTCCATAGTTTCGTTTCGGATTTCGTCGGGGATAACATGCCGAAAACCGTAAACCCACATCTCGAAAAACTCCTCAATCGCCATAACGGGGAGCATAACCTTACGTTTTTTGAAGTTTTTATTAAACGAACCGATGGTAAACACAATCAGCCAGCACATGTCGGTATAAATATCTTCGAATATCCAGAGAGCCTTTGACGTAAATTTCCTGCGCGCGGGCTTGACAAGCGCGTAGCCGCCGAAAAGCTGAACGGGCAGCGCGGGTATTCCGACAATTGTCTGAAACGACGCGCTTCCGAGTACGTCTATGTAATAATCCGAGCGGCTCTGACCGATTCCGAAACCGCCGAGGAAGTCGGACAACGTCAGCAGCAGCAAAGGATAATTGTTGAAAACGGCCTTTAGGCCCTGTCTTACGCTCGGACGCTCGATGGACTGCATAACGCGCTCTTTTGAAACAACATAGAAAAAGAAAGTGGCACAGGCGGATATAACGGCAGTGCCGATTCCCATGCTCATATAAAGCCCCTTGAAAGACCAGTTAACAACCTTCGCGTTTATAAGGTCGATAAAAAGCCCCATCAAAAGCTCGGGCGTCTTTTCTCCCAGAACCCTTGACCAAAGCTTAGCCGCTGTAATAAGCCTGACTCTTTCCAAAGGGTTCGGCGTTATCGTAGACATAAGCCCCGTCTGGGAAATTGACATAAACGTGCCTGCCGTTTCGTTGATTATGCCGAACGCAAAGTAATATATAAGCTTCGGCAGGTAGTCGCCTGCCGTATTGGGAAAGAAAACGGGCAGAAACCAGTAAAAAACCCCGAAAATCGTAAGAGGAATTTTAAACCAGAGCAAATACGGCCTGAATTTGCCCCAGCGTGTGCGTGTTCTGTCGACAACGGTGCTGATAAACGTGTCGTTTATTACGTCCCAGATACCTGTAAAGATGTTCACGACAGCCGCGATTTTAAAGTCAATGTTTACTACGTCCCAGATAAAGCGGTTGCTGTATTTGCCTATTGAAAAGCTGTCGGCAAAATCCTGGGCAATATATGAAATTGTTTCAGTTGTGCCGACGTAGCTCCGCCCCTCAAGCGGGGATTTTGTATTGTGCTCCGTGTCGGCCTTTAGTACTGACATTTTTTTTACCTCGCAATCAGGGTGCATCGTACAATTATTTATTCTTCTTCCCGCGCGACGGACTGCGCCGCCTTCAGCATAATAGCGCACTCCATCCGCTTACGGAAAAGCCTGCAGCCGTAGTCGTATACGCCGGAGATGTCGCCTGTGGCGTGACAGGCGTTCGCGGCGCACCCGCCGGAGCAGTAAAGCTTCGCCCAGCAGTCGGCGCATTCGGGACGTGCATAGACATTGCAGCGGCGAAATTTTTCGCGCAGCTCCGTATTCGTAACGCCGTCCCGCACGTTTCCCATGCTGTATTCCGCGTCGCCGACAAACTGGTGGCAGGGGAACAGCTCGCCCCACGGCGTTACCGCAAGATACTCCGTGCCGGAGCCGCAGCCCGAAAGACGCTTATATATGCATGGACCGTGTGACAGGTCAATCATATAATGATAAAAATTGAACGGCCTGCCCTCTTTTTCACGTTTGAGCATTTCCTGTGCCAGCAGCTCGTACTGGCGGAACAAAACGGGCAGGTCCTCCTCCGTCAGCGCGCAGGGGTCGTCGGGCGCGCAGACAACCGGCTCCATGCTAAGCTCCGAAAACCCCAAGTCGGCCATGTGGAATATGTCGTTTGTAAAATCGGTGTTGTAATGCGTGAAGGTTCCGCGGACGTAATAGTTTTTATCGTCCCGCGCTTTTACGAATTCGAGGAATTTCGGCACAATTTTGTCGTAGCTGCCGTTGCCGGCGTAATCCTTACGAAATCTGTCGTGAACCTCCCTGCGCCCGTCAAGGCTAAGAACGACGTTGTGCATCTCTTTGTTGCAGAAGCCGATAACCTCGTCGTCAATAAGCAGCCCGTTTGTCGTGAGTGTAAAACGGAAATGCTTGCCGCATTCCGCTTCGCGGCTTCGCGCGTATGCGACAAGCCTTTTGACGACGTCCCAGTTTAAAAGCGGCTCGCCGCCGAAGAAATCGACCTCAAGATTTTTGCGGCTGCCGGAATTTTCAATAAGAAAATCAAGCGCGCGCTTTCCTACGTCGAAGGACATCAGCGCGCGTTCGCCGTGATATTTTCCCTGGCTCGCGAAGCAATACGAGCAGTTAAGGTTGCAGGTGTGCGCAACGTGAAGGCAAAGCGCCTTGACTATACTGCCGTTTCCCTTCAGCTTTTGCGCCCTGCCGGCGTAGATGTCGTTTGTAAAAAGCTGCCCTCCGTCGCGCAGCGCCTTGACTTCGACTATGCAGCGCAGAATATCGTCTTTTAAAACGCCTGAGGACGCGTATTTTTTTATAAGAGCGGAAAGAATTTCATCCTCCGACGACGTTTCGAACATGGATATCACGTCATAGGCAATATCGTCCGTAACGTGAACGGAGCCGCTGTAAACATCTATGACTATGTTGTACCCGTTCTGCTTATATTGATGAATCATTGTGATTATCTTTCGCAGGGCTGGTTTGCGACGCCG
>DCUB01000009.1:37410-50600 GCA_002329365.1 Ruminococcaceae bacterium UBA1425
CTGGCATTCGCCGCAGCCGCCCTCAAGTGTTGTAAGCTTTCTTGTCTTTAATGTTTTGATGCTTTTCATTTATATATATCTCCTTAAAAAAATTATGCTATGCTAATATGTTTTCCGCCCCAAAAGCTCAGATGATTTGTAAGCTCGCAGGGAACGGTCTTGACCGTTCCGCAAGGCTTTGCCTTCATATTAAAGGGCTTATTCCGTCAGCACGGTAATACTTTCCGGCAACACTCCGTATGTGCTGCGGAGCGAAACGCCGGCTTCGGCGTAACCGGAAATCAGCCGCAAAAAGTCGGGGTCGATAACCTCTCCGGGAACGTAAAGAGGAACACCCGGAGGATAAGCCCATATAAACTCGGCGCAGATGAAGCCCGCCGCGTTTTCTGTGTGAACGGTTGTCCTCGACGCGTTTGCCGCCTCATAAATCGGAAGCCTTGTTTCTGCTTTGACTATGGGACAAAAACATGCGCGGGAGCCGGAAGCAAGCTTCAAATCAATTTCGGTCAACGCGTCGGCAAGCCTTAAAACAGAAGCTTCCGTGTCGCCCAGTCCCGTCATGGCTATTACATAATCGGGGAAAGCCGCCTCGCATTCGATGTAATATTCGTTCCGCAGACGCTTCATCAGCTCAAAACCCGATACGGAAGACTCACCAGTGTATATTACAAGCTTTGACGGGTCGTGCTCCGCGTCTTCAGGAGTAAAAAGCCGCAACCGCTTAAAGCCGGAAACGCGGCTGCGGAACAGCAGGAGATTGTCGCGCCACCGCGGGAACAGCCCGCCGCCGTTTTCGGAAAGCAGGCGGACGCAGCCGTCGATTGACGAAAGCAAAAGATATGACGGGCTGCTTGTTTCAAAATATGTAAGCGCGTCCGAAACCCTTTTCGGCTCGACGCGGCTTCCGTTTTGGTGAAGCAGGGCAGTCTGCGTAAGGCTCGGCAGCGTCTTGTGAAGGCTATGAACGACAAGGTCTGCGCCCGCGTGCACCGCACCGTCGGGAAAGCCGTAACCGAACCCTAAATGCGCACCGTGCGCCTCGTCGACAAGAACGGCAACACCGCGTTCATGGGACGCCTCGCATATGCCGCGAATGTCGCTTATAACGCCCTCATAGGTGGGGCTTGTCAATATTAAAAGCTGCGCGTCGGGACAGGCGTCAAGCGCGCGTATAACATCCTCTGCCGTAACAGCCTTGCAGATGCCCGTCTGCGTGTCTGTTTCGGGATAAATGTAGTGCGGCGTCAGACGAAGCAGCTCAAGCCCGTGATAAACGGAATAGTGGCAGTTGCGGGCAACTATAACTTTTCCGCCCGGCGCGCATACGGCCTTCATGGCCGCGAGAATGCCGCAGGTACTGCCGTTTACAAGAAACCACGCGCGCCCGCTGCCCCAGACGCCGGCGGCAAGCGCCATGGCATCTTTAAGAATACCGCGCGCGTTGTGAAGCTCGTCAAAGCCGTCGATTTCGGTGATGTCGCAGCCGGCGCACAGACAGCCGAGATAACCGGCGCCGGGCAAATCGGTGTTGCGCTTGTGGCCCGGCATGTGCATCGGCAGCGCCGATTTATCGTACGATGACAGCTTTTCCAGAATACTGTTATTCATTGCTCTCTGCCCGTTTGTTTTAGTGATTATACTATACTGTTTTTGTCCGTTCTTGTCAACATGCAGAATGGGCGTGCGGGACGGACATGCGGCAATCTGTCCGAGGGTAGATTCTTCGCTTCGCTCAGAATGACATTTCGGCGGAAGGATTCTTCGCTGCGCTCAGAATGACACTTCGGCGGAAGGATTCTTCGCTGCGCTCAGAATGACACTTTTGCGGAAGGATTCTTCGCTTCGCTCAGAATGACAATTTTGCGGAAGGATTCTTCGCTTCGCTCAGAATGACACTTTTGTGGAAAGATTCTTCGCTTCGCTCAGAATGACACTTTTTACGCTCGGAATGACATTTTACGCACTCAGAATGACAAATTACTTATCCTGATGTTATCCTGAGGCGCGGCGCGCCGAAGGATCTTATATGTCGGTATCGAAAGCAAGCGAGTGCCGCTAATCATTTTCAAATGCAGATTTCTATTGATTTATCCGACGATATCTGTTAGTATTACGATTGGTAATAATGGCATACATTAATTATATGTTTATCGGTTACGAAAGAGGAACGCGTCATGTCTGACAGAAACCTGCTTGAGGCATACTCGCTGATGCGGCGCGTTACGCCCTTCGGCTTCGACTGCGGCAGGCTGTGCGGCGCCCGCTGCTGCAGGGGCGGCGAAAACGACGGAATGGTTCTTTTTAACGGCGAAGCGGAGCTGCTCCGCGGCATAGAGGGCTTTGAAATCAAGAGGTCGGGCGACACGGAAATTCTTATCTGCTCCGGCGTGTGCGACAGGCGGACGCGCCCATTGGCGTGCAGGTTTTATCCCTTTTATCCGCTTATCCGCGAGGACGCCGGAAAAACTCGCTTCGACGTTGTTTACGACATACGCGGAATCTCATCCTGTCCCGCCGTCAGCAGGCAGTTTAAGCCGAACGTAAATTTTATCCGCGCGGTACGAAAGGCGGCTCTGTGGCTCGCGCGCGACGAAAAAAATCTTAAGATATTGAGGGACACTGCCGCCTTGTTCCGCGATATCTGCGAACTGAATGAAAAATTGTTATAAAGACATACGAAAGGAAGAAAATAAAAACCCGATAATGCGAAACGGTCATAAACGTTTAGGGGGAGTGAGTATTTAATGAAAATGCTGAAAAGGTTCACGGCAGCGGCTGCCGCGGTTCTGATGCTCGCGGCAGGCATGGTCCCCGGCGCTCACGCGTCAGCCTCGGAAGCCGTAGAAGATTATGTTGTATCAACATTCGACCAGGGCATAATGATTGAAAAATATAACGGCAGCGAAGCACAGGTCGTTATCCCGTCGCAGATGACGCTGCCGTCAAGCGGACAGACACTTGACGTTTTCGCGATAGGCGACAATGCCTTTGCCTCAAACCTGTCCGTCACCTCTGTTACAATACCCGACACCGTAAAATTCATCGGTCAGGAAGCCTTTTCAAACTGCCAGAACATTGTATCCGTCACGTTCGGCAATTCCGTTGAAGGGATAGGCGTGTCGGCGTTCAGCTCCTGCTCGTCCATAGAGCATATTCTTCTGCCTGACAGCCTTAATCTTCTCGGAGCGGCCGCGTTCGAGTACTGCTATTCACTTAAAACGGTGCATACCGGCGACGGAATAGAAACTCTGACGAGCTACTCGTTTTCAAGATGCGGCTCTCTGTATAAGGTTACGCTCGGCAATAACGTAACGACTATTCAGAAAGATGCCTTCCTCGGAAGCAACGAGATTGAGGAGGTCTGGTTCAACGAAAAGGCGCAGAATTTCAGTATGGACAGCTTCGGCTCCGGTTTTTCCGGCAAAATATACTGTTATTACGACAGCTTTGCCGAACAATTTGCTCACGACAATAATATCGAGCACGAATATTACGAAATTTCGGGTATTACGCTTGAGGGGCCGGACAAAACGGTTTACCTTGAGGGTGAAGCCGTGAGCATTGAAGGGCTTAAGGTTACGGCAAGATATAATAACGCGCCGTCAAGAAATATCGACCTGAGCAAATGCCATATCGATACCGAATATGAGGACGACGAGGGACGTTCGATAGAGGTTATATACACCGAAGGGACAAAAAGCTTTTATAAATATGCTCACATTTCTTTCATCGAGGACGTCGTAACGGGCATAGAGATAACAAAGCTACCCGACACGCTTTTGTACCGTTACAGATACAGGCGCGGCGTAAGCCTCAGCGGAATCGAGCTTGAGGTCACTTACGAGAGCGGCAAAAGGGAAACGGTCACCGACACAAGCCTTATGACGGTAACCGGCTTCAGCAACACAAAAAGAGGAGTCCAGACACTGACGGTCAGCTATGAGGGACAGAAGGCGGAATATCAGGTTACCGTCAGGGCTCTCTGGTGGCAGTGGATTCTGCTGATAGTATGTTTCGGATGGATATGGTATAGATGATGAGCTACGGCGTTAAAATCGCGGGGCTTCAAAAAATGTCCCTGCTTGATTATCCCGGCAAAATATGCGCCACCGTTTTTCTCGGCGGCTGCAATCTCAGATGTCCGTTCTGTCACAACGCGACGCTCGTCCTGCCCGAAAGGGAGTACGAAGCGATTTCCGAGGACGAGCTGTTCGACTTTCTTACAAGACGGCTCGGCTTATTGGACGGCGTCTGCGTAACGGGCGGCGAGCCGCTGCTCGCGCCCGACACTTTAAGGCTGCTCGGAAAAATACGCTCTATGGGTTATCCCGTCAAGCTCGACACAAACGGAACCTTCCCCGAAAGGCTCTCGGCCGTGATTGACGGAGGTCTTGCAGATTATGTGGCGATGGATATAAAAAACTCGCTGCGCAAATATCCCGAAACAACGGGTATCGGCAGCTTTGACATAGGAAACGTAATCGAGAGTGCCGATATATTAATGTCAGGCAAAATCGGGTACGAGTTCCGCACAACGGTTGTGCGGGAGTTTCATACCGCCAGCGACATTAGCCAGATAGGCGCATGGCTCAGGGGCGCCGAAAAATACTGTCTTCAAACCTTCCGCGATTCCGGCGACAATATCCGCGAAGGGCTTCACGGCTGCTCACAGGAGGAGATGGAATCGTTCGCAGATACGGCGCGGAAATATTTCAAACAGGTGGAAATAAGGGGGATGGACTGACGTCTATCACTCTGTATCACCTAATTCTTTATAACTGTTTCGGTATATCCTTTTATTCACGGTAATACCTGAAAGCCGCAATTTCGCCGCAGGCTATAATAGCGCCGGCGTCGCCGGAGGGCTGGGTTCTGAAGTCGTCCGGATTTTCGTGTACTATTACGGTCCGCCCTATTACTTCAGCGGGCACAAACCTGTTTGTGTAAAAAACCGAATAGTTGTACCCGTTGTTTGAAAAAAGCACGGGAAGGTCGCCCGCGTGGGCGGGATGCAGTTCTCCGGAGGGATTATAATGCCCTCCGGCTTTTTCATAGTTGCAGCAGCAGGAGCGGCCCTCATGGATATGAAAAGACAGGGGGTGGTCGGTTTTCGGAAGGTTTACAAGCTCGACGCGGACTATTGTGCCGGCAGACCACGGGTAAAACCTGACCGTTCCGCTGATGTGCCGGTGTTCGTTGTTACCGTTCATTACGGCGTAGGCGGCGGGCGGCGAGCAGAGAAGCGCGGATATGCTTTTGCAGTTCATGTAAAAAACCCTTTCGGAATTATTATGAGAGAGTGCTTTTTTTTCGTTTTTTCAGATAGTGCGAGTCTTTCAATATTTCTGACAAGAATAAAAAACGCAAAAGAAACACGCGGAGACGTTGCGGAAATGTGCGCGTTTTTCGTTTCCGCTGTCAATACATTTTATGAACAAAATCTCACAGTGCTACATTCCGATTCGCAAATATAACAACAAAAAACCTTAAATCCGATTATCAATTAAGCGTTTTTTTCAATTTTTTTTGTAACTTTGTCCAAAAAATGCTTGACATCGGCGAAAAAAGGTCTTATAATTGAAAACTGTATCATTATAATGGACGTCTATGCGCCATCTGAAAAAAGTGCTTTTTTCGGACGTTGCAGACGTTTTGTACCGATAGTAAAAATACAGCGGTTTACGGCACATTTTACATGAATTTTTTTCATTTTCCATGTGGTGATGGACGATTAAAATGAACGGAGTGATTGGCCTATGCTGAAAGTTGAGCCTGTGGTGAGGGGCGAGGTTACCCGAATGAATTTCGGAAAGATCCGAGAGGTTATGGAAATGCCTAACCTTATCGAGATCCAGAAGGATTCCTACAGGTGGTTTCTGGAAACGGGACTGAAGGAGGTTTTCAGAGACATTGCCGAAATAAAGGATTACACGGGCAACTGGGTTCTGACGTTTGTCGACTACCGAATGGACGACAAGCCGAAGTACACGGTGCGCGAATGCAAGGAGAGAGACGCAACCTACGCCGCGCCCATGCGTGTCAGGGCTCGACTTCTTAACAAGGAAACAGGCGCAATTAAAGAGAGCGAGGTCTATATGGGCGATTTCCCCATAATGACCGAAAGCGGGACCTTTGTAATTAACGGAGCAGAGCGCGTAATCGTTTCGCAGCTTGTCCGTTCACCCGGCGTATACTTCGATATGAGCCGCGACAAGACGGGCATAAGGCTATTTACGAGCACAATAAACCCCAACAGGGGCGCGTGGCTTGAGTACGAAACCGACTCGAACAACATTTATTACGTCAGGATTGATAAGAACAGAAAAATCCTTATCACCACTTTTATCAGGGCTCTCGGAATAGGAACCGACAGCGAGATACTCGACTTCTTCGGCGACGACGAAAGAATAAAGGCTACGCTTGAAAAGGACGAAACAAAAAACACCGAGGAAGCTCTGATGGAGGTTTTCAAAAAGCTCCGTCCGGGCGAGCCTGTTACGCTTGAAACGGCGCAGCAGCACCTTGACAACCTTTTCTTCGACCCTTATCGCTACGACATTTCGAGAGTAGGACGTTACAAATACAACAAAAAGCTCGCAATGTCCGCGAGGCTTGCGGGCTGCACCGTCGTGGAGCCTGTCGTAGCTCCCTACACGGGCGAGGTTCTCGCCGAGGAGGGCGAAACCATATCGCGCGCTCAGGCATACGATATCGAGCAGGCGGGAGTAAGCCGTGTTGTTGTTACTGCCGACAACAAGGAAGTTGTTATAATTTCCAACGCCATGGTCGACGCGCTTCCGTTTATGCCCGAGGGCGTCACAAAGGATAATTTGATTGAAAACGGCATAAACGAGAAGGTGCGCGCAAGCGTGCTTCACGAGATACTCGAAGCCTTTGAGAGAACAAACGAGGAGCTGCTTGCCGTTCTCCGCGAACGCTGCGACGACCTTATCCCGAAGCATATCATCATAGACGATATAATGGCTTCGATAAACTATATAAACTGCGTCGCCAACGGCATAGGCACCCTTGACGACATTGACCACCTCGGAAACAGGCGCATCCGTTCCGTCGGCGAGCTACTTCAGAACCAGTTCCGCATCGGCATCGCGAGGATGGAAAGGGTTATCCGCGAAAGGATGACGCTTCAGGCGCAGGAGGACGAGGACAAAATCACCCCCCAGACGCTCATTAACATCCGCCCCGTACAGATGGCTATTAAGGAGTTCTTCGGCTCCTCGCCGCTGTCGCAGTTCATGGACCAGACAAACCCCTTGGCGGAGCTTACGCACAAGCGCCGCCTTTCCGCGCTCGGCCCCGGCGGTCTTTCAAGAGACCGCGCCGGATTTGAGGTGCGCGACGTCCATTACAGCCACTACGGGCGCATGTGTCCCATTGAAACACCGGAAGGTCCCAATATCGGACTAATATCATATCTCGCGACATTTGCGAGGATAAACGAATACGGCTTCATTGAGGCTCCTTTCCGCAAGGTCGACAGGGCGACGGGGCGAGTGCTCAACGAGGTTGAGTACATGACCGCCGACACGGAGGACAACTACGTCGTCGCGCAGGCAAACGAGCCGCTTGACGAGGAAGGACATTTTATAAACCAAAGAATAAACGCGCGTCACCTTGACGAGTTTATCGAAGTCGACAGTAAAATGGCCGAGTACATGGACGTTTCGCCCAAGATGGTCGTGTCCGTCGCTACGGCTATGATTCCCTTCCTTGAGAACGACGACGCGAACAGGGCGCTGATGGGCTCGAACATGCAGAGGCAGGCAGTGCCGCTTCTAAAGACCGAAGCTCCCATAGTCGGCACGGGCATGGAATACAAGGCGGCTATCGATTCGGGAGTTACGGTGCTCGCAAGAAAACCGGGCGTTGTCAAACGCGTCAGTGCCGATACAATCATAATCGAAAACGACGACGGCGAAACCGATACCTATGAGCTTATAAAATTCCTCGGCTCAAACCAGGGAACATGCATAAACCAGCGTCCCATAGTCGAGATAGGGCAGAGGGTAACGGAAAAGCAGGTTATTGCCGACGGTCCGGCGACTGACAAGGGCGAGATAAGCCTCGGCAAAAACGTCCTGATCGGCTTTATGACATGGGAGGGCTATAACTACGAGGACGCCGTTCTCGTAAACGAAAAAATAGTCCGCGACGACGTCTACACTTCAATCCACATTGAGGAATACGAGGTTGAGGCAAGAGATACGAAATTAGGTCCCGAGGATATAACGCGCGACATCCCCAACGTCGGCGACGACGCGTTGAGCGACCTTGACGAACGAGGCATTATCCGCATAGGAGCCGAGGTTCACTCCGGCGATATCCTTGTAGGAAAGATTACGCCAAAGGGCGAAACGGAGCTGACTGCCGAGGAAAGACTTCTTCGCGCGATATTCGGCGAAAAGGCAAAGGAGGTAAGAGATACATCCCTTCGCGTGCCGCACGGCGAATACGGAATAGTCGTTAACGTAGAGGTGTTTACAAGAGAAAACAGCGAGGAGCTTTCGCCCGGAGTAAACAAGGTCGTCCGCTGCTATATCGCCCAGAAGCGCAAGCTGTCGGTAGGCGACAAGATGGCGGGACGCCACGGAAACAAGGGCGTCGTGTCCTGCATTCTTCCGCAGGAGGATATGCCTTTCCTGCCCGACGGCACGCCGCTCGACATCGTGCTCAACCCCTTGGGAGTTCCCTCGCGTATGAATATCGGTCAGGTGCTTGAGGTTCATCTGGGCTTTGCCGCGAAGCAGCTCGGAATGAAGGTTATTACGCCCGTTTTCGACGGCGCGCATGAAAACGATATCAGAGAGGCGCTTCGTATGGCGGGGCTTCGCGAAGACGGCAAAACAGAGCTTATAGACGGACGGACGGGGCGCAAGTTCGACGCACCGATAACCGTCGGAGTAATGTACTTCTTAAAGCTCCTGCACCTTGTCGACGACAAGATTCACGCGCGTTCCACAGGTCCGTACTCGCTTGTAACACAGCAGCCGCTCGGAGGCAAGGCGCAGTTCGGCGGTCAGCGCTTCGGAGAAATGGAGGTCTGGGCGCTTGAGGCATACGGCGCCGCCTACACTCTTCAGGAAATCCTCACGGTCAAGTCCGACGACGTCATAGGACGCGTAAAGACCTACGAGGCGATAGTCAAGGGCAAGAATGTACCGAAGCCCGGAATCCCCGAATCCTTTAAGGTTCTCATAAAAGAGCTTCAGTCCCTGGCTCTCGACGTCAGCGTGCTTGACGAAAACGGCGAAGAAATCGACTTAAAGCAGAACTTTGACAACGACGATTACGGCTTCAGCGCCGCCGCCTCCGACGACAGGGCGTTTACCCACGTCAACGACGCCGGCACAGCCGCGGGCTTCTCAATCGAGGACGAAAACGGCGAACCTGTTTCCGAAGATGACGAAGACGAAGATTTCGCGGAATACGACGAGCTTGACGACGGATTAGACGACGGGGAATACCTTGACGACGAGTACACCGCTGATTCAATAGAGGACAGCTTGGAATAATCCCCATAATGACCACGGGAAAATAATCGAAAAGGGGCTTAATATCTATGGAAAACATCACGTTTGAATCAATCAGAATAGGGCTTGCTTCTCCCGAAAAAATCAGAAACTGGTCATACGGCGAGGTTAAAAAGCCCGAGACAATAAATTACCGCACATTAAAGCCCGAAAAGGACGGACTTTTCTGCGAAAGGATTTTCGGACCCACAAAGGACTGGGAGTGCCACTGCGGAAAGTACAAGAGAATGCGCTATAAGGACAAGGTGTGCGAGCGCTGCGGTGTTACCGTCACAAAGGCGAAGGTTCGCCGCGAGCGCATGGGTCACATAGAGCTTGCCGCTCCCGTGTCCCACATCTGGTATTTCAAGGGCATCCCGTCGAGAATGGGAATTATCCTCGACGTATCGCCGAGAAACCTTGAAAAGGTTCTTTATTTCGCAATGTATATAGTTATCGATCCCGGCGACACGCCGCTTCAGAAATACCAGACGCTCGACGAAAAGGAATACGCGGAGTTCAGGGAGAAATACGAAGACGACTTCAGAGTAGGCATGGGCGCCGAGGCTATTAAAGAGCTTCTTGCCGAAATAGACCTTGACAGGCTTTCGGCAGAGCTTCACGAGGAAATGGAGAACAGCACTGGCCAGAAGAAGCAGAAGGCTCTCAAAAGGCTCGAGGTGGTCGAGGCGTTCCGCCAGTCCGGCAACAGGCCTGAGTGGATGATTCTTGACGTCATTCCCGTAATCCCGCCCGATATCCGCCCCATGGTGCAGTTAGACGGCGGCAGGTTCGCAACCTCCGACTTAAACGACCTTTACCGCAGGGTTATTAACAGAAACAACCGTTTAAGCAAGCTCCTTGAGCTCGGCGCGCCCGAAATAATCGTGCGCAACGAAAAAAGAATGCTCCAGGAGGCTGTTGACGCGCTTATAGACAACGGCAGGAGAGGGCGCCACGTCACAGGCCCCTCAAACAGAGCTTTAAAGTCGCTCTCCGATATGCTGAAGGGCAAGCAGGGGCGCTTCCGCCAGAACCTTCTCGGAAAGCGCGTCGACTATTCAGGACGAAGCGTTATCGTCGTCGGCCCGACACTGAAGCTCTATCAGTGCGGCCTGCCCAAGGAAATGGCAATCGAGCTCTTCCGTCCCTTCGTTATGAAGAAGCTTGTTGAGGACGGAGTGGCAAATAATATAAAAAGCGCAAAAAAGATGGTTGACAGGGGCAAGACTGAGGTATGGGACGCTCTTGATGTCATCATCAAGGAGCATCCGGTGCTCTTAAACCGTGCTCCTACGCTGCATAGGCTTGGCATCCAGGCCTTCGAGCCGGTGCTGGTCGAGGGCCGCGCACTCAAGATACACCCGCTGGTCTGCACCGCGTACAACGCTGACTTCGACGGTGACCAGATGGCCGTGCACGTGCCCCTTTCCATGGAGGCGCAGGCCGAGGCCCGCTTTTTGATGCTGGCCGCCAACAACATCCTAAAGCCGCAGGACGGCAAGCCCGTCGTCAGCCCCACGCAGGACATGGTCATCGGCTGCTACTACCTCACCGTGGAGCGCCCCGGCGCCAGGGGCGAGGGCAAGCGCTTCTGCTCCATGGACGAGGCGCTCATGGCCTACCAGATGAAGGAGCTGGATTTGCAGGCGCGCATCCACGTGCGCGTCACGCGCGAGTTTGAGGGCGAAAAGCACCAGCGCGTCATCGAAACCACGCTCGGCCGCCTGATCTTCAACGAGGCCATTCCGCAGGACATCGGCTTCAAACCGCGCGGCACGCTCGATCAGGCGTTCGTCCTGGAGATCGACGAGAAGGTCGCGAAAAAGCAGCTGGGCAAGATCGTGGATATGTGCTACCGGACGCACGGCGTCACAAGGACCGCCGAGGTGCTCGACAACATCAAGCGCCTGGGGTTCACGTACTCCACGCGCGGCGCGGTCACGGTTTCCGTGTCCGACATCGTCGTGCCGCCGCAGAAGAAGGACATGCTGGACGAGGCGGACCGCAAGGTCGGCGTCATTTCGCAGGCGTACCGCGACGGCCTTCTGTCCGACGACGAGCGCTACAAGAAGGTGACCGAGATCTGGCAGAACACGACCAACGAGCTTCGCTCCATGATCCTGCCGGGCCTTTCGGAATTCAACCCCATCCGCATGATGACCGACTCCGCGGCCCGCGGCTCCATCAGCCAGGTGTCCCAGCTCGCCGGCATGCGCGGCCTGATGGCCTCGCCCTCCGGTAAGGTCATCGAGCTGCCCATCCGCGCCAATTTCAAAGAGGGCCTGACGGTGCTGGAGTTCTTCCAGTCCACGCACGGCTCGCGCAAGTCCCTGGCCGACACCGCGCTGCGCACGGCCGACTCGGGCTATTTGACCCGCCGCCTGGTCGAGGTCGCGCAGGAGCTGATCGTGCGCGAGATCGACTGCTTTGAAACGCGCAAGGAGCCCATCCGCGGCATCGTCGTCTCCCGCGCCAAGCCCGGCGAGGAGGAGATCGAGCAGATGGAGGACCGCATCCTCGGCCGGTACGCGGCGGAGGACATCGTGGACCCGGCGACGGGCGAGGTGATCGTGGCCGCCAACGAGCAGGTCGGCCATGAGGCGGCCGAGCGCATCGGCGCGTCCAAAATTGACAGCGTCACCATCCGCTCCGTGCTCACCTGCCGGAACGAAACGGGCGTGTGCGCCAGGTGCTACGGCGCCAACCTCGCCACCGGCGGCCCTGTGGACGTGGGCGAGGCCGTGGGCGTCATCGCGGCGCAGTCCATCGGCGAGCCGGGCACGCAGCTGACCATGCGCACATTCCACACCGGCGGCGTCGCGCTGGACGAGGACATCACGCAGGGCCTTCCCCGCGTCGAGGAGCTGTTTGAAGCGAGAAAGCCCAAGCGCGACGCCACCCTGTCCGAAATCAGCGGCACGGTGCGCTTGGGCGAAAACAAGAAAAAGCGCGAGATCGTCATCACGGGCGAGGACGGGGAGATCAAGACCTACCCGATCAACTACGGCAGCCGCCTGAAGGTGCAGGAGGGCGACGTGGTGCAGGCCGGCGCGGAGCTGATCGAGGGCGCCATCAACCCGCACGATCTGCTTCGGATTCTCGGCGTGAAGGCCGTGCAGGAGTATTTGCTCAAGGAGGTCGTCACGGTCTACCGCCAGCAGGGCGTTGACATCGCCGACAAGCACATCGAGGTCATCGTCCGGCAGATGCTGCGCAAGGTGCGCATCGAGGACGCGGGCGACACGAGCCTTTTGCCCGGCGCGCTGGTGGATATTTTCCGCTTCGAGCAGGAAAACGAGGACACCATCCTTTCGGGCGGCCGCCCGGCCGTCGCCAAGCGCGTGCTGCTGGGGATCACCAAGGCCACGCTCGCCACGGAAAGCTTCCTGTCGGCCTGCTCCTTCCAGGAGACGACCCGCGTGCTGACCGAGGCCGCCATCAAGGGAAAGAGCGATCCGCTCGTGGGCCTGAAGGAAAACGTGATCATCGGCAAGCTGATTCCCGCGGGGACCGGCATGAAGCGCTATAAGAATACGGAGATTCGGGAAGCGTATTGATAGGGCTTGTGGCCGCCGCATCGGCAAAGTGAGCTTTGCCGATGCGGCGGAGGGGGCGGCGCCGGGCGGAAAGGATGCGCGGGAAGCCGTGCGGGCGTCC
>DCUB01000009.1:50687-53823 GCA_002329365.1 Ruminococcaceae bacterium UBA1425
GGGGCATCGCCCCCGGACCCCTTCCTTTTGAAGCGTAGAGGCGGCAGGAACGCTCCCCTTGCCTCCTTCCCCCCCGCAGGCGAGAAGGGATTCTTAAGGGATACATCCCTTAAGCGGGGATCCAAGGGGCAGAGCCCCTTGGGTTGACAAGGATGTTGTATTCGTGATATGATTTATAAGTTGCCGTAAAGGAGGGAATCGTGTGCAGGGAGGCCTCAAGGACGCGGCGAGCCGGTTGGTGGGCGCGCGTCAGGCGCTTCGCGCCATCGCGGCGCGCACGGTTGAGCATGTGTACATCGCGCGCGATGCGGATCCCTTTGTGACACGCCCGGTCATGGACGCGTGCGAGAAAAACGGCGTCAGGTTCACCGAGGTGGACACCATGGCGATGCTGGGCGCGGCCTGCGGCATCGACGTCAAGGCCAGCGTGGCCGCCGTGAAAAAAAGATAAACCCGATATCTTCCCCACGGGTTGCGGGGTTTGATATACCGGCCCCATAGGGCCAAATTTCCAAGGAGGTGCTTCCATGCCCACGATCAACCAGTTGATTCGCAAGGGACGGGAGAAGGTCGAGTACAAGTCGACTGCGCCGATATTGCAAAAGTGCCCGCAAAAGCGGGGCGTGTGCCTGAGCGTCAAAACCACGACGCCCAAGAAGCCCAACTCCGCGCTGCGCAAGATCGCCAGGGTTCGCCTGGTCAACCAGATCGAAGGCACCTGCTATATCCCGGGCATCGGCCACAACCTGCAGGAGCACAGCGTCGTGCTCATCCGCGGCGGCCGCGTGCGCGACCTGCCGGGCGTCCGCTACCACATCATCCGCGGCGCGCTGGACGCGGCCGGCGTTGCCAAGCGCAACCAGGGCCGCTCGCTCTACGGCGCCAAAAAGCCCAAGAAGTAAGCAAGTTTGCTTCGTAAGCGGTTTGCGCCGAGCGAAGGCGTGAAAAGCGCGCTCCGTTTGGAACGACGGCGCGTGGCTTCACGCGATCCGTCCGGCAAGGGAATGCTGACCCAAAGCCGGGCCGGCCGCAGACAGTCGCAACGTTTACCGTTCCACGGTTCCCTTCCCGGGGCTGCCCCGGCTGAAACGGAAAAGTGGCCGACTGCAAATTCAAGGAGGGTTTTTCATGCCCAGACGTGGATTTATCCCCAAGCGCGAAGTGCTGCCGGATCCCATGTACGGCACCACGGTCGTCACCAAGCTGATCAACCAGATCATGCTGGACGGCAAGCGCGGTGTGGCGCAGCGCGTGTGCTACGATGCTTTTGAAATGATCAGAGAAAAATCCGGCAAGGAACCTATCGAGGTGTTCCAGGCCGCGATGAACAACATCCTGCCGGCCCTGGAGGTCAAGGCCCGCCGCGTCGGCGGCGCGACCTATCAGGTCCCCATCGAGATTCAGCCGGACCGCCGCCAAACCCTGGCGCTTCGCTGGCTGGTCGATTTTGCCAGAAAACGCGGCGAGCGAACCATGAGCGACCGGCTGGCGGGCGAGATTCTGGACGCCTCCAACAACGCCGGCAACGCCGTCAAGCGCAAGGAAGAAATGCACCGCATGGCGGAAGCGAACAAGGCGTTCGCCCACTATCGCTGGTAATTTAAGGGTTTCAGGCAAAGAGCGGGCATGTAGGCTCGCTCTTGTGACGTGTCCGCGCATGCGGCGCGCGGGATGTCGCCCATACGAAGCGGCGAGGTCCCGCCCGGGAAGCCCGACGTGTCTTCGGAAAGGAGAACCACATGCCTCGCAGCCATCCGCTAGAGAGAGTTCGAAATATCGGCATTATGGCGCATATCGATGCCGGAAAAACCACCACGACCGAGCGCATCCTGTTTTTCACAGGCCGCGTGCACCGCGTAGGCGAGGTGCACGAGGGCGCCGCCACGATGGACTGGATGCAGCAGGAGCAGGAGCGCGGCATCACCATCACGTCCGCCGCGACGACCTGCCACTGGAAGGACCACCGCGTCAACATCATCGATACCCCCGGCCACGTGGACTTTACCGTGGAGGTGGAGCGGTCCCTGCGCGTGCTGGACGGCGCGGTCGCCGTGTTTTGCGCCAAGGGCGGCGTGGAGCCGCAGAGTGAAACCGTGTGGCGGCAGGCAAACAAGTACGGCGTACCCAGGCTTGCGTACGTCAACAAGATGGACATCGTCGGCGCGGACTTTGACCGCGTGATCGGCATGCTGGAAAGCCGCCTGCACGCGCACGCGGCGCCCATTCAGATGCCCATCGGCAGCGAGAGCGATTTTCGCGGCATCATCGACCTGGTGCACATGGACGCCTGGCTTTACTACAGCGACGACGGCAGCGACGTGCGCGAGGAGGCGATCCCCGATCAATACCGCGAGGCCGCCGAGCTGCAGCGCGCCATCCTGGTGGAAAAGGTGGCCGAGGCCGACGACGAGATGATGGAGATCTATCTCTCGGGCGAGGAACCGACGACGGGGCAGCTCATGGCCGCGATCCGCCGGGCGACCATCGCCGTGAAGCTGACGCCCGTCCTGTGCGGAACATCCTACCGAAACAAGGGCGTGCAACCCCTTTTGGACGCGGTGGTCGATTATCTGCCCTCTCCGCTGGATATCCCGCCGGTCACCGGCATGTCCATGGACGGGGACCAGGAGATCGTCCGCCACGCAAATGATGAAGAGCCGTTCTCCGCGCTGGCGTTCAAGATCATGGTGGACCCGTTCGTCGGAAAGCTCGCGTTTTTCCGCGTCTACAGCGGCAAGCTGGAAGCGGGCTCGTACACGTACAACTCCACCAAGAAAAAACGCGAGCGCATGGGCCGCATCCTGCTCATGCACGCCAACCACCGCGAGGAGACGGACTGCGTCTACGCGGGCGACATCGCCGCGGTCGTGGGCCTGAAGGACACGACGACCGGCGACACGCTCTGCGATGAAAAGAAACCCCTGGTCCTGGAGAGCATGGAATTCCCCGAGCCGGTCATCCGCGTCGCCATCGAGCCGAAAACCAAGGCCGGGCAGGACAAGATGACCATGGCGCTGGTGCGCCTGGCCGAGGAGGACCCGACGTTCAAGACCTACAGCGACAAGGAAACGGGCCAGACGCTGATCGCCGGCATGGGCGAACTGCACCTGGAGATTATCGTGGACCGGCTTTTGCG
>DCUB01000009.1:53833-55678 GCA_002329365.1 Ruminococcaceae bacterium UBA1425
AAGACCAAGGCCGAAGGGCGCTACGTGCGCCAGACCGGCGGCCACGGCATGTACGGCCACTGCGTCATCGAGATCGAGCCGCGCCAGCCGGGCGAAGGGTATGAATTTGTCAACGCCACGGTCGGCGGCGTGATCCCGCGCGAGTACATCCCCGCCATCGACAACGGCATCCAGGAGGCCGCGCAAAGCGGCGCGCTGGGCGGCTACGAGGTGGTGGATTTCCGCGCCACGCTGCTGGACGGCTCCTACCACGAGGTGGACTCGTCCGAAATCGCGTTCAAAATCGCGGGCTCCATGGCGTTCAAGGATGCCAACGACCGCGCCGAGCCGATGCTGCTGGAGCCGGTGATGAACGTGGAAATCGTGGTACCGGACGAATACGTCGGCGACGTCATGGGCGATGTGTCGTCCAAGCGCGGCCGCATCGGCCAGCTTGACATGCGCGCCGGCGCGCAGGTGATCGACGCGGTCATCCCGCTGTCGGAGATGTTCGGCTATTCGACCGACCTTCGCAGCCGCACGCAGGGCCGCGGCGTGTTCACCATGCAGTTTTCACACTACGAGGAGGTACCCAAGTCCATCGCGCAAAAGCTGATCGGGTACCCGGGCGGCAAATAAACACGACCAATAAGGGAGGATTATCATGGCGAAGCAAAAGTTTGAGAGGACGAAACCCCACGTCAACATTGGAACGATCGGGCACGTAGACCACGGCAAGACGACGCTGACGGCGGCGATCACGATGGTGCTTGCGAAGATGGGCAACGCGCAGGTCATGAAGTATGACGAAATCGACAAGGCGCCGGAGGAGAAGGCGCGCGGGATCACGATCAACACGTCGCACGTGGAATACCAGACGGAAGCGCGGCACTACGCGCACGTGGACTGTCCCGGCCACGCGGACTACGTGAAGAACATGATCACGGGCGCGGCGCAGATGGACGGAGCGATCCTGGTGGTCTCGGCGCCGGACGGTCCGATGCCGCAGACGCGGGAGCACATTCTGCTGGCGCGTCAGGTAGGCGTGCCGTACATCGTAGTATTTTTGAACAAGTGCGACCAGATGGACGATCCGGAGCTTTTGGAGCTGGTGGAGATGGAAGTGCGGGAGCTGCTGAGCGCGTACGAGTTCCCTGGGGACGACATTCCGATCATCCGCGGGTCCGCATTGGAAGCGATGGAATACATGCTGAACAACGGGAACGATCCGAAGAGCGCGCCGCAGACGCAGTGCATTTTCCAGCTGATGGAGGCGGTGGACAGCTACATTCCGTCGCCGCAGCGTGACACGGACAAGCCGTTCCTGATGCCGGTGGAGGACGTGTTCTCGATCACGGGTCGCGGGACGGTGGCGACGGGGCGCGTGGAGCGCGGGGTGGTGAAGGTATCGGACACGGTGGAGATCGTGGGCTTGATGGACACGAAGAAGTCGGTGGTGACGGGCGTGGAGATGTTCCGGAAGCTGCTGGACCAGGCGGAAGCGGGAGACAACATCGGGGTGCTTTTGCGGGGAATTCAGCGGACGGAGATTGAGCGCGGCCAGGTGCTTGCAAAGCCGGGGACGATCCATCCGCACACGCACTACATGGGCGAGGTATACGTTTTGACGAAGGAAGAGGGCGGGCGTCACACGCCGTTTTTCAACGGATATCGGCCGCAGTTTTACTTTCGGACGACGGACGTGACGGGGAACATCAAGCTGCCGGACGGGGTGGAGATGGTGATGCCCGGGGACAACGTGCAGATGGAATGCACGCTGATCACGCCGATCGCGATTGAGGAAGGGCTTCGGTTCGCGATTCGGGAAGGCGGCCGGACGGTGGGTTCGGGCGTTGTGACGAAGGT
>DCUB01000058.1 GCA_002329365.1 Ruminococcaceae bacterium UBA1425
ATTAAAATGTTTCAATCTTCACCCTTTGAGATGTAAAAAGTAAGAAGTAAGATATAAGATTAACATAATTATACCATAACGTGCGGCAAATGCAATGCCTTTTATTTTTCCGATAACAAAATATAACACCGTTTTTTCATAATTTGTAACAAAAATTACACCATTTGTAACCGTTTGTAACTTTTTCGCTTTTGCACAAAGAAACGGTGAAATTTAACTCCAAAGCTACAAAATACCTGCCGATAATTTCTCATGCGACCAATTAAACGGCGTAAGTTTGTGCATTTTGCACAAAATCTTTCGCCGAAAAAATTTGACAAACCAAAAATCGGACAATATAATAGGCAGCGTTGCAGTTAAATGCGCGGATGCGGGATGTTTAAAGTGCAATCCTACATCATATTTTTAAGGAGAAAACGGTAATGACAAACAAGGTGTTCAAAAAACTGAAAAATGCCGAGAACGTCATGACCTCAACACGTTCCAAGAAAATAGGCGTCGCGGCAACTGTCACGGCAACGTTCGCAATTTCGCTCACCGTTACGTTCACAGCGCTCGCGGCACCGGAATACAAGGTTGAGGTTGCGGGCGAAACGCAGGTGGCGGAAGTCAAAACCTTTGCATCCGATCCGAACAAAATCGTCAATGACGTAGGACTTGTTGTCGACTCAGACGACATACTCGGCGTAAAAGACCCTTCCGACGGCGAAAAAAGCGTAATCACGGTCTACAAGCAAGGAATAGCGGAGCTTACCGTCGACGGGCAAAAAAGCCGTGTTTTCACCGCCGGAACCGTAGGCGAGCTTCTTATAAGAAACGGTGTCGAAATCGGCGAAGGCGACTACGTAAGCAGCCCGATAGACCGGATTACCTTCGACGGCATGGAAATTGAGGTCATCCACGCGTTTGAGGTCACTGTCACGGCGGACGGCGAAACGGAGGTTTACGCCACAACCGGCGGCAAGGTAGGCGAGGCTCTCACGGCTACGGGCGTTGTGCTTTATGAGGAGGACGCGCTTGACGGATGCGAGCTGAGCGACACGCTTTACGACGGCATGGAAATCACCGTGCTCAGGTGCAGGTATGAGGAACGCACGGTAACAGAAGATATCGAGTATTCGACGATTGAGCAGGAGGACAGTTGCCTGTATGTCGGCCAGAGCAAAATAATCAAAAAGGGACAAAACGGCGAAGCCGAAAGAACGTACAGGGACAAGTATTTGGGAGACAGGCTCGTTCAATCCGATTGTATCAGCGTAACGACGCTCTCAGAGCCGGTAAACGCCGTTAAGGCTGTCGGAACAAAGCCTCTCAAGGTCGGCAAAAATTGCGCTATCTCTGGACTGACGCCCGACGAGACCATTGAGCTTGACGAAAACGGGCTGCCCGTAGATTACACCACATACATTGACGGCGTCGCCACGGCATATTCAGGCGGAGGCATCACGGCGACGGGCATTCCCGCGGCAGAGGGATATGTGGCTGTCGACCCGAAGGTCATCCCCTACGGCAGCCGGCTTTATATAGTCTCGCTTGACGGCAAATATGTCTACGGCTACTGCATAGCGGCCGATACCGGCGGATTCGTCGAGGGCGGCTGGGCAGACGTCGACCTCTACATGGACTACGAAAGCGAATGCGTTAATTTCGGCATAAGAGGCGTCAGAATATATATCCTTTAAAAGCAGGGAATGCATTTATGCGTTCCGAATAAAAAAGTCATAAAGCCGTCCCGAAAGGGGCGGCTTAGTATTTCTTTTACGAGTAGGGGCGCACCTATGTGTGTGCCCGAGCCGTACATAAACAATGAATGTATTATGTAGGGAACGGTCTTGACCGTTCCGCAAGGTTATATGCATCTATCTATATGATAATACCTGTTTATTGCGTTCGTGGAGAAGGAATAAAAACAAACTCACCCGCGCGGAAGGCTTAGTATCAGCCCTGCTATCGAGTCGCCCGTGACCTGTACGCGCTTAAAGTTCATGGCGTCGATATAATACCTTTCAAGCCTGTCGTGAATATCAAGCGCGTTGGCGAGCGAAACAGCCGCCTCGTCGATAAGCTCTCCCTCCGTGCGGCGGCAGAAGCTGATTCTGCTTTTATGCTCGCGCATGACGGCGTTGTCGGTAAAGCGTGAAGCTCTTATCCTTGAAGCTCCCTTAAAGTCAAGCGGGTGGCGGAAGTTCGAAGTCAGCAGAGCAAAGCCGATTTCGGGGATTAACAGATGCTCGGGAGTGCCGCATGTGTTCATCGGGCATATACAGCTTATCACGTCAAGACCGTTGCCGAGAGCATAGCCTCTTACAAGACCCGTCAGCAGGTGCGACGCGGCTCCATAGTCGTCCTCGATAACAGTAATGTCATCGCACATGTGTTCCACGGTGGTTGCTTTGAAGTCTATACCGGTGGGGGTGACGGCGCCGAGCAACCGTCTTTTTTCCGTTCCGATTTTGCCTTTTGGCGACCCGAACTTTCTTGCCGCAAGGCGCGAGGCATAACGCTCAAGCTTTTCCGCGTCCGTATATTGAAGGGCTATCCTGCAAATGTCGTTTTTCAGCGACTGCGCCGCCTCAAGAAAGCGCGCGCTGCGGCGGTGCATGGAGGCGTTTTCGGTCGTCAGGCGTATAATATCGTCCCTGTCCGCGTAAAGCCGCTCCGTGTCCCAGAACTCGCCGAGGTTTACAATTGTTTCGACGGCGCCGGGAAAGCGCGGCTCAAGCGTGTGGGGAGGCGTCCCGTCGACTACGCACGCCTTAACGCTGTCAAAAATAATCGCGTCGAGTGACCGGGGATCGGCAGAACACCATATTCTTTCGGGCACAAGTCCGTTTTCCTCACATTTTGCCGCGACACTGTTCATCATCCTCGACTTGCCAGCGCCGGGTCCGCCCTTGATAATAAACACGCGCCACCCGCCATAAGGGTCGTACAGCTCGTCAAAGAGCGAAAAAAAGCCGCTCGGCGTGCTTGAACCTAAATAAAACTCGGCTCCGTTTGTCACATATATCCCTCCAATACAACAATTCCTTAATATATGTATTCGGGCGGAATATTTTAGGTGCAAGTACGGTTGCAATTTTTAAAATCCGTGGTAAAATAATCATATGAATGTGTATGATTTTGACAACACTATATACGACGGTGAAAGCTGCTTTGATTTTTTTATGTATTACCTTAAAAAATCTCCGCGGCTTGTTTCATATCTGCCCCGTCTGACGGTTGCTTTCGCAAAGTACAAGCGCGGCAATGTAACGGTTGAACAGGCACTTGAAAAGTATGCGCCGGAGGTCGAGGAGTTTTTCAGAAGCATTGAGGATATAGACGCCGGCTGTGCCGAGTTCTGGGACAAAAACATTAAAAAAATAAAGCCCTTTTACAAAGAGCTTCGGCGGGAGGACGACCTGATTATAACCGCTTCGCCGGACTTTTCAATTGCCGAAATCTGCAAAAGGCTCGGTATCGATAATTTCATAGCGTCGGAAATCGACCTCGAAACGGGCAGAATTATCCGCTTAAACATGCGTTCGGAAAAAATAGTTTCATTCAAGGAAAAATATCCCGACGCCGTAATAGACTGCTTTTACACGGATTCGCCGAAAAACGACAAGCCGCTTATTGACCTTGCAAAGCGCGCCTTTATTGTTAAGGGGAACAGGATTGTGCGAATTAAATAATGTACAGTGTACAGTGTACAATGAATGTCAAACCTGTTAACCTGAGCGCCCGCCATGTCGTTCTGAGCGCCACCATGTCATTCTGAGCGCAGCGAAGAATCTTTAAAAAGATCCTTCGGCGCATTGCGCCTCAGGATGACAAAAAAACTGTCATTCTGAGCACCCGCCATGTCATTCTGAGCACCCGCCATGTCATTCTGAGC
>DCUB01000024.1:0-808 GCA_002329365.1 Ruminococcaceae bacterium UBA1425
GCAGAAAGGAATGGTCATAATAATAAAAAAATAAAGCCGTCTTAGAGTAAAGGGGCTTTCACAGAAAACAGGCACTTTCCGTTGCGTGGAAGTGCCTGTTTTTTTGGCAGACATCACCGGGATAATGACGGATTATTCTGTTATTATTATAAATGAATCCCCTGTCTTTGTGCGTCGATTGCAATTACGGTATTACGAAATGACTGTAATTCTGAACGCTGTCGTCTGCGGCGGTATGCTCATTGTCTGAAGGTTCGCATGCTCCACCCTTACGGTCTGACCCGGCTTTATGTCGCCGAGGCCGATACGGCTACAGCTTCTGTCTGTAATCACCGTCGCTCTGCTTATGTTGAATCTAATCCTGCTGTTGTTATCGTTTGCGCTGCCTGTAATTAAATAACCGTTAGGCACATCCGTTTTTACTACGCGCCCTGTCGTCACCCTCATAGGTGAAGCGTCGGACAGCACTACTATTTCATAAGCCGGCGACTGCGGAGGAATGCTCTTTGTCACGGCGGAGGACGTAGCGGCATTTACCCTCATCCCCTTTCGTATTTCCCGCGGATTTACGGTAACGCCGAAACGGTCCGCGATTCTCGTTCGGCGCGAAATATTCAGCCGCATCCTCTCAGCGTTTATCATGTTGTTTTTGGCGTGCACCCCGTAGGATACGACAATATACCCCGTCCCGCCTGCTTCCGCAAAAGCTTCCTCGACAAGCGCGTTTTCAAAACGGATTACACCGCCGCTTTGTGTAATCGTTCCCTTGTTCTGCGCGTTATTGTTCATAAATATGACCATTCCTTTC
>DCUB01000024.1:938-22549 GCA_002329365.1 Ruminococcaceae bacterium UBA1425
CGGAGTTTACATCAAACCGCTTTTAGTTCAATGTGCGCTTGCTTCTATCAAAAGCAAGAACAAGCACCCTGAAATCGTCATCCGTTACAATGCTCTGAAAAAGCGCCGTGGTCATAAGAAAGCTGTGATTGCCATTGCAATAATGCTGTTGACTGCCATCTACAACATTCTTAAAAAGCGTGAACCTTACAATCCGGAGCTTTACCGCAAATCCGACACTCCTCCGGAGCATCGTAACGTGACTTTGGATGAAGCGGTCTTTATCTTACAGCGCCAAGGGTATATTGTTTCAGCACCGAATCCTGTCGGTTGAGGTTGCAATTATATCGTTTTTTGATCACTTTAGGGGTGGTCTGAGTTTGTGCGCCTATTTTGTGTCTCGCCTGAGGTGTTCATGTTTCAATCTTACAACCTCTTTAATATGGTGTGTCAATGCATTACTTATTTTCATTTTCCAAAGCATTTACAATACATTATATGAATTCCGTCGGATTTGTTTCGCGTTCGTTTGCGGCATAGGCGGTAAAAAAACCGGCACCCGCATAATACGGATGCCGATTTTTTTAATTATTATCTGTCGGTTTATTTTACCGATTCATTGATGTTTTTTGCGAGCGCCTTTTTCTTCCTGCGTCTTCTGACGGCTGCCCTTGAAATCAGTATCAGAACAACAGCCGCGGCGCACCATATGACGATATAAGGCAGCCCGCCGATGAAAGAAACGGCAAAGCTCTTCGCATCTTCCCTGATGCTTGAAAGGTTGTTCAGAAGCCTTGTTTTTATCTGTGCGGCAAGCGACTCATTAGCCGCGGAAACGCGCTCGACCTCGTAGATTTCCATTGAAACGGTGCTGTAGGAAATCTGGTTATCAAGCATCCGCAACTGGGATTCGTAATTTTCTATCTGGTAATTTACCTCTGTAAGCCTTGTCTGAATCGCTATTATGCCGTCGAGGCTTTCGGCTTCTGCAAGCAGCTTTGTGAGGCTGTCACGCTCTGTTTTAAGCGCCTTTAACCTGCTTTCAATGTCAACATAGTTTAACGTAACGTCGGAAATCTGCTCGTTTTGGTTGATTATCTTGCCGTTTTTGCCGGCGTCTGCAAGAAAATCGTCGAGCCTGTCGGCGGGAATCCTCGCGACAATGCTTGAATTGCGGTTGCCGCTGTCGGAATAGCTTTTTAAATATTCATACGACTTCTCGATATATCCGCCCGCGGCGGTAACAGCCGCGCGCACGCCGCCTAAATAGGCGTCGTACGCCTTTGTTTCAACGGTGAGCGATACGGTTTTAATAAGCTTGCGCGTGTCGGCAACGTTTGCCGTCGTACGCGGGGCGGCACCCGACTCACCTTTCGCCGCTTCATATTCGAGTTCGGCCGTCCCGACGTTATAGTAGTTATCCGATGCTACACCGTCGGCACTCTGTTCGCTCCTGACGCCCGCCGAACAGCCCGCGGCAACTAAGACCAGCAGCGCGCAGACGGCGAAAACCGCTAATAGCTTTTTCATGATATCATCTCCGTATTCAATGCTTCACTTAATTATTCGTTTCTGCCGTCAAAAACACTCATCAGCCGCCGAAATAATCGGATTCAATATAGTCTACGCCGAGCATGCGGCAGTACCGGAGCACATGCTTTGAATTAACCGTCCAGCAGGCAACCTTAAGCCCGCGCTTGTGAAAATCGCGTATAAGCTTCTTTGACAGCGAACGATAGGATGCGTCGATATCAAACCCGTAATCGAAGCACCGTCTGTAATCGCCGCAGCCCTTGCCCCATGTGAGCATGATTTTAAGCATCGGGAACATCTCGTGCGCTTTTACAAGATTGTCGAACTCAAACGACTGAAGAATGCACATCGAGAGGTCGTAAACCTCCTCCGCCAGCCGGAAGCACGCGGATATCTGTTCCTCGTCGTACTCGCCCTTAAGCTCGATAAAGCAGATTAAGCGGTGTTCCCTGCATATTTCAAGATACCGCCTGAACGTGCAAAGGTAGACGTCGTCGTCCGTTTTGTCGTTTAAAAGCGGCTGCGCTGTGAGCTCGTCATATGTGGAAGAAGCGACGTCAAGCTCGGTGCCGTCCTTGAATCTGACGGTAGCGTTATGGTTGCACACAAAGATGCCGTCCTTCGTAACGCGCACGTCCGTTTCGATACCGCCGGAGCCGTTTAAAGCCGCGCCTGTAAAAGCCGTGTCGGTGTTTTCAGGATACTTTCCGCTGTAGCCCTTGTGGGCTATCATGCACACGTCGGCCGTTTTAATCCTGCCGGCGGCGTAAAGCGCGGCACCCGCTCCGAGCGCCGCGCCGACGCATATGCCGGCTTTGATTATTGAGTTTTTCATCTTATATCTCCGTTATATAGTTTTTGCACTCTTGCATTTGGGGATTACTCGCTGAAAAGCCCGTAATACCTTCCCATCCAGTACGGCAGAAGCCATGAGGACGGGCAAACGCAGGAGTCTGCCCCCGGTCGGCTGTCAAGCTTAAAAGCGTTATAGGTTAGCCTGTCGCTCGGACGCTCGTCTGCCGGAAGCGGGATTTTCGCGTGCGGTTTTCCGCCGAAGATCTCCGGCGAGTGGTCTATCTCGACGTCGGGCCGGATTGTGTTGTTCATCCCGTAGCGAATAAGGTCGAGCGGCGTTTCCTGAAGCGTGCGGACGGCGTTTTCCACGTCGCACGGCTCGTTTGTGAGCCCGCCGTAAATAAAGTTCCACGTCGCGCAGCGTTCGATTCGTTCAACCTCGAAATGATATTTGATGCCCATCTGATAGTATTTCAGAAGCTGCGGGTCCGTTTCGTATGTCATCAGGTTATGGATTGCGTAAAAGCCGAGCTTGTCGTCGATGTGGCAGGCGTGATTGTCGTCTATCTTGTATGTTACGGTGTTGAGCGCGTAGTGATATTTTTTTACAAGCATTTTGTAAATATCGTTGTACTTTTCTTCGCCCGTCATATGATATGTTATTTTTAGGAAGGACAGAAGCTCGAGGGAATTTACTCCCTTTTCCCAGAACCATGTGTCGTTGCAGTTGAGGTCGTCGGGGTTCCAGTTTGACCATGTGCAGGGCAGTCCGTCCGCATCGCAAAGCGTATAATCATGACTAAGGACGTGTTCGGTTATTTTCTTTATGGACTCGGCTATCTTCTTCTTCTCGTCCTCGTCGGCAACCAAATCGAAATACCACGCCGAGGCGTAATAATGCCCCACCATTTCGTCGCTTGAGGTTTCGCCCTTCCATTCAAGTTTGCTTTTTTCATCCTCGGCAAGGTGCCATTCTATATCGCCGTCGCCGAATCTGTCTTCGCCGGGGCGGCGGTATGCCCTTGCGGGGAAGCCCTCTATTCCGCTTATGCTCTGAAGCTTAAGAAGCGCGTTCATCGACTCCCTTGCCTTTGCCGCCGCGTCGGGGTCTTTTGTAACGGCGTAACGGAAGCACTGTGACGCGACAAACGTAGCCGTCCAGAGACCGTCGTTGTCGGATATATCTATTACTCCGTTGTCTATATCTCCGTTTACGATTTGTCTGTTGTTTATATAGCCCTCGCGGTTGTGGTACTTTGCGGTCATGTCCTGATAATAAGCAGCCTTTTCCTCAAGCGACATCAGCTTTAATGTTATTCTGCTCAAGCCCCCGGGAGTACCTACCCAATACTCGTCGTTAGTATCCTTAACGGCAATTGCGTTAACACTTGAGGCGGGCAGCCAGCGCTCCGCGCCGACAAAGCTGTAATGCGTTCCGCTCTGAATGTAAAGACCTATGTCGGTTCCTATATATCTCGCGCCGTCGTTTCCGAACACAAGCTTTGTTATTCTGCATTTCGGCAGGGCGTTTGAATCATCGGGCGTCAGCCACTCGCTTTTGCCGTCATAAATCATCAGCCCGTCGTCGCTGCCGCACCAGACATGCCCCCACTCGTCGGATGTCATTGTGTTTACGGCCGTTGAAGGGACGTATGATTGCGACGGCATAACAACAGCCCAGCTCGGCCTTTTTCCGTGGAGAATATTAAGCGCCGCGGGGCAAAATGCGTAAACCTCGCCTTTTCCCAGAGCCGTCATTGCCGTCGCTCCCGCAAGCTCAAGCCTTTGCTCGCTTACAAAGCTTCCGTTTTCGTATTTATAAAGGCAGGAATCGGTTATAAGCCAGATGACGCCCGCGCCGTCGCGGCAGATGTCAACGGCCGGCTCCCCGAAATCCTTGAAGCCTTCAACCTTTTTATTTGAAACGGTATAAACAAGATTGCCGGACAACACAAAGAGCTTTCCGCAGTCGCAGGCGTAAAGCTCTTTTACAGGCATTGTAATTCCGCCGACGGCTGTAATCTTTTTGCCGTTATAAAGGCAAAGCCCGCGGTCTGTGCCTATAAACAGCGTTCCGTCGGGTGCAAAGCACAGCGCCGTTACATTGTCTGACGGCAGTCCGTCGGCGGTTTTGAAAAACGTTCTTGTTTTCTGGGGGGTTTTTCTGAGCAAAAGGCAGTTTCTTTCCATGTTGACCTCCGTTACTTGTTTTTTATGGTGTTTTTTATTATGCGCAGCAGGTTTTTAAAATCGCCGCGGAATATAAGGATATTGAAAAGTGATATAACAGAGCCGCATACGACCGTTACCCCAAGCGCGTAAACAAGCCACTCGAAATATGTCGTCCCCGAAAAAGCGTGCATACCCGACACAACGGCAATGCAAGCGGCGGAGGCGGCGCTGTTAATAGCGAGGCGAAGGAAAAACAGCGCGGGGCTTCTGTTGACAATGTTCTTTGAAAGGTATATAACGTATTGCGTCGTGCGGAAGCCCATGGCGGCAAGCGTTGCCGCGGCGACGCCCGTTAAGCCGAACGGAACGACAAGTATGCAGGAAAGCACTACGTTTATTCCCGCCTCCGCGAAGGCGCCGTTCCTCGTCTGTCTGAAATGACCCGCGGCAAGAGTGACGATGTTATAAGGAATACGCAGGCAGTAAACCGCCTCTGCCAGCGTCAGTATCACGGCAAAGGCCGGACGGATATAGTCGGTGTCGGTAATATTGCGCGTGTAAACCGACACGAACGGCAGTATCAAAAGACCTATGCAGGTGAACAGAACTGCGGTGAGCAGAAAGGATACGAATTCGTAAATCCTGAAGTTCCGCCGAAGCGCCTCCTCCTCACCGTTCGCAATCATATTGCCGAAAGCCGCTTCAATCCCCGAGGAAAGCGTGGAGACTATTTTCTCGATTCCCGCAACGACGGAGTAGTAGACGGTATAAACCGAAACCTCCGATATTCCCATAAGAGATGACAGGCGCGAGAACACGGTAAGCACGACTATGTCCGTATTTGTGTGCAGAAAAAACGCAATATGATGTCCGAGTCCGTCCCACCTCTGGCTGATTGCCGTGTTGTCGGGCTTTGCCCTTTTGTCAAGCCTGTATTTTCTGCTGACATAAAGCCGCAGGACTATGGGACGCAGAATATAAACCGCCGCGGTGGTGAGCCGCACGACATGAATTGAAAAGCCGAGCTTTATAAATAAAACAACGAACACGGTGTTTATAGCTACGGTGAAGATTTGAAGCAGCGACGAAATATATCTTTTTTGGTCGGCATGCAAAAGCACCTGGCAGGTTAAGCCGAAATAATACTGTGCGAAGGTGCCGGCGCCGATTATCAGCACAAGCAGAAAAGTAAAAAGCCAGTCGAACTCGTTATTTACAAGAAACGGGAAGCCGCAGGCGAGCAGCAAAAGATAGCCGACAAAAATAAGAGCGACGGCTCGGAAAAAACGGTCGGTCGCCCTGACAACAGAGCTTACGGCTTTCATGTCGCGGACGGCAAGCGGCTTATAAAGCGCGGCCCTCACCACTCCCCCGACTCCCGCCTCAAGCAAAACAATGTAGCTTAAGAACTGTGTTATGGATGAAATTGCCCCGTTGACGGCCGAGCCGTATTCGCCTATTACGGCGCGCGGCACAATGAATCCGCAGATAACAGTAACCAGCTGCAGCAAAAGGGACGTTATTATATTCTGTGCCGACTTCCTGCTCCGCAACCGATTTCATCTCCGATTAAGCATTGTTGAAAAGCCTTTGTTTCGCCGACTGGACGGCAAGCAACAGGCGGTATTTCTTTCTTCTTAGAAGTGAAAACTTAAAATTCTGCGACCTGCCGAAATACCTGTCGCAGACTGCGTCGACGGCGCCGCGGTACACAGTCAGTCCTTCGGCTTTTTTCAAGAGCATTACGGCCTCGCCCGCATGTATGCCGGTTTTAACCATAAGACCGATATAGTTGTTCATCTGCTTGCGGCACATGCAGAAAAATTCCGCCTCAGTTTCGTCCGTCAGAAAACCATGCTCTTTAAGCAGTCCGTGTATAACGTCGAGCACCATGGAGGATTTTTCAAGGCTGTCATGTTCGAACTTCGCGGACATTCCGACGCCTATTCTGTACCGGTACAGGGGTGCGTTGATATAAACGATTTTTTCCGCGTTAAAAAGAAGGTATGAGCTTATAAGAAGGTCCTCACCGTGGCGCAAACCGTGAAATTTCGCGTAATCAAGAGAAGGTTCGGCAATTTTTCTGCCGTAACATTTTGTACACAGGGAATTGAGCCTTGTCGTAAGCAGCAAACGGATAATTTCCTCTTTGGATACGCCTTCAAAAACACGCTCGCCGTCAAAATAAGTTTCCGTTTTCTCCCGCCCGTCGGGAAAGAAGGATGTAAAATCAAACATCACAAGGTCGCTGCCGTGTTTATTGATAACCGCCGCCAGCGTTTCGAAAAGCCGCGGCGCGAGAATATCGTCGGAATCGACATTAAGAAGATAATTGCCCGTCGCCTTTTCCTGCGCCGTTTTACGCGCCCTGAGCGTGCCGTTGTTTGACGTGTGCCACACCCTGAAGCGTCTGTCGTTTTCGGCATAGGTGTCGGCAATCATGCCGCTGCCGTCGGTGGAGCCGTCGTCAATTACGATAACCTCAAAGTTTTTGTATGTCTGGTTTTGAACAGAACGGAAAAAATCGTCGAGATATTTTTCGGTATTATACACAGGAACCAGCAGGCTGAACCGAACGCCGTCCATCTCACACCCTCCCCCGCCGCAGTTATCCGCCGTTTTTCTTTACGCTCGTATTGATTGAATTGCGGTAAACGACAAACCGGCAGAACAGGAACTCGGTAACAAGGTTTATAATCATCGTACCTATTAAAACAAGGTAGTAATTTAAACCTATATCATCAGTCAGCCGGTCGCCCCACCAGGTGGAAAGCGGCGTAAAAACGCAGTAATAGCCGAAAACCTTCAGCATGGCTATCGGGACATTTGCCGCGGACTTGAAGGTAAACTTCCTGTTAACAGTAAAGTTGTAAATAACGGAAAGGGCGAGCGCCGTAAGATATGAAGGCCAGTACTTCAGATTTGTAAGCTCATTGAGCAGCGTGAAGCTTGCAAACTGAATTATTCCCGCCGACAATGAAAAAAGACCGAATTTTACAGCCTGAATGATGTTTTCGCCATTTGTCAGCTTTGTATTCCGCCCGTTTGTATCAGTCAAAATTATTCTCTCCTTACGAGTGTTAAAATTATTATATCATACATTTTATGTTCTAACAAGTATTTGCGCCCGTGATTAAAGAAAACTTTACAACGTATATGACTTGAAAAACAAAGCTTATGATATCAGCCTGCATAAAACGCGTTCATACGTCCCGAAACATGCAAAAAAGCTAAAACCGGCGACAAGACAAGCAGCATAGGGACAAAGCAAAAATATAGGTTGTTCCGAAAATATTCACTATAAAGCCGCGCAAAGTATATTTCACGCCGTACGGGCATAAGATTTAAGGACTCACCTTATTCGGCGAGTCCTTAATACTGTACGGGCGGTGTTTTTATGTTTGTATACGCGGTCAAATCATCAAGGCTGAAGCTAATAGCGCTTATTCTGCTTGTAGCCGCAGCCGTAATAGCGACGGTATATGTCTCAAGAAACGACACTCCTGCCGCGAACGACGGGGCAATAAGCCTTAAGGCGGGCAACGAACGCGAGCTCCTTGCTTTCTTTTCCCAGTTCGGCTGGAAGGTGGACGAAGAACCTGTCGAGGTGACGGAAATAATAATTCCGAACGAGTTTGACGAGGTTTACGAGGCCTACAACGACATTCAGAAGAAGCAAAACCTTGACCTTAACCTTTACAGCGGCAAAAGGGTAAAGCGCTGGACCTACTCCGTAAAAAACTATCCGGGCTACGAGTCGAAGCCGAACTACATACAGGCAAACATACTTGTGTATGAGGGTATGGTTATAGGCGGAGACATATGCTCGGTGGAGCTTAACGGCTTTATGCACGGCTTCGATTTTCCCGAAATACAGGAGTCGACGGAAGCGGTGACGGAAACAACGGCTTCAACAACGACAACAACAACGGCGGCGGTAACGAACCTTAATACCCCATAAGGCTCAGCAGAGTTTTTTCGTCAAGTGCGCCTATACGAGATTCGACAATACTTCCGTTTTCGTCAATGATATATGTGCGTGGGATGGAGTATGCTTCGTAAGCTTCCAAAGCCTGCTTATAGACGTCAAAGTAAATGGGAAAGGTGAAGCCTTTTTCTGCGATGAACGCAGCCGAGGTTGACACCTTTTCTCTCGCGTTGTCCGTCAGATTGACCATGACAAACTGAAACTCGTCGCCGTACCTGTCATATACCTTCTGAAAATCCGCCATTTCCAATATGCAGTAGCCGCACCACGTCGCCCAGAAGTTAAGCACTATTGGCTTGCCGTAAAGAGAGGAGAGCGTAAGCTCGTTTCCGTCAATATCCGTCATTGTGAAGTCGGGCGCGGGATTTTTGACGGTATCCTTTGATATTTCTGTCACATCCGTCGGTTCGCCGCTTTGCGAGCCGGCGGGATTTTCATATTTTTCGGCAAGGAAACGGTAGCCGTATCCGGCGCCTATAATCAGAACTGTGAGCAGAACAAACGTTATCAATACCTTTTTCATACTTTTCATCCTTTCAGGTAACGGAATACAAAAGCCTGTTGAGAAGCCCTGTCATCATAAGTATTCCCACAACGACAAGAAGCGCTCCGCTGACGGTATTTATTATGCGGTAATGCTTTTTTATAAAGTCAAACGCCCTTTTCAGCCTGTCGATAAGCAGCGCGCTGACTAAAAACGGTATGCCTAAACCGAGCGAGTATACAAGCAGCATGAGAGCGCCTTTCAGAGCGCTTGCCTGCTGTGAGGCGAGCATAAGGGCGGAGCCGAGAAACGTGCCGACGCAGGGCGTCCACCCGACGGAGAAAACGATGCCGAAAAGCAGAGACGACAGGAAGCCGGGATTTTGCACATCTATATTAAGCCTGTGCATCCTGCTTAAAAAGCCTGCTTTGATAACGCCCATGTAGCACAGGCCGAAAAACACGACAACAAGTCCCGTTACTATGTTTACGGCAGTCACATGCTCTCTCAGAAGACCGCCCACGGTTCCGGCAAAAACGCCGAGCGTAACAAACATCAGAGTAAATCCCAGAACAAAACCGCCCGCGTTTATGGCTGCGCGCCATGTTTTTTTCTCCTGCGGACCTCCGGTAAAGTAGATGATGTAAACCGGCAGCATCGGAAGCAGGCACGGCGAAATAAAAGTAATAATTCCCTCAAGAAATACAGTCAGATATATCATATGCTTACTCCTTGTTCTGCGCAGCTTTATACTTCGATTATAATAGACTTTCGGGCAGAATGAAAGAATTTATGTTAATAAATATTTAAATTTTTTAAAAACGCGCCGATTTTTTAAAAAATGCCCTTGATTTTTATGAAGCTATCATGTATAATACCACTTGCCGTTGAAACACGGCTATATGCGTGCGGACGTTTAGCTCAGCTGGTAGAGCATTCGCTTGACGTGCGAAGGGTCAGCGGTTCAAGTCCGTTAACGTCCACCATTTAAAAAGCCTTGAAAACGTTGATATACAACGCTTTCGGGGCTTATTCTTTTTCCTTTTCTCCGTAAGTTACGTTTATGTAACTATGTTATCTCTGTTTAATAATGTTGTTAACATTTTTGTTACTTAATATTTATTATAAATTATTTTGCATTTTCGTTACAAGCGATACATAATGTGTACAAGCAAATTAATATGGTGCAAAGTGGAGTTTAAGGACATAATAGAAAGGATGTAAAGAGATGTATTGTACAAAGTGCGGAACTAAAGTGTCGGATGGCGCAAACAATTGTCCTGAATGCGGGGAGAGGCTGACAGCGAACGTTGCCTTACAACCCGTGCGCCCTAAGAAAAAAAAGAAAAAAGCTTTAATAATCAGTTTTGGAATCATCGTCCTGTTAATTATCGTAGCGGCACTGAACGGCGGTGATGAAACACCCGCCAAAGACACTACTGCAACTACTGCGCAGACAACCGAAGATGATTTATACTACGAAAGGACTATTGAAACATCAACTACATCCGCACTTGTCACGACTACGGAAAAAGAAACTATGACAAAGGCTACAACCACAAGTCCCACAACTACTAAACCCACTACGACAACAACGACTGAAGCTACTACAACGAAGAAACCCACGACCACAACCACAACTACTACAACTGTTTATCGCTCTGGTGTGACTGTATATGTTTCTGCTGGCGGCAGCGGAAAACGCTACCACACGGTAACTTCATGCAACGGTAAAGAGTATGTTCCCATAGATAAAGCTGAAGCAATGGACAGAGGTTACACTCCTTGTGAAAAATGTGCTGGCGGTTAATGAGATTATTTGACCCCATGCCAAAGAAATCGTCCACCATTTAAAAAGCCTTGAAAACGTTGATATACAACGCTTTCGGGGCTTTTTTCTGTCTGCATGTGTTCAATATGCCCGTGTCGAAAATTCATATTTATGGGAAAAAGTGTATTCCTTGCTTGAATTGAAATTATACGCATGATATAATGTTACCGCAACGCTTTTGCGGAAAAACATTAAAATAGGGGAGCGCAAATATGATAGGTACAATCTTTTCGTGCATCAAGTCGTTTTTTGTTTCCTTAGTGATTCTCCTTTCGTCAACGCTCGGTCTTTCAGGCTCTTTTGACAGGGCGGACCCAAGCCTTAAACCACCCGAATGGCCCGTATGGGTTCACGACCACTGGGTGTGGGAAAACTCCGGCACGCAGGTTACGGCAAAGGCGCTTGTAGACGGCTATCTTGAAAGAGATATCCCCGTCGGCGCGATAATAATTGACCGTCCGTGGGCGACCGATTCAAACACCTTCATTCCCGACCCCGGGCTTTACCCCGACCTCGGCGAGCAGGTTGACATGTACCACGAGATGAACATAAGGGTAATAATCTGGGCGACAAGCATTGTGAACGAAACGGCTTCAAACTATCAGGAGGGTAAAGAAAAGGGTTATTTCCTCAGCAACGGCAAAGCCGTCAAATGGTGGGGAGGCAAGGGCGCCCTTATCGATTATACAAACCCTGAGGCTGTCGAGTGGTGGCACAGGCAGATGGACAACATCCTCGACATGGGAATCGACGGCTGGAAGGTTGACGGCACAGACCCGTGCGTTATGCTGCTAATGCCCGCTGTCGGCTACGGCGACAAGTTCGTCACATGGGCCGAATACAGGGAGCAGGTTTACAACGACTTTTATGAATACACGCGCTCAAGGCTCGGAAAGGGCCGTGTTATATCAGCACGTCCCGTCGACGACCAGCTTTTCAGAATAGGCATCCCTCTGCTATTTGCGGACAGGGACAACAATTTCGCCGGCTGGGTCGGCGACAACGACAACGACTGGGCTGGCTTAAGGCACGCGCTAAACAACATGTTTACGTCGTCGCTTTATAACTTTGTCAGCTACGGCTCCGATATCGGCGGCTTCAGGTCTGACGGAGTGCAATACAAGGATGTTTTCGTAAGGTGGGCGCAGCTCGGAGCGTTTTGCCCCGTTATGGAAAACGGCGGCGGCGGAGAACACCGCCCGTGGATGTTTGACGGGGAAACAGTAGACATTTACAGAAAATATGTACTCCTGCACAACGAGCTTATACCCTATATTTACAGCCAGGCGGCCTACTCCTACGAGATTAATGAGCCTACAATGCGCCCGCAGGCGGGAAAATACGAGTACCTTTTGGGCGACGATATACTTGTGGCGCCGTTCTACGAGGAGGGCAGCGTGCGCAAGGTGGTGTTCCCAAAGGGCGAGTGGATATATATGCTCGACGAGTCAAAGGTTTATAAAAAGGGAACGGAAAAGCTTAATTTCTGTCTTGACGAGTTTCCGGTATTCATCCGCAAGGGCGCTATAATTCCGATGAACGTCGTCGGCGACGATTCAGGTCACGGAACGGAGCTTTCCGCCGACTATACTACCGTGGCTGTCTACCCGAAAAACGGCGAAAAGAAATCCGGGCTTTACGAGGAGGGCAAGGACGGCTCGATGATTTCGTACACAAAGGACGACGATTCATTAACGCTGAAATGCACCGCGTCAGACAGATCGATGCTGTTCAGGGTTTACGGCGAGCCAGCGCCGGAGTACGTCAGCGGTGGCAACGGTACGGCTCTTTCACGGGCAAACTCAATGGCAGAGCTTACAACCATGCAGTCGGGCTTCTTCACCGAGGGCGGCATCACATGGATTGCGGTAAAAGACGTAACAGCCGGAGCGGAAGTTAACATCAGCTATTGACGAAAATTAAGAACAACGAATAAATATACCCCGAAGGTGTTATTATATAACGCTTTCGGGGTTTTCCCTTACATCCCGCATTCACGCAGTTGTGAAACAAATGTCCGTAGGGGCTCCTTGACCGTTCCTAAATTCAAGCGTTGATACAGACAATTTTTTCTCAATATATGAGCGAAAATGTCAAGGAAGTGCAATAATTATTCACTCTGTTAAAAAAGATTCTTCGCTTCGCTTAAAAAGATTCTTCGCTTCGCTTAAAAAGATTCTTCGCTTCGCTCAGAATGACAGACGCTGTCCCCATGTCATCCTGAGGCGCAACGCGCCGAAGGATCTTACGATAGAAAGTATTTGACAGCCTGCACAAAATAATAGACCACTGTATGCATAATAGATTAATCGTTTATTTCCGGCTTCGGTCGCACACGCAGGTGCGCCCCCACTGTATAACCACATAATGCACAAATATTCAGCTCAAACTCCGCTTGCCGCGCGGCGAAAAGAATGATATAATACATGTAATTTTTAATGGGGATGGTTATGTGAACAGAAAAAGCGGTGTGCTTATGCACATCTCAACGCTTGACGGCTCGTATTCCTGCGGAAGCTTCGGCGAGGAAGCAAAAAAGTTTGTCGATTTCCTCCGCGACTGCGGCTTTTCATACTGGCAGGTGCTGCCCTTTTGCATGGTGGACGAGTGCAACTCACCGTACAAATCCTATTCGACCTTCGGCGGTAACCCTTACTTTGTCGACCTCCCGACGCTGTTTAAAAAGGGACTCATCACAAAGGAAGAGCTTGACTCACAAAGGCAGCAGACGCCGTATAGCTGCGAGTTCGTAAGGCTTTACCACACGCGGTACGATGTGCTTAAAAAGGCTTCCGAAAGAGTAAGCGAAAGCGACAGGGCGGCTGTTGAGGCGTTTATCGAAAGCGACAGTTACCTTTATGACTTCTGCGTTTTCATGAGCCGCAAGAACGCAAACGGAGAGCGTCCGTGGTACGAATGGACGGTTGACGAAATCAACGAAGACGTGCTGTTCATGTGGAAGTTTATACAGTATGAGTTTTTTACGCAGTGGGCGGAAATTAAAAAATACGCGAACGAAAACGGCGTTAAAATAATCGGCGACATCCCGATATATGTCGCGCTCGACAGCTGCGACGTGTGGAGCAACCGCCGCCTTTTCTGCATCGACGGCGACAATAAGCCTACATGCGTCGCCGGTGTGCCGCCCGACTATTTTGCCGCCGACGGTCAGCTCTGGGGCAACCCGCTTTATAACTGGGACGAGATGAAAAAGGACGGCTACAGGTGGTGGCGCGACAGGCTGAGCCACACGCTCCGTCTGTTTGACGGCGTGCGCATAGACCATTTCAGGGGCATCGAGTCCTACTGGGCTGTTCCGGGCGGCGCAAAGACTGCGCGCGAGGGAAGCTGGAAAAAGGGGCCGGGCATGGAGCTTGTAAACGCGCTTTCGGAGGTCGCGGGCGACAGGCTGATTATAGCCGAGGACCTCGGCGACATCACAAAGGAAGTAGCGGAGCTTGTAAATAAGAGCGGCTTCCCCGGAATGAGGGTTTTCCAGTTCGCGTTCCTTTCGGACAGCGACAATCCCCACCTCCCCCACAATTATATAAACAACTGCGTCGCATATACGGGAACGCACGACAACAACACGCTGCTCGGCTATCTTTGGGAAATGGACGGCAACACTCGGCGCAGGATGCTGCGCTACTGCGGCTATGAAAGCGACGACTGGACGGGCGGCTGCGGCGCCGTTATAAGGTCGGTTTTCGCGTCCCCGGCAGGTCTTGTCATATTTCCTGTTCAGGATTTGCTCGGCTACGGCTCCGATACACGACTGAATATCCCCGGCAAGGCGGACGGAAACTGGCAGTACAGGGTAACGGACGAGCAGCTTAAAAGCATCGACAGGTTTAAGTACCGCGAGCTTAACAGCCTTTATAAACGATAAAGCTTAGCAATTTGCGCAAAGCGGAGGAATTTATGGAAACGATAGTTTTCAGCAAAAACATCTGTGTGAAATACCGCTGTGACGTCGCGGTGTTCGGCGCGGGAATGGCAGGGGTTAGCGCTGCCGTAGCCGCCGCCAAGAGAGGCGCCGAGGTTCTGCTTGTCGAGCGGTTTGCGGCGCTCGGAGGCGTCGGCGTAACGGGCGGCGTTCACGGCTTTTGCGGAAACACCATCGGACAGGGCGAAGTGTTTGACGAAATAGTCGCAGGGCTTGAGGCTTTTTCCGCGATTGCACCTGTTAACCCTTACAAAAGCGAACGCGGCTATCATCACGAAATCCTCGCCGTGGTGCTTCAGGAAATATGCCTTAAATACGGGGTAAAGCTCCTGCTTCACACCCGTCTGGCGGACGTTATTGCCGCCGACGGTCATATAGAATATTGTGTGATAAGCGGCGCGTCGGGGCTTTTGGCTGTTACTGCAAAACAGTATATCGACTGCACGGGAGAAGGGCTTGTCGCAAGATACGCGGGCTTCGGCACAATGAAGGGCGATGAAAGCTGCCCTTATCAGCTTCCGATGTCTATGATGTTCTTCGTGCAAAAGGTAAGCGAAAACAAGGCTTACAATCAGATACCCGAAGGTTGGTTTGAACCGATAGACCCGGAAGCTCCGCCTATGCTGTCGGTTCGCGACCGCAGCCCCCTGCCGTCCTCAGTCAAGCTTAAAGTGCCGATGTTTGATTCAACCGACACCGAGTCGCTGACGAACGCCGAAATTGCCGGACGGCGGCGCATGATGGCATCGGTCGATTATTATCAGCGTGTAAAAAAGGAACCCTTTATATTTGAAAGCTGCTCGCCGATAATCGGAATACGTGAGGGCAGCCGCATTAAGGGCGACTATATACTTAATGTCGACGACCTGCGCGGGGGCAGAATCTTTGACGACGTCATAGCCGTCGGAACGTTTTACCTTGACGGGCACAAGCCCGACGACGACAAGCGCACATATATTCTGCCAAAAGACTCGCTTCATGTTCCGCCTTACGGCATACCACTGCGCTCGCTTACAGCCGCCGATTCAGATAACCTCACGATGGCGGGACGCTGCCTTTCGGCGGACCGTCTTGCGCTGTCGTCCGCAAGGGTTATGACTACCTGCTCCATGACAGGTCAGGCGGCGGGAATTACCGCTGCCATGGCTTCAAAAAAGGGCTGTGGCATTCGCGATATTCCGGTAAAATCCGTACAGGATGAGCTGTTACAAAAAGGCGCCATGCTCGACACGGAGCATGTAAAGAGCGTATACTTCGCGTAATATTCATAGCTTTGCACCGGGCGGTTACAATAAGAATATGTTTTGACCTTTTGTCCTTGACAACAAATTGAACTTATAGTATCCTATACTTTACAATATTTTGTCACAATAAGGAGAATGATCATGGCATTTTACTTTGAAGACCCTTCCCGCACCTTCAGCGAATATCTGCTGGTGCCGGGTTATTCAAGTTCCGAATGCGTTCCCGAAAAGGTGAGCCTCAGAACTCCGCTTGTCAGGTACAAAAAGGGCGAAAAGTCGGAGCTGTACATGAACATTCCGATGACTTCCGCCATTATGCAGGCGGTTTCCGACGACAAAATGGCGGTTGCTCTCGCCCGCGAGGGCGGCGTCTCATTTATTTACGGTTCGCAACCAATAGAGTCACAGGCTGCAATGGTGGAGCGTGTAAAGGCTTATAAGGCAGGCTTTGTCGTAAGCGACAGCAACGTAAACCCCGAGGACACGCTTGCCGACATTCTCGCGCTTAAATCAAGAACAGGTCATTCGACGGTGGCCGTCACCTCCGACGGCACGGCAACAGGCAGGCTTTTAGGCATTGTAACAAGCAGGGACTACCGCGTAAGCCGTATGTCGCCCGACGAAAAGGTAAAGACGTTTATGACGCCTATTGAAAAGCTTGTCACCGCCCCGGCGAAAACAACGCTTAAAGAGGCGAACGACATCATATGGGACCATAAGCTTAACGCCCTGCCAATAACAGACGACAACGGAAGGCTCATGTACATTGTTTTCCGCAAGGATTACGACAACCACAAGGAAAATCCTCTCGAGCTTCTTGACAGCCACAAAAAATATGTCGTCGGCGCGGGCATCAACACAAGGGACTATAAAGAAAGGGTTCCCGCCCTGCTTAAAGCGGGAGTCGACGTTTTGTGTATAGACTCGTCCGAGGGCTTTACGGAGTGGCAGAATCTCACAATAGGCTGGATACGCGAAAACTACGGCGACAGTGTAAAGGTCGGAGCGGGCAACGTCGTCGACGCCGACGGCTTCAGGTTCCTTGCCGGCTGCGGAGCCGACTTTGTAAAGGTAGGAATAGGCGGCGGCTCAATATGCATAACGCGCGAGCAGAAGGGCATCGGCAGAGGTCAGGCAACGGCGCTTATAGAGGTCTGCAGGGAGAGAGATAAGTATTTTGAGGAAACCGGCGTTTACATCCCCGTTTGCTCTGACGGCGGAATAGTTCACGACTATCACTGCACCATGGCGCTTGCGATGGGAGCCGATTTTCTTATGCTCGGGCGTTACTTCGCAAGGTTCGACGAAAGCCCGACAAACAAGGTTATCGTAGGCGGAAACTACATGAAGGAATACTGGGGCGAGGGCTCGGCGAGGGCAAGAAACTGGCAGCGGTATGACTTAGGCGGCGACAGCAAGCTCTCGTTCGAGGAGGGTGTCGATTCATATGTGCCTTACGCCGGAAAATTAAAGGACAACCTCGGCGTAACCTTAAAGAAGATTCGCTCCACAATGTGCAACTGCGGCGCGCTGTCGCTTTGCGAGCTGCGGGAAAAGGCAAAGATAACGCTTGTTTCCGCAACGTCCATAGTCGAGGGCGGCGCCCACGACGTAGTGCTGAAGGAAAATACATTAAGCACGCATTGATTATATTTTTTCCGGGGCTGTTTCATATGATTCAGCCCCGTTTTTGTTTTGGCTGTGTCACCGAGAGTAGTTGTAAAACTCGTTTTTTCCAGACTTTTCTATTACTTAATCAGACTTTACAGGAGTTTGGGCATGGATTATATTTTAATACGAAGCAAAAGAAAAACTCTGGCGCTGTACATAACCGACGACGCGAGGCTTGAGGCGCGCGCGCCGCTTAAAATGCCGAAGTCGGATATCGACAGGTTTATAGAGCAAAAACAAAGCTGGATATTAAAGCACCTTTCCGCCAAAGCCGGACAATTTGAAAAAAGGGCGGCGTTTCGCCTTGATTACGGCGATTTCGTCCTGTTCAGGGGAAAGGAATACCCGATAGAGGCAAGGGGCAAAGGCAAAGCGGGCTTCGACGGCAAATGCTTCTATATGCCCGGTGGCTTCGACAGCGACAGGATAAAGGAAACGGTAAAACAGATATATAAACAGCTTGCAAAAAAGCTGCTGACGGCAAAGACGGCGGAATTTGCCGCAAAAATGTCCGTCAGTCCGTCAGCGGTAAAGATAAGCTCCGCGAAAACACGCTGGGGAAGCTGCAGCGGCAGCGACAGCATTAGCTACTCTTGGAGGCTTGTGTTGGCGGGCGACGACGTTATAGATTACGTCGTACTGCACGAGCTTTCACATATAAAGCACCACGACCACAGCGAAAGCTTCTGGGCGGAGGTGTCGGCGGTTATGCCCGACCACAAGCGGCAAAGGCGAAAATTGAAGGTGCTTCAGGCAAAGCTTGAGGCGGAAGGCTGGTAATATTAAAAACAATTAATAATTAATTTCTATTTATCGCTTATGCAGTGTATTTCTTATGATATAATATGGACTATAAGGCGATACCGAAATATCGGGTTTTACCGCTGAATTTTGGGGTCGCTGTTAATTTTTTGTCTGAGGAGTTATGGTTTTGATTGATTTTCTATCGTTTTTCAGAAAGCTGACAGCAATAATTCTTACGATAATATCACTGATTAGCCCAAATCTGTTCCGGCTTTTCACCGGCACCTCGGAGTACGGAAAAAGCGTCTTTTTTTATACCGATACATACCCCGAAGACTTAACGGAGCTGCTTTTTACAAACAACATGTTTGACGACAGCACCACAGTCCTTGCGAAAAAGCTCGTCACGGCGGTAATAATTCAGTTTATGACAGGCGAAATGGACAACGGCGAAGCGGCGGATATCATCAGTCAGGTTCCGATAGGCGACACGGAGCGGACGCTGGGCGAAATCCCTCCGAAAAACGCGTTTTGGGAGGCTCTCGCCGGAGCCCTGAAGGATTCAAAGCTGCTGCCCGAAACCGTCAGATGGTTTCTTGAAATGTGGGCAGAGGGTATAAACGACCTTCACGTCTATTTCGACCCCACGGAGTATGAAGGCATTTATCAGTTTATGGGAAGCTATCTTAATGATAAAGGCGAATTAATATACGTTTACACAGGAGCGTATTACGACACCTCAACCCATATTGTATACGGCAAGGACAACAACGGCGTTTTCGGCATAGGCTACGACTGCGACGTCGACGACATGGTAATAACCTCGCCGTCTGACGCGTGGATGAAGCAGTTCGGCTTTAACGTCGGTTACGACATACTCGGCAATCTGATTTTTATGGATTGCTATACCGAACGCGTTAAATTCGAATACGCCGGAACAAAGTGGATGGTCCAGCTTTGGAAGGGCAACTACACAAGATATGCAAACGGAGCCGAAATCGGCTTATACTATCTAAAGGACGGCGAGTGGCTGCACTACGAATGTGTCGACGGCGACGATATGATAGCGATGTCGATGGAGCTTTACGGAAACGACGAGCTAATACTGTCCGCGTCTACTGAAAAGCATTGGTGGATATGCGGCTTTCAGCCGGGGCCTGCTGTCAGCAAGCGAAACATGACAGTTAAAGCCGATATCACCTTCAATTTCGAGGAGATGGCGGAAAAGTTCTCGGAAAAGGCTTCAAAATCCATGACTACAAAGGTTGACGGCAAAACGGTCAGTATTGAATGGTAGATAAAAAGGACTGATTGTCTGAACAACACGGAAACAACAATCCGCTTATTCAAGAGCTGCCGAAAAGCATATTGAAGAAATTTTGACGGAAACAGACATTCCTTATAAAGTAAGCATAAGATAATGTGTTTTTTTAAGCGCGCGGCTTTACAATGACATTTTTTCGTTGTTTGCCGCGCGTTTTTTATTAAAAAGCTTGCAAAGTACTTCAAAAAGGAGTACAATATCATTATATTGAGGGAATTTGGGCTTAAATGTACATTATTAGTGTGTTTGGTAAGGAGGCTTAATTTTTTGACTGCTGATTTACATTGTCATACCCGTCTGTCTGACGGTTCAATGGGTATCGACAATCTTATAGCGCTGGCAAAAAAACAGGGAATACAGGCAATCGCCATAACGGACCACGACTGCCTTGCGGGTAACGTCCGCGGGAAGCTCATCGGCGAGAGGTATGATGTCAACGTTATACCCGGCGTCGAGCTTTCGGCAACCGACAGCAAGCGCGGCTCTAAGGTTCACCTGCTCTGTTACCTGCCCGACAGCCCCGACAGACTGGAGGGGCTTTGCCGCCGCAATCTTCTTGAAAGCAAAAAAGCAAGCCAGTATATGATGATTAAGGCATCGGCAAAATACCCGGTAACGCCCGAATTCATTTTGAAGTGCGCGTCCGGTTCAACAGGAGTATATAAGCAGCATATCATGCACGCTCTGCTTGAAAGCGGACTGACCGACAGAATTTACGGCGAGCTTTACGACGATTTGTTCAACCCGGACAAGCCCGGCAATATACTTCACAAAGGCAGATATCCCGAGCCGTCGGAGGTTATGGACGCCATACATGAGGCGGGTGGCATAGCCGTCCTTGCCCATCCCCTGCTTAACAACGACTACGAGCTTCTCGACGAGCTTATAGGGCAGGGTCTTGACGGTATTGAGGTCTGGCACCCGTCCTGCGGCGAGGACGACGTTGTATATCTTCAGCAAAAAGCAAAAAAGCATGACCTGCTGATGACTGGCGGCAGCGATTTCCACGGAATGTACGGCGTCGGAAAAACGCCCCTCGGCGCCTGCACCACACCCGAGGCGCAGTTCGAGGCGTTAATGTCCTACAAGTCAAAAAAGCGCAGGCAAAGGCAAAAGCAGTCAGGCTGACGGGGGAATTTTACATGATAAAGCTTGTTATTTTCGATATGGACGGCGTGCTCATAGATTCCGAGCACGCCATTACTCTTGCCGCGCTTGAGGCTCTGAAGAAAGGCTGGGGAATAAATGCCGATTACGCCGATTTCAAGCAGTTTACGGGCATGGGCGAAAACAAATTCATAGGCGGGGTAGCGGAGCTTTACGGAGTGCCGTATGATTTACGAATGAAAGACATGGCATACGATATTTACTGCAAAACGGCAAGGGAGCGCGTAACCGTCTACGGCTGGTCAAAGCCGCTTATTAAGTCGCTCGTCGAACAGGGCTACAAGGTTGCCGTCGCGTCCGCCGCGGATATGGTAAAGGTACGCTGCAATATCGAGTGCATAGGAATAGACACAAGCCTGTTTTCGGCCATAATAACAGGCTCCGACGTTACAAGGCACAAGCCGGACCCGGAGGTTTTTTTGAAGGCTTCAGAGGCTGCGGGAATTTCGCCGTCGGAGTCGCTTGTGTTCGAGGACGCCGTGTCCGGCGTAAAGGCGGCAAAGGCGGCGGGAATGAAGTGCATAGCCGTAACAACCTCCTTCGACAGGGAAACGCTCATAAAGGCGGGAGCAGACGAAACGCTCGACTCGCTTGACGGCGCGACGGACATCATCAAAACGATAATCGAGTAGGATGCTACCCATTAGTTGAATAGCCGACCTCTCACACCACCGTGCGTACCGTTCGGTACACGGCGGTTCAATCGCATAAATGCAGAGACTTGTACTTTTGG
>DCUB01000061.1 GCA_002329365.1 Ruminococcaceae bacterium UBA1425
TAGGTGATTTTAGGTTTCAGACTTACACCTCGCATATATGATTAATTGAGCGGTATAGCAGAACATTAAAAACTTTGCGGTAACAGAAAAAACATCACGTCAGTTTTTTATTTCTCACATCCCTCATACAGGGAGCTTAGCTGTTCGATCATATATGTGATGTCAAATTTGCAAAGCTTTTCGAAGTCGCAGGGCAGGCGAAGCTTTTCGGACGCGGCTTTGTCAGTTTCGGCAGCCCAAAGCGCTCCCTGTCGATGTTTTTAATATATTGAAAACAAAAGTATCTGCGCCGTTAGCCGAAAGACCTGCGGTAAGCAGCAGCTTCGTCTTTTTCATGTAGCTTTCAGTTCCTTCGGGCTTAATCTTTTTTCGGTGCAAAGGTTCAGAAGGTCCGTTACATCGGCGGTGGCAAGGCACTCGACCGTATCTGCGGCGCCGTAGTAAATTTTTACCTCTCCGCTGTCCTCAAGTATCATGCCGCCGGGGAAGATGACGTTCTGGCGGTAGCCCTCGTCGCTCTCGTAATATGTCTCGGGAGCTATCAGCGGCTCTTTTGACATCCCGATAACCTTTTCGGGGTTTTCAAGGTCCAAAAGCGCAATGCCGGCGCAGTAGCGCTTTTTCCAGAAGTCCTCCCAGCCGTTTTTGCCGCGGCCTTCATCCTTGTCGACGGCATGGAACAAAGTAAGCCAGCCCTTATCCGTCCTGACGGGCGGCGCGGCGGGACCGATTTTGTTGTTGGCATAGGGAACGTCCTCAACGGCAAGCACAAGCGATGATTCCCCCCAGAATCTTAAGTCGGGTGATTTTGACAGCCACATATCGAACCTGTCGGCACCCCTGCTGTAAACGGGAAACGGACGTTCAAGCCGGACATAAAGACCGCTTGCCTTTTCGGGGAAAAGCACCATATTGCGGTTGTCGGGCGTTGAGACAGATATTATATCGACGTGCTCGAAATCCCCGGTTGTGCCGATTCCGCCCATAACCCCGTGTCGGGAGTCGACGGCAAAGCAGACAAAAACCTTTCCGTCAATTACAGTAAGCCGCGGGTCGTAGAAACGTCTTATTTCATTTTCATCGTAGCCCCTGAAAACAAGCGGCTTTTCGCGCACGTCCCAGCGGATGCCGTCGTCGCTGAACGCAACCCCGAGGTTTGTTTTTGTTACCGAATTTTCGCCGCCGCCGTAATCGTTACGGAAGACCATTACATATTTTCCGTTATATTTCGTAACTCCCGCGTTAAAAACAAGCTTTGACTCGAAGGGCATGTCGTTCTTCGACAAAACCGGATTACCCGCATATCTTTTTATAACGGAGCTTGATTTGAGTATAGGTGAAAGCTGCATTACTATCTGTCCCTTCAATCCGCGTAACCGCAATACGCGGCTGATTATTATTGTCTTGATATGTACGGAATTTATTATATCAGACGCCTGCCCGTTTAGCAACATAATTGCGGCGTAAATATTATTTTCTTGCCTTTTCGCCTGTATTTATTTATAATGTACTCGGCTGGCAAACATTTGAAAAGGAGAGCAGATTTATGAACAAATACGATGCGATAGTCGTCGGCGCGGGAAACGGAGGGCTTACCTGCGCTGCTTGGCTTGCCAAGGAAGGAAAAAAGGTCCTGCTCGTCGAGCGTCACAATCTTCCGGGAGGCTTCGCGACGAGCTTCAGGCGCGGCCGCTTTGAGTTCGAGGCGTCGCTGCACGAGCTTTGCGGGTGGGGGAAAAATCCCGGCGAGGGTTCCGTGCGCGAGATTTTTGAGCATCTCGGCGTCGATAAAAAGCTTGAGATGTGCGACATACCCGCCGCCTTCCGTGTCATCACAATGAACGACGAAGAAAATATGGACGTGGCAATGCCGTTCGGGGTTGAGGCGTTCATAAGCAAAATGGAGGAATACGTTCCGGGCTCGCGTCCGTCCGTTGAAAAGTTCTTCGAGCTTTGCAGGGACATTGTAAAAACAACGTCGTACATGGGCGAGCTTGACGGCAAGTTTGACAAAGACGCAATAAAAAACATACTCGGCGAGCATATGAATTTTGTACGTCTTGCGGGATACACCGTAAACGACGTTTTCAACGCGCTCAACATGCCGCAAAAGGCGCGCGATATCATGTCGGCTTACTGGTCGTATCTCGGCGAGCCGTTAAACGAGATGGGCTTTATACATTACGCGTCAATGGTTCTGTCATACATCGAGGGGGGCGCGGTTATACCGAAAAGCCGCAGCCACGGCATGAGCAGCGCTATACTTGACAGCTTTGAGAGCTTCGGCGGCGAGGTCTGGTTCAACAGCCATGTCGAGAAGCTTATTATGTACGACGGCGCCGTAAAGGGCATAATCCTTGACGACGGCACAAGAGCTTACTCCGACCATGTTGTATGCAACTGCTCGCCCCACAGCGTGTTCTCCACAATGATTGACAAAAACGATTTGCCCGATGCGGAAATAAAAAGGGCAAACGCGAGGGAGCTTGGCGGCAGGGGCTTTTCGATGTTCCTCGGCCTTAACAAATCGCCCGAGGAGCTGGGGATAAATGACCACTGCTGGTTCATTTACAGCACGTCCGATACGGCAAAGCAGTATGAACTGATGAAAAGGATTGAAACGAACGACGTTCAGGCAACGGTATGCCTCAACATGGCCGACGCCGACTGCTCTCCCGAGGGAACGACTGTTTTGTACTTCACCGCGCTTTACACCGAAAACTGCTGGTCTTCCGTTTCGGTGAAGGATTACGTTAAAACAAAGCGCTTTGTCGCCGACCGTATGATATCGAACTTTGAAAAATATACGGGAATAAAAATCTGCGACAGCATCGAAGAAATCGAGATAGCCACCCCGATGACATACGCGCGCTACACAAACGTTCCGCAGGGTACAATCTACGGCTACAGAACCGCCGGGTGGGACGGCATCGTGCCGCGCATCATGATGGAAAAGATGGACGAGAAAATCCCCGGCCTGCGCTTTACGGGCGGATTTGGCTCCATGCACATGGGCTATTCCGCCACGTTCGCGTCGGGCATGAAGACCGCGCAGAAAACGCTTGCGGATATGAACAAAAAGGCATAAGGGAGGGAAAATCATGCAGAAATTCATAATAAAATCAAACCTTAAGGATATCGCCTGCTTCGCAAAGATGATACCCGTCAGAGCGGCAAAATTCAGAACGGCTCCGTCCACTCCGCTACCCACGTCATACGCCGTAAACGAAACTGCAAAGCTTCTTCATCCGCGCGTCCAGAAGCTTCGCGTAAAATCAATCGAAGAAATATCGCAGGACGTGAAAAGCTATGTTTTAGAGGCGGCTGAAAAAAAGGCTCCCGCGTATTTCCGCGCCGGTCAGTATATAAGCCTTAAGCTTAAAATCGGCGATTCCGTTCTAACACGCCCATATTCGATTGCCTCGCCTCCCGCCGACGCGCTCAAAGGCACATACACAATAACGGTAAAGCGCGTGTCGGACGGCTTTGCCTCCGGCTATATACTCGACAACTTCACGGTGGGCACGGAGGTTACGGCAAGCGCGCCCGAGGGCACTTTTTATTACGAGCCGCTGCGCGACGCCCCTGCCGTTGTATGTCTTGCGGGCGGAAGCGGCATTACGCCCTTCCTGTCGCTTGCCGGGGCCGTTGCAGACGGCACCGAGGACTGCGAGCTTATTATAATTTACGGCTGCCGCACCGAAAACGACATACTGCACAAGGATAAGCTCGACACACTGAGCGCTAAATGTCCAAAAATCAAGGTGGTTTACGTCCTCAGCGACTCCTGCGCCGAGGGCTGCGAGCAGGGCTTTATCACAGCGGAGCTAATAAAAAAGTACGCGCCCGCCGTATACAGCGTTTTTGTCTGCGGTCCCGCCGCCATGTACGCGTTTGAAAAAGAGGAGCTGAAAAAGCTGAATCTCCCGGAAAAATACATACGTTTCGAGACGCAGTCGGGCGAGGCGCCGGCTACGGGCGAAACAAAAACCTTCGAGTGCTCCGTATACGCAAGGGACATCAAAAAGCGCGTGATACCGTGCAGAAACGACGAGAGCATTTTAACGGCGCTTGAAAGGGCGGGCATTGAGGCTCAGTCAATGTGCCGCGGCGGCGAGTGCGGCTTCTGCCGCTCCAAGCTTATTTCAGGCGAGGTTTTTGTCCCCGAGGAAAACGACGGCAGGCGTATAGCCGACCTTAAGTTCGGCTACATTCACCCGTGCCGCACATATCCGCAGGGGAATATCGAAATAAGAATCTGACTCAAATGCACTGCATTTCTGTTGAAACAGCAAAATTTTCATCAAAGGACGTGCGGGTATGAAAGAATATACGCTTCACATGGACAATCAGGCGGTAAACTGGGAAAACGCGACGCCCGTCGGCAACGGCAGGATGGGCGCAATGCTGTTCGGGCGCACGGACACCGAGGAAATATATTTAAACGAGGAAACAATCTGGTCGCAAAGGGAATATCCGCCCCAAGACCCCGATTACAGGAAAAAGCTTGATTATATCCGAAAGCTTTTTTTGGAGGGCAAAAACGGTGAGGCGGACAGGTGGGCAAAGGAAAACTTAGGCGAGTTCCCGCGCATCGAGTCATACGAATACGCCGGAAAGCTGATTATTAAGCACGGTGGGCGTAAAAAAACCGCCGACTACCGCCGCGACCTTGACCTTATAGGCGGCAAAGCGCTGATTTCCTATAAGCGGGGCGGCGTAAGTTACGAATGCGAGTGCTTCGCGTCGTACAAGCAAAACGTGATAGCTTACCGAATAGCGTCCGACGCTCCGTCAGGCTTTTCCGTTTCCTTCGAGCGCGAAAAGACGCTATCAGTTTCGTTTTCCGACGGACTTATGACGGCCGAGTGCGAAACGGCACTGGGCGGACACCGCTTTTCGGTGTGCGTAAAAGTGTGCTCCGACGGCGCAGTTACGGAAAAAAAGGGAGCTGCCGTTATCAACGGCGCCCGTGAAACCGTTATTTACATTTCAATCGTCACCGCCTTCCGCGACGATGATTACATTGCCTCCTGCAAAAGGCTCGCGTCACGTTCGGCGGACGAATACGAATCGCTAAAAGACGAGCATACGGACGACTTTTCGGCATTGATGAAGCGTTCCGACATTTCGCTTGAGGGTGATTCCGAAGCGGACGGGCTTACCGTCGCCGAGCGGCTTAAAAGGCTCAAAGAAGGCGGCGGAGCCGATTTCGGCCTTATCTCACTCTATTTTCAATTTGGAAAATACCTGTTTATATCCTCAAGCCGCGAGGGAACGCTGCCCGCGAACCTGCAGGGCGTCTGGGCGGAAAAGATGTCAAACCCGTGGAACGCCGACTACCACACGAACATCAATCTTCAGATGAACTACTGGCTTGCCGAGCCCGCAAATCTTTCCTCCCTGACTATGCCGCTGTTTGACTACATGAACAAATACCTGCTTCATCAGGGCGAGCGCACGGCAAGGGAGTTCTACCATGTAAACGGCACCGTTGTTCATCATCTGAGCGACATTTACGGCTTTACAAGGGCGGCGGACGCGCTTCTGGGGCTGTGGCCGCTCGGCGGCGCGTGGCTCGCGTTCCACATGTGGGAGCATTACCTTTTCACTCTCGACCTTGATTTTCTTCGCAACACCGCGTACGAGTTTATAAAGGCCTGCTCCGTGTTCTTTATGGAATATATGTTCGAGGACGAAAACGGCAGGCTGCTTTCGGGGCCGTCCACTTCGCCCGAAAACACATATTACTGCGGCAACGACAAAACGCCGATTCATCTGGCGGTTTCGCCCACGATGGACATTGAAATAATCGGCGGTCTTTTCAGGCTCTATATCGAAACTGAAAAGCTTCTGAAATCGGACGCCGAAAAAGCAAAGACTGCGGAGCGGCTTCTTATGAAAATGCCGCCGCTTAAAACAGGACGCTTCGGACAGCTTATGGAATGGCTCGACGACTATGAGGAGGCCGAGCCGGGGCACCGTCATGTGTCACACGCCTTCGCCCTTTATCCCGACTGCGCTATTACGCGCAAAACACCCGGGCTTTTCAGGGCTATCCGCGTCACGCTCGACAGAAGGCTTATGTCCGGCGGCGGGCATACCGGCTGGAGCCGCGCGTGGCTCGTTAACCTTTTCGCGAGGCTGCGCGACGGCGAGGCGGTCTTTGAAAACCTTACAAAGCTTTTCACGAAGTCGACAAACGACAATCTTTTCGACACACACCCGCCCTTCCAGATTGACGGTAATTTCGGCGGCGCGGCGGGAATCTGCGAAATGATGCTCCAAAGCCACGAGGGCTTTATCTCGCTTCTGCCGGCCGTAACGGAGGATTTTTGCGGCAGCTTTAACGGTCTGATGGCAAGAGGCAACACGGAGGTTTCGGCAGAGTTTTCGCGCGGCAGGGTAACGGAGTTTTCGCTTTTGTCGACCGCGTCAAAAGAAGTTTCGGTCGAGCTGCCCGAGAGGATGAAGGGCGCCGCGATATCGGCGGACGGAAAGCGGATTGAAGCCGACTCTGACGGACTTTACCGGATTACGCTGCGCGCCAACAAGCCCTGCTGTGTTACGGTTTTGAATTAATCGGGATATATTCTAAAGAAAGCTCCTTCGGCGCGTTGCGCCTCAGGATGACAAAAAAAGGAAACGCAGGCGCCATGCCATGTCCCCCCCCATGTCATTCTGAGCGCAGTGAAGAATCTTAAGAAAGCTCCCTCGGCGCGTTGTGCCTCAGGATGACAAAAAAAGGAAACGCAGGCGCCATGCCATGTCCCCCCCATGTCATTCTGAGCGCAGCGAAGAATCTTAAAAAAGCTCCTTCGGCTGCGTTGCGCCTCAGGGTGACATGGTTCTGTCATTCTGAGCGCAGCGAAGAATCTAAATTTTAATATAATCGAAAATAAAAAGAAAAAGGTATTGACTCTTACGTTGCGTAATGGTGTATTCTGTGTTCAGTCAGCGGGAATACAAGGCAAGGGAGCGATTGTTTTGAGGCTGTCCGTAGGAGAAGCGGCTCGTCTTTTCGGAATAAGCGTCCGTACACTCAGGTACTACGACGAAATAGGCCTTTTAAAGCCGTCGGAGGTCTCACCGTCGGGGTACAGGTATTACGACAACGCCGCCGTAGAAACGCTTTGGCAGATAATGTTCTACCGTGAGCTTCAGATGCCGCTCGACGAGATAGCCGCTGTTCTGAACGCCCCCGACAATAACAGAAGGCAGGCGCTGAAAAGGCATAAGGAGCTTTTGCTTCTCCGTCGGAACAGGCTTGACAGGCTTGTAACTCTCATTGACAAAACACTGAACGGAGATGATACCGAAATGGACATTAAAAATGTCAGCAACGCTAAAAAAGAGCTTGAACGCACAAGGGAAAAGTACGCCGCCGAGGTCAGGGAACGCTGGGGCAACACAGAAGCCTACAAACAGAGCGAGAAAAAGTATGCGGGATATACCCCGGAGGAGAAGCTTGAAATATTCGCCGAAGCGGGGGAAATCTTTAAGGCGTTCGCCGCGAGCAGAGGAACCGCGCCCGAAAGCGCCCCCGTGCAGGAGCTGGTAAAGCGCTGGCAGGACCACATCACAAAGAGCCATTACGACTGTTCGAGAGAGATTCTCTCCTGCCTCGGCGAAATGTATGTGGGGGACAGCCGTTTTACCGAGAGTATCGACCGCTACGGCGAGGGCACGGCAAGACTTATGAGTGAAGCCATAAAGATTTACTGCGGAGCATGAAAAACTGTTAAACCACTTGCAAAAGACAGCTCCGCATTGTATAATACAATCGGTACCAAAAAAATAATTGGAGGAGAATGTTATGGCTTTTTGTACAAAATGCGGAGCTTTTGTAGACGACAGTGCAAAATTCTGCGAGTCTTGCGGCACTCCCGTCGGAGCGGACGCGACGCAGAACGCGGGAACGCAGCAGACTGTTTTCGACAAGTTTACCGACACCGAGGACGCGACAGCTGCTTTTTCACAGGAAGACATCGAAAAGAACAAGGCTATGGCCGTTATTGCTTACCTCGGTATTCTTGTGCTTGTCCCCATTTTTGCGGCAAAGGAGTCACCTTTCGCTAAGTTTCATTCAAATCAGGGGCTTGTGCTTTTGCTCGCCGGCATTGCATACAGCATAGCCACCGGCATCATTAACAGCATAGTCCATCTTGCTGTGCTCAGGTCGATTTTCTCTATTGCCGGACTTCTGTTCCTTGCCCTTATGATTCTCGGCATAGTAAACGCCGTAAACGGCAAGGCTAAAAAGCTGCCGGTAATCGGAGATATTACACTTCTCAAATAATACGGACGTCGCTGTAAATACAGAAGACTGTGTATCTTACGGAACGGTCAAGACCGTTCCGTACGCAGAATGAAAATTCATATGAATTTCAGCATTAATCAAAACGATTTCTATCGGTGCACGTCATATTCAATCGATAATCGGTAATTTACATAAGCGACGCTGTATCAGACAAAATAACGGTCAGGACAAATCCCTGCGTGATGATTTCCTACGCAGGGTGTGGTTCTGACCGTTTTGTAAACTCTGATACAGCCTCGCTGTTTTTATATTGCCCTGTAAGCCTCAAAGCGCTTCATATCGAGCAGATCTATGCTTTTTACGGGGCAAACTTCTGTACATTTGCCGCAGCCGGTGCACTTGTCATAGTCTACCTTGGCACAGAAATTTGTGACCGAAACCGCGCCTACCTCGCAGACCTTGACGCATTTCATACAGCCAATACAGCCTGCCTTGCACTGCTTTCTCGTCTGCGCACCCTTTTCATGGTTGGCACACAGCACAGCCGCCTTTGGCTTTGTTAAAGGCAGCATATCGATAATACCCTTCGGGCAGGTATTTACGCACGCCCTGCATGCACGGCAGAGAGCGGGGTTTACCCTCGCTATCCCGTCGCATAGGCTTATAGCTCCGAAAGGACACGCCTTTACGCAGTCGCCGAAGCCTACGCAGCCGTATATGCACGCCTTGGGGCCTCCGAAAACCTGGGCGGCCATGCGGCAGCTCTCAACGCCGCTGTAAACAAGCTTGTCAACCGAATTGTGACGGTTTCCCTGGCAGAGGACAACGGCGGTCATCGGCTCGACGTCGCCTGCCTCAAGCCCCGACACCTCGGCAATTTTCAGGGACGTTTCCTTCCCGCCGGGCGCGCACAGCGTTGTGTCTGTTGTTTCGCCGCCCGACAAAGCCGCGGCGTAGCCGTCGCAGCCGGAAAATCCGCACGCGCCGCAGTTGGCTCCGGGCAGACATTCTCTGATTTTCTCGGCTTTTTCGTCGACCGGCACAGCCATTACCTTAGACGCAATGGCAAGCCCCAGACCCGAAATAAGGCCTATGGCGGATACTAATATGACGGCAAGTAAAATCGTATTCATTATTCATTCCCTCCCGTCATCCGAAAATATTTTCGACGATTCCGCCGAAGCCTAAAAACGAAACGGAAACGAGTGAGGCGGCTATAAGCGTTATCGGCAGCCCCTGTAAGAACTTCGGTATATCGCAGGACTCCATTTTGCTCCTGACGCCCGCGAACATTACCATGGCGAGCATGAAGCCCAAGCCTCCTCCGACAGAGTTGAACATTGACGCCGCGAAGCCGAAAGACGGCTCGGCGCCGGCTCTTTCGACGTTTAACAGCACAACGCCAAGGACTGCGCAGTTTGTCGTTATAAGAGGCAGATAAATCCCCAACGCGCTGTAAAGTGATGGAATGTATTTTTTTAATACTGTCTCGACAAACTGGACGAGCACGGCAATAACAAGGATAAATACAATGGTCTGGAGGTAGCCGAGCCCCTTTGGCTCAAGCAGATAGGCGTTAATGGGATATGTAACGGCGGTTGACATCGCCATGACGAATATTACGGCTAAAGACATTCCCGTTGCCGTTTTGAGCTTTTTTGAAACTCCGAGGAAGGGGCAGATGCCGAGAAACTTTGAAAGCACGAAGTTGTTTGTGAGAATAGCTGTGAGCAATATCGAAATATAATACTTAGTCATTACGCGTCGCCTCCCGTCGTATTTGCCGTTGCCTGAGCCGGCTGTTTTTCGGCGCAGTCTCCAGCTTCGTCCCTTGCTATAAGCGAGCAGGAGCCGGACATCGGGCAGGAGTCGCAGCCGCGAAGCTCCGCTTTCGGCTTTCCCTTGCCCTCGGCGATTTTATTTGAAACCGCCATCAGCAGTCCGAAGGTGAAGAATCCGCCCGGAGCGAGGATTAATATAAGTATCGGTTCGATATGTAGCGACTCGGGCAGGCGCGAGAATATCTCGATGCCCGTAAAGGAAGTAATACCGAACAGATTAAGAAGGCTGTCGGCCCCGGAGAAAAGTGTGCCGTTGCCGAAAAATTCTCTTATAGTCGCCATGCAGAGCAGCGCGGCAGTAAAGCCGATACCCATGCCGATACCATCGACAGCAGAAGCGGCGACAGAGTTTTTGCCGGCGAACGCCTCGGCTCTGCCGAGGATAATGCAGTTGACTACAATAAGCGGCAGATAAACACCGAGTGCGGAGTCAAGCGCAGGAACAAACGCCTTGACGAGCATCTGAACTATGGTGACGAACGACGCTATTACGACTATGTAAGCGGGAATTCTGACCTTTGACGGAATAACGCGCCGGAGCATTGAAATTGCGATGTTTGAACACACAAGGACTATCATCGCCGAAATTCCCATGCCGATGGAGTTTGTCATCGACGTGGAGATGGCGAGCGTGGGGCAGGTGCCGAGCACAAGACGAAGCACGGGATTTTCAACAAGAAGACCCTTTGTAAATTCCTTGCGTAGAGTTGTTTTCTCAGCCATTGCCGCCCACCTCCTTAGCATTGGCGTAAAGCTCCAAAGCGAGGTTGACGGCGTTCGTAACCGCCCTTGACGTTATCGTCGCACCCGTCATGGCGTCGATGCCGTTTTCGGCTTTGTTGCCGACTGTCGAAACGCCTATAACTCCGCTCTTTCCTATATACTGGTTTCTGAAGCTTTCCTTCTGGGCGTTCATGCCGAGCCCCGCCGTTTCGTTAAGCACAAGCGTTGTGACGCCTGTAACAGTGCCGGAGGTATCGACACCCGTCATTAAAACGACGTCGCCGCCGTAGCCCTTGGCAGAGGTAGTAAACGTGTATCCGGCGATATTGCCGTTTTCGTCATAGCCTATGTAATAACTGTATTGTTTGCCGTCGACGGATAAGGTTTTGGCGTTGCTGAATGTGTCGGCGTCCGGCAAAACCTCTGCGCGGGACTTTTTCTCCGTTTCAGCCGTGAGGGTTTCAATCTTCGGGGCTGTGACTTTGTCAGTCAGCGCGAGCAGGAACGTAGCGACAAGACATATAACGAAGAGCACTACAGTCGGAACAATAATTTCCTTTAAGTTTTTCATGCCTTTGCCGCCTCCTTTTCCGCGGCAGCTTCCGCGCCTTCTTTTTTCTTGCCGGATTTCTTTTCCTTAACAACTCCGAACGGTGTGGGAGCCGTTAATCTGTCGATATGCGGAACAAGTATGTTCATTAAAATAATCGAGAACGAAACGCCCTCAGTCATGTTGCCGAACACCCTTATGACCGACGTTATAAGGCCGCAGCCGACTGCAAAAATTATTTTGCCCTTTATGCTGAGCGGCGAGGTTGCGTAGTCGGTCGCCATAAAAATGGCGCCGAGCAGCAGTCCGCCGCCGAGAAGCTGATAAAGCGTGAAGGTAAGAGCGTTTTCCTGTGTTGCCGCTCCGTATATGAGCATAAATACCGCAACCGTTCCCACGAAGAAGAACGGGATAACGGGGATAACAACGCCCCTTACGGTGAGGTAAAGCCCGCCGAGTATAAGAGCGAAGGCGCACGCCTCGCCTATGCAGCCGGGGCGCGCGAAAAACATCTGGAAAAGCGTGGGCAGCTCCTTTGCCCCATCGCCGAGAGCGGCAAGCGGCGTAGCTGCCGAAAGCGCGTCGATGTTGTCGTTGCGCCACGCGAAGGCGTTTGCCCAGCCCGACAGCATTTCGGCGGGGAAGGACACCATAAGCACAATGCGGGCAAGAAGCGCAGGGTTTACAAAGTTCTGACCGATGCCGCCGAACATCTGCTTTACGACGACTATGGCTATAACAGAGCCGAACGCGGCCATCCACAGCGGAATTGTTGACGGCAGGTTAAACGCGAGTATAACTCCCGTAACAACGGCGCTCAGGTCGCCCAAGGTGTTGCTCCGTTTCATTGCCCTGCGGGAAAGGTACTCTGACAAAACGCAAAAACCGACTGTTACTCCGGTTACAGCCAGCACGCGCGGGCCGAAAATCAACACTCCCGCGACAAGGGAGGGGATGAGCGCTATAATAACGTCGAGCATAATGCGCGACGTTGTCGCCGGAGACTTTATGTGCGGCGACGCGCTTGCCGTCAGTAATCTTTCATCGCTCATTTTTTGTCACCGGCTTCCTTAATAAGATGTTTCGCGAGACGCATTGTCTGAACAAGAGGCTTACCTGCGGGGCAGGAATAGGCGCAGCTTCCGCATTCCATGCAAATCATGGCGCCCGACGTCTCAAGCCCTTCGATGTCGTTGATTTTAGCGTACCTTTCAATGACGGTGGGCTGAAGGCCGAACGGACACGCGAAGGCGCAGCGCCCGCAGCGTATGCAGTCGCCCTCCTTTTTAAGCATGTCCGACTCTGAAAAGGCGAGCAGCGCGTTGTTTTGTTTTAAAATCGGCAAATCGGTGCCTATGACGGCAAGCCCCATCATGGGACCGCCCGTTATAATCTTTTTCGGTTCCTTTTTAAAGCCGCCGCAGAAGTCGAAAATTTCGCCTATGTTCGTTCCGATAGGAACGCGGACGTTTTTGGGATTCGCAACGGCGGAGCCGTCGACGGTAAGCGAGCGGCTCACAAGCGGCTTGCCTGTTTTGAGGTAGCGCGCGACAAACGCGACGGAGCCGACGTTCATCACTAAGCAGCCGACGTCGGACGGCAGCTTTCCGGGCGGAACCTGTCTTCCCGTCGCCGACTGTATCATGACCTTTTCCGCCCCCTGCGGATAGCGTGAGGTCAATGTCATTACCTTTATCTCGTCGACGCCCTCGTCCTCCTTCGAGGCAATCGAGGAAAGCACCTCAATGGCGTCGGGCTTGTTGTTTTCCACCGCTATAATAACATTCGGGATATTAAGCAGCTCCTTGATGGTTTTAATGCTCGAAAGGATGTCCCATGAGTTTTCGATGCATTCGCGGTAATCGACGGTTATGTAAGGCTCGCATTCGGCTGCGTTTACAATAAGCGTGTCGATTTTCCCCTCGGGGAAGGAAAGCTTGACGTGCGTCGGGAAGCCGGCGCCGCCCAGACCCACAAGGCCGGAGCTTCTGATAGCCTTTAAAAAGTCTTCACGTGTTTCAACCTTCGGCGGCTCTATGCCCTCCCAAAGCCTCATCTCGCCGTCGGACTCAATCGTGACGGCTTTTGAAATATTGCCGTTTGGAAGCTTAATCTCGCCTACTGACGAAACCCTCCCGGAAACGGAGGCGTGTATCGGCGCGCTGACGAACGCGGTGCTGTCGCCTATCAGTTGCCCCACCGAAACGTTGTCGCCGACGTTTACGACGGGGGCGCACGGGGCGCCTATATGCATCTGCATAGGTATTACGACCCTTGAGGGAACGGGAATGCGGACAGTTTCAAGGGCGGCGGTGTTTTTGTTGTGTGACACACGCACGCCGCCGCGCACCCTCTTAACGGCCGTCAGAACGCCGCTTGTTTTCTGACCCATTAAAGAACGACATCTCCTTTGCTGAAGTTATATGTCAATAGTTTTCGCAATTAGACAAATACATTATATAAGAATACCGAAATTTTATCAAGGGCAAATGTTACGTTTTATGACAAAAACATGATTGTATCCCGGCGCGCGATATGGTATTATTTATATCGGTGCCGAACGATACGCATAAAAGAATTTTTGCCGGAAATCAGGATATCGGCGCATAATATGTTGCGAAGCGGTTTTTCCGGCTTATACGCAAACGAACAGGAGAAGTGAAAGATGAAAAAATACGCAAGGCTGTCAGCCGTATTTCTGATGCTTGCCGCGGCGCTCCTATTGACTTCCTGTGCCGGCGTTTCGGGCGGCGAAAAAAGCGCGAGCGAGCTTATAAATGAAAAAATAGGTATGATAAACACGGACGTTAACGGTTTTTACGAGGTCTCCGACGTTTGCCGCTCGATAAACGAGGTGTTCAACGACATAGAGGCCCGGGGAAACACAGACGGAGTGTACGTTGACCAGCTTCTGAATAAAGTCACGGGCTTTTACAACACATATCAGCTTATGACGGAGGAGGCTGACGAGGCTATAAGCGTAATAGGCTCGATTTTTTCCGCCGAAACATCCGGGCGCGTAACACAACTGTTGCTCGAAGCCGACAGAAACGGTGCGCTTAGAGTTGACGAGGACGAGTTTCTTGACATATTGTCAGTAATATCGCAGGACTATTCTGCGTTTACCGCTCTTGACCCGGAAAACGCCTATTTTACCGTTGAGAAATACTCATATGCCGATTTTGCTAAAAAGGTTGAAACAGCCCTTTTCAGCATGAACTCCGCGTTTGACTATTACGGGGATAACAGCATAGATACGGCACAAAAGCTGACGGAGTTTAAAAGAGATATTTCCGATTCATTAAACGCCATGGCGGATATTGCAAAAATGCATGCCGAAACGCTCGACATCATGAGCAGGGACGGCGAAACGGTTTTGACCTTAATCGACAGAAAAAACGAGCATCTTCCCGATAATCCAGAGTAAAAGCTGTCCGTACCTCTACATTAAATATCACAACGGGTATAAACCGTTGTGATATTTTTGTTTTTATAAAACCGCAGGGAATAGACCTAACCGCTTTTGCAGTTACATACATTCGTAGGGAACGGTCTTGACCGTTCCGAAAGACAACGGAAAAACACAGGAGTGAACGCAACCGGTGTTATGATGAAATATAATCGGTTATCGATTCTATCTCGTCGTGACGCATATATATGCGCGGAACCCTTTTGCTTATGTTGCATATAAGCTCGTAGTTCACCGTGCCGAGCTTTTCCGCCAGAGTGTCGACGCTGATTTCAGCGTCGCCGCTTTTGCCGAAAACAGTTACTGTTTTTCCCTCGCTTACGTCAAGCCCCGTCACGTCGAGCATGCACTGGTCCATGCATATTTTGCCTATTATGGGCGTGCGCTTGCCGTCGCAAAGCATGTAGTAGCCCGAAAGCGCTCTCGGATAGCCGTCGGCGTAGCCCACGGCCACCGTTGCTATTTTTGTTTCGTCACGCGTCGTCGTATATGTTCTTCCGTAGCTGACGGGGGTGTCGGCGCTTACCGTTTTTATCATCGAAATTACTGTTTTCAGCGTCATAACGGGCAAAAGTCCGAGTGCGCTTTTAATTTTTTCGGAAGGGTAAAGGCCGAAAAGGATTATGCCGACGCGCACCATGTCAAGGTGCATTTCGGGATAAAGCAGTGTGGCGGCAGAATTGCAGCAGTGACGAAAATCAAACTCTATTCCGAGCCGGCGAAGCCGCTCCATAATGTCAAGAAAAAGCTCGAATTGCAGGCGCGTGAAAAGCTCGCCCTCCTCCGCCTCGTCGGCGGAGGCGAAGTGCGTAAAAATGCCCTCGCGGTAAAGATTCGGCAGCGAGCAGACCTCCGCAATCTCGTCGACAGAACGGCTGTCAAGCCCGTTGTCATGATACGAAAAGCCTAACCTTGACATGCCTGTGTCCACCTTGATATGGACGCAGACCTCTACGCCCTCCTCCGCGGCGTATTTTGAAAGCGCCTGCCCGTATGATAAATTGAATACCGTCTGAGATATGTTGTTCAGAGCAAGCTGCGAAGCGTATTCGGGGGGAGTGTAGCCGAGTATGAGTATAGGCTTGTCGTCGCATACAGCGCGTACCTGAAGCGCTTCTTCAAGGTTTGACACGCCGAACCAGTCGCAGCCGTTGTTTCTCAGCTCGTTGACCACACGCTCGTAGCCGTGACCGTAGGCGTCGGCCTTTACAATAGCCATGATTTTTGAAGCGGGCTCTACGCGCTCGCGGATTGCCTCGAAATTCGATTTCAGCGCGTCAAGGTCTATCTGCGCCCAGGAGCGCTTGAAGAATTTATTCATTGTATTCGATATTCACCTTCTTCATAAAGGTTCCGCCCTTTTTGCGCCCGTACCAGACAGCCTCGCGGGCGTAGTCGGACCAGTTTTCCACGGGGTTTGTGTCCTCAGCGCGCAAAGTGCAGCTAACCTTTCGCGGCGGCGCGTAACGGTTTACATATATTCCGGAAAAATAGCCGTGCCAGTCGTATGAAAACTTTATTATGCTTTCGCGCCTTTCCGGCAGCCGCAGGATGCCCTTTTGATAGCGCATTATATCATCATATATATTTTCGTCTATACCGAAAGATAACAGAAAGTCTTTTATCTCTTTGTAAAAGGCCTCGCAGCGGCTGATGATTTCAAGGAACGAGCCTTCCTCATGGCGCCAGATTACCGTTCCGAAATCGGGATTGAAATACGTCGCCGTTCCCTCGCCGCGGACGAACTTCTGAAGTATGCCGTCGGTTTTTTTGTAGGCGCGCCCCGCCACGGTTTCGGGGCTTTTCATAATATAATCGAACAGCGCTGTGTAAAACTCCGAGTAGCCGATATTTTTTTCATGGCGCAGGTATATGGCAAAGCACCGCAAAAGCCCCAGACAGTGGAAGCACTGGACGCAGTCGGCGTACAGGCTTGTTTTTATCCAGTCGCTGATGTCCATCGAAAAGCTGCCTATAACCGTGTTTGACCTTTCGCCGACGCCGTCGTCGGTTACCTCGCAGTGGTACTTGTTAATGGGCGAAACGACGGTTTTTATACCGAACCTCTCCCTGTACTCGAGGCTGTCCATTATGGAGTTCGGCAGCAGGTCGCAGTTGTGGACAAACAGCGTGGCGTGCTGCCCCGCCTCGAGCAGCTCGGAAATCCCCTCGCGGAAGCTGTCGAAGGTTTCGCCGGGCAGCCCCAAAATAAGCTCGGAATATGTCGGGATATCAAGGGCGTTATACATTGACATAAGCTCTTTAAAACGCGCCGCGGTCATGTTTTTTCTGCCGATGTTCTCAAGTACGGCGGGTGACATGCTCTGGAAGGATATCGTCGCGCTGCGCGATATTCCCGCCTCGCTTAAGCGCCTGTTCATTTCATAGACGCGCTCGTCGTTATCCTTTGCAAAGCAGCTCTGAAAGCGTCGGGGATAGCCGGTTTTTTTGTAGACATCGATAACGTAGTCGACAATCTCTAAGTCGCGCTCGTATATGCCGAGGTTTGAATCGGCAAAGAGCATGAAGGATATTTTGTTTTCGGCGGACCAGTCGACCTCCGCCTTGACTTTTTCTATGGGGAACATGCGTGCGTGCGTTTTCTGCGGGTCCCAGTCGCAGTAGGAGCATCTGTACGGGCAGCCCCTTGTGGTTTCGATAACCGACTGAAAAATCTTGCCCCCGCCCTCTCTTACAATATCGTCAAAGTATCCACCGAGATACGGCGAAGGGTAATCGGTCCGAAAGCTCGGAACAATCTCGTTTGTAACACCTTTTCCGTCCGCCCCGCGGTATGAGATGTTTTTTATATCGGACAAGGGCTTACCTTCGTCGAGAGCGGAAAGAAGACAATAAAAAGGCTCCTCGCCCTCTCCGTGTATCAGAAGGTCGACATATTTTTCCTCGTTTATAACGGACGCGTCGGCCGGCACGCTGTGACCGCCGAAAAGGACAAGGCAGGACGGATATTTTTCCTTTAGCTTTGAGGCGAACGCCCTGTTGTATTGCTCGTTCCAGCCCGAGGTTGAAAAACCGACGAGATACGGATTGTCAAGAGAATCAACAGCGGAGTCGATGTCCTCGCGCGTATAAATTATCCGTCCGAGCAGATAGGCTTTTTTTATAGCCTCGTGCGAAAACGCGTAAGCGGCTATGGCCCCCGTGGCGTACGGCAGAAAATATGCGTTGCCGTATGCGGGGGAAGCCTCGACGAGATATATCCTTTTTTTCGGGCCTTCGTTCAATTAAAGATTCCTTTCATCATCGCGTGTTACCGCGCTGAAATCATATGTCATTTTGCCGTTTCTTCTTCCGAACCACACCGTTTCACGCGCGTACTCCTCAAACGTCGCGTAGCCGCCGCCGCGCTCGGGATAAACAGTGCACGGAGTTTTAACAAGGGGTTTTCGGCAGCCCCTGTAAGCGCTGTCGAAATACGAAACAAAGTCAAATTCAAGCTTAAAGCTTTCGGAGTTTTCCGTCTGAAGTTTGAGGATGTTTTCCTGATATTTAAACAGCTCGCGGAGTACAGACGCGTCAAGCCCGAAGCCCGAAATAAAGCCGCGAAGCTCGCTGTAAACGCTTTTGATATCGTACGCCAGAAGAAGGTAAAGGTATTCCTCAAGAGGCCAAGCTATATTGCCGAAGCGGCTGTCGGCACATGTCCACTGCGTTTCGCCGCGCACGAACGCCGAAAGCTTTGTCAGCAGCCTCTGAAGCGCGGCGCCGCAGACGGTGCCGGGCTTATCGCTAAAATAATCTATGAGCTTTGAATAAAAATCTGCATATTTAACATTTTTTTCAAGGTGAATATATATAGCGAAGCACTGCGTTATTCCGAGACAGTGGAACGCCTGAACGCAAAGCGAGTAAAACCTTGTTTTTACCCACTCCTCACGGCTCATAGTGTTTGTTTCCACAACGATACGCGAATACTCGGGGACATCCATTTCGACAGGCTCGCTGTGGTCGAGGCTGAACGGTGTGGAAATCGTTTTAATCCCGTGCCGCTTTATATAATCGTCGCTTCCCATTTCGGAGTTTACAAGCAGCTCGCAGTTGTAGACGAACATGGCGTTATGCTGCCCCGCCTCAAAAAGCTCGTTGACGCTTTCTGAAAACGTTTCATAGGTTTCGCCCGGCATGCCGAAAATAAGCTCGGAGTAGGTGGGGATGCCGGCGTCGCGGTAACGGAGCATCAGCTCCGAAAACTTACGAATAGTAATGTTTTTTCTGCCGATATTTTCAAGCACGGCGGGCGTCATGCTCTGGAAAGAAAGCGTTACGCCCTTGTTCATGCCCGACTCGTGCAGCTTTTTGTTAATGTTAAAAACAGCGTCGTTGCTGTTTTTCGCGTAATTTACGCGGAACTTTTCGGGATACCCCGTCTGCGCCTTAGTGGCGATTGCCTTGTTAATTATTTCGTCGTCGCGCTCAAAAAGGCCGAAGTTTGAATCGGCGCAGTAGCAGTATTTGACCTTGTTTTTTGCCATCCACTCGATTTCGGCAAACGTGCGCTCCAGAGGAAACTGCCGGACACGCGACTTGAGCTGACCCCAGTCGCAGAACGCGCACCCGTAGGGGCAGCCTCTGTTCGTTTCAAGTATGGCGGAAAAATTATAGGGGCTTTCGGCGACTATCTTATCAAAATAGCCCTCAAGGTAGGGCGAAGGATAATCAACCCTGCACGGCGCGAGCGGCTCGTTGCAGACAGATTTTCCGTCGGGCAGACGGTATGAAAGAGCAGGCACCGAGGAAAGCTCGTCCTTGCCGTCGAGCGCCGAAAGCAGCGCCCTGAAGGGTTCTTCGCCCTCGCCGTAAATAAGGTAGTCGACATACGGAAGCTCATAAAGCAGATCCGTTCCGTGCGGAATACTGTGACCTCCGAATATGACGGTGCAGTCGGGAAAAGCCGCGCGCAGTGATTTTGCGAACGCTTTGCAATACTCGAAGCTCCATATATAACATGAAAAAGCCGCTACGAACGGAGGCTCGAACAACGCTGCCGAGTCGGCGATTTTTTCGCGCATATAAACGATTTTTTTCAGCTCGTAGCCTTCCTTTATCCTTTCGTCGCCGAAAGCGTAAGCCGCAAGAGCGCCGGAAGCGTAAGGAAGATAAAGCGAGTCTCCGTAAAGAAAACTCGGCTGTATAAAATAGAGGTTTTTCTTTGACAATATTGCGCCTCCTAAGGGGATAATCAGAACGGGAAGTATTTGTACAGCGACGTGCCGATAAAGCCGAGATACGATAAGTCCAGTCTCGTCAAAGCGGCGTGCAGTCCTGTGAAAACAAGCGCGGGCACAGCGTGCTTTTCGGTTTTTTCGCTTATTTCGCGGAATGAAGGACAGACCGCCTTGTCGCGCGATGTGACAAACATGAACAGGAGAGTAAGCTGGCATATAGCCGCCGCGCTTATAAGTCTGTCGGGTTCATAACATGTTCTCACAAACAGCATGGGCAGAGGCAGCAGGACGGAAAGCATGCAAAGCCTGAAAATATAAGCGTTCTTATTGTCTTTTTTCACTGCGTGAAGCCACACAAAAAACGTTACGGCAAATACGGGGAGCGCAAAGACAAGGCCTATAAGCAGCAAAACAAGCCGTTCTCCCGTGATAAATCCGAAGGAATAGCCGGACGAACGGTCGACGAAAAACACTATTGCCGCGATTACGGCGCTGACTGCCGTTATTACCTTGCCGTCTGACGAACGCCCGCGGTAATAAAGAACGGGGATGAAGGCAACCGGAAGATATGTGAAAACAAATTCCTTCTGAAGCATTGAGCATATAAGGACAAAAACAGGTGTTAGCCGGAAATATTTATCGCTTTTCGCGAACAGCATCGCCGACAGCGCAAACAGAAGAACCGACGCGTCGGCACGCGCCATTGTAAATGGGTCATACAAAAACCGGGCGACGGCAGGCGACACTATATAGAGGGCTGCAAGTATATATGATGTGAACTGCTGGTCGCGTCTTGCGGAATGTAAAAAGCGCTCAAGCAATACGGAGGTTACGGCAAACAGAAAAACATAAACAAGCGCGAGCATTATACGTTTCGCTGCCGTTGCCGACGGCGACGTCATGAAGTTCTCTATGAATCCGGCTCCGCCCAGGAAATAAGGGAGTGAAAAAAAGCTTTTAAATTTTTCAATAAAAGAAACGTCGTCACGATAAAAGCAGCCTATAAACAGAACGAACGCCTGCGCAAAAAACAATAAAGCGCGAACGAGCCGCCGCTGCTTTTTGCTGACGATTACAACCTCTGCATTCTTTTTTTTGCTCATACCATCATCCTCTTAGTGTCGTTTATAAATTGTAAGACGATGAAAAAACAAACATCGGAACGTATGCCGCAACAGCCGCGGCGATATACGGACGTTTTTTAAAAAAGACCGCTAAGCGCCCTGCGGCCTCCGTGACGCTTTCCTCCTTTTTATAAAGAAGGAAGAACATAAGAGAAATCTGGGTAATCATCATGCCGGCGAACCAGCGCCCGTAGTCGTTAATCATTATGCACTGCACAAGCGTCGAAAGCGGGGCCGCCATGCAAAGCAGAATCACAAAGCGCATGAATTTTTCACTGCAGAGCCTGAAGGCGTTAATCCAGACCGAAAACAGCAGGGCAAGCACGGGCAGAACCACGGGCAGAAGATACAGCGCGTCGGGAATCGAGTCCTCAAGAAGTATTTGCCTGATATAACCGTTCCAAAGCTCCGGAACGCTTGAAAAATATTCGCCGTAAAAGATTGACGGATTCAGCAGAAAGTCAGTCCGCAGCCCGAGCTCGGCCGCCATTTCCTCCGCCGACGCAAAGCGGAGGATGGGCTTGAAAAACTGGAAGTAAAGAAATAAACCGATAATTACAGCGTAAGACAAGGCACAAAGCGCGACGCCCGCCCTTCTTTTTTTGTCGCGGAAGGCGGAATACAAAAGCAAAATCGCCGCAGCGGGCATGAACGAAAACATCCAGACATGATGAATAAGCATGCAAACGGCGCAGAGAGCGGGAACAATCCACCGCAGGCGACGCTTTGCAAGACAGACGAGAATAAGCAGTGAAACGGTAATAAGATAAATGTCGTACCTGCCGAAGTTGTTGTCCTTATAAAGCACGATAATCGATATGGGCACGGCGGCGTAAAGAAGCATAATTGCCCTCGCGCCGCTGCCGGCGTCGCCGTCGAGCCTGCCGGGAACGTAGCCGAGCATGTAAGACGCAAATGCCGTCATAACGACCGTGGACACAACGATTATCGCGTACAGAGCCTTTCTGGTGAGAAAATCGGTAAAGAGGAAAACCAGAGAGCCGACAAGAAAACGCGAGCTGAAGCCGAGGTCGTAAGATGTGGTGTATATTGTGGTGGTAAATGAACTCAAGTCGTCAATGCCCGGCATCTTTAACAGAAGCAGCGCGGTAAAAAGAACAAACATACCGATAGAATACTTGTTTTTTTCAATAAGAGATTTAGCCATCCAGACCACCCCAATATTACAATCACATTATTGTAGCACATTGCCGGTTTTTTTGCAATAGATTACGGTCCAGACAACAATTACCGCAAATTACCACACAGGCGAAAACAACCCGCCCGATTGTTCGACAATCCGGGCGGGCAGTTGAACACATCAATAAGGATAAAGGCAGGATTATTCCTCCGGGAAGAACGCGGCGTGGACCGCCGCGACAGCCTTGTCGGCGTCGTCCTTGTTGATTAGAACGGATATCTTGATTTCGCTCGTGGCAATCATCTGAATGTTTATGTCTTCATTATAAAGCGCCTCGAACATTGTGGCGGCTGTGCCGGGGTGCGACTCCATGCCGGCGCCGACAACGGATATCTTTGCGACATCGGTATCGCACTCAAGCTTTGCACCTTTGGGGACGTCGGTTCCTTCAAACAGCGCGACGGTTTCGCCGGCGTTGTCTTTGCTGACTGTAAAGGCGATATCCTTTGTGCCGTCTCTGCCGACCGACTGAAGGATGATGTCTACGTTTATTTTTTTAGCCGCAAGCTTGCTGAATATTTTGAAAGCGATTCCGGGTACGTCGGGCAGACCGACAATTGAAATACGCGCTACGTTAGAATCCTTTGTTACGCCTCTGATAAACATTTTTTCCATTTTGGCAGCCTCCTTAACAATAGTGCCGGGAGCTTTGGTAAGACTTGAAAGCACCTCAAGCTCCACGTTGTATTTTTTTGCGATTTCTACGGAACGGTTGTTCAGAACCTGCGCGCCTAAGGTGGCAAGCTCGAGCATCTCGTCGTAAGTGATTTCGTCAAGCTTTTTCGCATTACTGATTTTGCGCGGGTCGGCAGTGTAAACGCCCTCGACGTCCGTAAATATCTGGCAGCGGTCGGCGTGCATGGCGGCCGCTATTGCTACGGCGCTGCTGTCGGAGCCGCCCCTGCCGAGAGTTGTTATGTCGTCATATTTGCATATCCCCTGAAAGCCGGCGACGATGACGATATTTTTTCTGCCGAGCTCGTTATGCATGCGCTCGGTATGTATCTTTTTAATTCTCGCGCTTCCGTAGGTCGAGTTTGTGTTAAAGCCCGCCTGCCAGCCTAAAAGCGAAACTACGGGATAGCCGAGCTTTTCGATTGCCATCGCGAGAAGCGCGATTGACACCTGCTCGCCCGACGAAATAAGAACGTCCATTTCCCTTTTTGAAGGATTCGGGTTTATCTCCTTTGCCTTGGCTATCAGTTCGTCGGTTGTGTCGCCCTGGGCAGAAACGATGACAATAACGTCGTTGCCTTTTTTGTAGGTATCCGTGACGATGTTCGCCACATTCATCACCCGTTCGGCGTTTGCAACGGAGCTGCCGCCGAATTTCTGGACTATAAGCGCCATAAGTAACCTCCCAAAACGTGTGAATAAGTAGTATATATTAATCCTTAATGATACGGATTACCGACAGCGGATTTATCATGTAAAGCGTTTCGAGCTTTGTGCGAAGCTCTCTCTCGACGGCTGTCGTGGTTGTGAAGGCAATCTCGTTTTTCGGAGCGCCCGTTCTTGACAAAACGACGATTTCGCCGAATATCTTTCTTGCCGCCGTCAGCGCTTCGTCGGGATTTTCAGCCTCGGCTCTGATGTAAAACGAGGTTTCGGCGTCGAGATGGTCTATAACATAGTCGGGAACGGCGTCGCCCCAGCCGAAGAACCTTTTTTTGCTTGTGTGGCGGGCGCAGTCGATAACGTCTGCCACAACGGCGCTCGCCGTTGGAAGCTTGCCGGCGCCCCTGCCGTAAAAGACAACATCGCCCGTTGAGTCGCCGCTGACAAGGATGGCGTTGAATACGTCGTCCACGTAAGCGAGCTGGCTTGTGCGTGGAACGAACGCCGGGCTGACAATGGCCGAAATCTTGTTTTCGCCGAGCTTCTTCGCCCGCCCGATAAGCTTTATTACTCCGCCCCACGCGCGGGCGTACTCAACGTCTGACAGGCTGATTTTTGTAATACCCTCGGTATAAACGTTTTCGGGATAAACGTGCTTGCCGTATATGAGCGAAGCGAGGATGCATATTTTTCTGCACGCGTCAAAGCCCTCGACGTCGGCCGTCGGGTCCTTTTCGGCATAGCCGTTTTCCTGCGCTGTTTTAAGCGCTTCGTCAAAGCTCATACCGTCGTTTATCATCTTTGTAAGGATGAAGTTTGTGGTGCCGTTCAGGATTCCCTTTACCTCGACTATCTCGTTCGCGGCAAGGCACTGAGAAAGGGGACGGATGATGGGAATACCGCCGCCGACGCTTGCCTCAAACAGAAAGTTGACGTTTTTTTCCTCGGCGATTGAGAGCAGCTCGTAGCCCTTTGCCGCCACAAGCTCCTTGTTTGACGAAACAACGCTTTTGCCGGCCTTAAGGCAGGATCTGACGTACTCATAAGCAGGGTGAAGCCCGCCCATTGTCTCAACAACTATGCCGACGGTATCGTCGTTAAGGATTATGTTAAAATCCTTAATCATGATTTTCTCGTTGACGTCGCCGGAAAAATCTCTTATGTCAAGAATATATTTTAAATCAAGGCTTCCCAACGTGCTTTTTTTCTCTATGCTGTCATGGTTTTTCTTAAGCACTTCCGCCACACCGGAGCCGACAACGCCGTACCCCATAATTGCGACATTCATTTAAAAGTCCCCCTTGAAACAGTAAAGATAAAATATTTTAACATAAAGAGTTGACAAAAAAAAGAGGATGAAGCAAAAAAATTAAATATATTTCAAAAGATTATGAATTATTTGATTTTGCGGTTGTGTTTTATACAAAAATGTAATAATATATTACTTGCAATATAAGCCGTTCCCGCACGGCTTTATCCGTAAGCGGATTTTCAGGTTTCAGGCTTCTGCAAAAATGCAAAAATCATTCGGAGGGATGAGTTCTTTGGACTCTGTTACAAAAAGAAAAAAGACGCTGATAAACGCTGCGTATTTTATTCTGATTCTCGGTCTGTTCTACCTTTTTATGACATATGCGTTCTGGCTGTTTTTCCCGTTTATCCTCGCGTTTTTTGTTGCAATGGCAATCCAGAAGCCTGTCAACTTTCTGGCTGATAAAACGCCGCTCAAAAAGGGGCTTGTTTCCGTTCTGTTCGTGCTTTTGATTGTCGCGTGCTTCGGCTTTCTGCTGTCCGTCATCGGCATCAAAATCGCAACCGAGCTCAAGGGCTTTTTCGCATATATAGCAAAGCTTACAGAGGACTTCCCCACCTTTGTGACAAATATACGCGACGCTATTATAAGCCGGATAGACTTCCTGCCCGACCGCATTGAAAGCTCGGTTACGGAGAGTATAGAAAGCTTCTGCGACAGGCTTTTAAGCAAGCCCGAAGATACGGGCGGCGCGGGTGCTGTCAGCGGCAGCTTAATTACGGACTTTGATTTTTCCGTTCTGACCGCTCCGCTAAGCGGGGTATGGTCTACGGCAAAGCAGATTCCTTCGATTATCGTCGCCACCGTTGTAGGAATAATAGCCTGTTGCTTTATGACGTCGGACTATGACCGCATTGCAAACTTCATCAAGCGCCAGATTTCGCCGAAAAAGCGGAAGAATCTGTCGGAGGCAAAGGTTATCCTGTTATCATCCTTAGGCAAGATGATGAAATCATACTTAACGATAATATGCATAACCTTTGTTGAAATGTTCCTCGGCATGAATGTGCTGAAGCTCATAGGCGTGTACACAAGCGGTTATATAGCGCCTCTTTCGATAGTTATCGCTTTAATAGACATTGTCCCCGTGCTCGGAACGGGAACCGTGCTTGTGCCGTGGGCGCTTTATCTGTTCGTTATAGGCAACAACGGCTTAGGAATCGGAATTTCCGTGATTTATATAGTCATTTCCGTATTACGTCAGATAATAGAGCCAAAGCTTGTAGCGGCAAACCTCGGGCTGCCGTCGGTTATTACCATTATGGGAATGTACATCGGCCTGCGGCTTTTCGGCTTTATCGGTCTTTTCATCGTTCCGATGGTTCTCGTTATGGTAAAGGTTTTGAACGACAGGGGAATAATAAACCTGTGGAAAACCTACTCGCAGGAGGAAGCGGAGAAGCAAGCCGAGCAGGAAACGTCGCCCGGGCAAAAGGAAGAGTAACGTCTTAAACTTCAAACGCTGTCTTGTCAAGCGGACAATCCGCTTGACAAGACGGCGTTTATTTTTTGCCGTTGAATTAATTTACGACACCGAAATACATTCATTAACAGTTCCGGCGGGTGCATGCACTGTGCGCGTTTGCTTAAGGCATTTCAGTTAAACTTTTCGCGGAACGGATGAATCCGTTTCCTTCTTTTTGCCGGCAAAAACCGTTTCTCCGGCACGTGAAATATATCGCTTTGCCTGTGTGGAAAAGAGCCTGTAATATTCTCCGCGCAAATCCATAAGCTCGGCGTGGTCGCCCGTTTCAACGATTTCCCCGTTTTTCAGCACGATTATTCTGTTTGCTTTTGTCGCGCTTGAAAGCCTGTGGGAGACGAATATAGTAGTCTTGTCGCGGCGCAGCATGTCAAACTGATTGAAGATTTCCTGCTCCGCCATAGGGTCTAAAGACGCCGTCGGCTCGTCGAGGATAAGGATGTCGGAATCGGAATAAAAAGCCCTCGCTATTGAAAGCTTCTGCCACTGACCAATTGAAAGCTCCGCGCCGTCAGGCTCAAAATACCGCATGAGCGGCGTTTCGTATTTTTCGGGAAGCGCTTCGATAAAGGAGGACGCGCCTGACTGCTTCGCGGCGTATTCAATATCGCTGTCGGTCATTTCCTTATCCGCCTGCCCGAAGGCTATGTTTTCCTTTACCGTTACGGCGTATTTGCCGAAATCCTGAAATATTATGCCGAACATCTTATAAAGCTCCGCAGTGTCATAGTCTTTGATGTTTTGTCCGTCAAGCAGTATTTCGCCCTCCGTTGGGTCGTAAAGACGCGTGATAAGCTTAATAAGCGTTGTTTTGCCCGCCCCGTTAAGCCCGACGAGCACCGCCGTGTCGCCCGCGTTGATAGTAAGGTTTATATTTTTCAGCACGCGCCTGTCGGAGCCGGGGTATGAAAAGCTGACGTTTTTAAGCTCTATTGTATGGCCGCAGTGGCGCTTCGGCTTCAAAGGCTCGGAAACGGCGGGCGTAACGGTCTTTTTTTCATTCATGAACACAATCATATTGTCGATAAACAGCGAGCCTTCATAAATAATCGCCGACGTCGAGATGAGCGACGTAAGGCATGCCGATATCGAGTTGAGAGCCGCCGTATAGACGGAGTAATCCGCTATGCGGCGGACGTTTGTCGCCACCATGTAAAACAAAACGGCGTTTAAAACGGCGGTGCACAACGAAAGGATTATGCCGCTCGCGCCCTCCTTGTAAATGATGCTTTTTATTCCGGCAAAGTACTGCCTGAAGGTATCGTTGTACCTGCCTATAAAAAGGTCGGAAAGCCCGAACAGGCGTATTTCCTTTACCATGTCCTTGTTGACCATTATGTCGCTGTAATAATTAAGCTGGCGGCGCGCCTTTGAGCGGCGACGCATATACAGGAAGTTCTGCCTGCGGTAGTGAAAGCTGACAATCGCCGAAACGACGGAAAGAATCAAGAAAGCGGCGAAAAAGAAGTGCGCCGATATTCCGAGCCGTCCGAGCAGCGACGACAGCACGACGACGTAGCTTATCATTGAAACAGTCTGACTTATAAGGTCGAACGTCGAAGTCATTATAGTTACGGGGCGGACTCCCGCCTCGCGGTTGGCGTTTTCGAGCCGCTCATAAAAGTCGGGCATGTCAAACGACGCGACGTCGACGTCCTTGGCCTTTTTCATTATTTTAACCTTGACGTGATTTGTAACGATTTCTCCCGAAAGCCTTGTCACCATTCTGTTCGCGCCCGTAACGACGCTGTTTAAAAAGATGTAGCCGAACTGGAGACCGAGCGGCAACACAAGGCTGACATCGGAAGTAAACGACAAAACGACGTTTTCAAGAAGATTTGCCGTAATAAGCGTTCCGACGAGCGGCATTACGCCGTTGTACAGCGTCATGAAAATCATTACGAACAGCATGGAAGGCTTGGCCTCCCATACGAGCCTGAAAATATACACAATCCGCGACATTGTGCCGCCCACAACCCTGCGGACATAGCCCGGCACCTCGCGCAGACTTTTAGGTCTCGGTTCTTTAAGCCTTTCGTTGATATCGTTATTCGGTTTAAACCGCGGTCCCGTTCCGCGCTGCATCGGCGTCAACTCCCGTATTTCAAAAGCTGTATTGATTATATCATACATAAAAAACTTATGCAAACCGGCAAAAAACCAAAATGTGGTAACATATATCGGTCTGCTGAATATAATGGGTATCGGGCGCGTTTTTCGGGAGCGATAAAAAGACACATTTTGCAAAAAACTCAATAAAACCTCGGAAATAAAGTTTAGGAACTTGAAAGAAAAAGGTGATAAAAAAGTTCCTTTCATTATTTACGGGGGTGATATTATTAAGAAGACTATTTCCCTTATCACGGCAATTGTGATGTTCGCAACGTTAAGCTTTGCCGCTGACCGTGCGTACTCGACAAAGCCGGAAGCCGCGCAGTCGGATGATTATCCCATTACTTCCATAGTTGAGTATGTGGGCGGATATGCTCTGGACGTATTTTGCGACGCGATGCATCTTATAGAAATAGCCCTTTACAGGTTTGACTTTATTTTCAGCTTCCTTTACGGTGTTGAGAATAAAACCGTCGAGGTAAAGAATTTCGCATGGAATAACGAAGCGCCCGTTCTCGCCGAAAACGACTCCTCAGCTTTCGGATGTACAATGTCGCTTGGCGAGGATGTAAACTTTCTGGAGCTTACTTCCGATATAACCTCGTGGTACGAGTACAGCAGGGAAGGGCTGTTCTGGTCGGAGGTAAAAACCGATTACTACTATACGTTTGTCCGCAATAAGCTGTGGCAGGATTATTTATATAACGCGGACGACAGCTCGGTAAGCTACGGCTGGCTCGGCGGCAGGTCGGTTATTCCCTCAGGCACAAGGTTCAAAATATCCTTTACGGGCGACGCTTCGGACAGGATGGCCAGCGTCTACAACCTTGATGCCGGCACGGTCTATTACATCCGCCTTTGCATGTATATCCGCACCGACGACGCCCATGTACTGTATAAATCCGAGCCGCTGAGATGCGTCAGATAATCTGGCGAAAAATAAAAAGGAGATGCCGCGAAAACGGCGTCTCCTTTTTGCATTATTATCTTAATGCTTCATTTCAATTCTTATAGATTTATAAGGGGATATGTAAATTATACAGCGCCCTGCGCCATAACGGCGTCGGCAACCTTAAGGAAGCCCGCTATGTTTGCTCCCGCCACGTAATCCTTTTCGAGACCGTAGAGCTTTGAGGCTTCGTCAATCTTGTGGAATATGTTTACCATAATTTCGCGGAGCTTCTCGTCAACCTTTTCAAAGGGCCATGCAAGCCGCTCGCTGTTTTGCGCCATTTCGAGAGCGGACGTTGCGACTCCGCCGGCGTTCGCGGCCTTGCCGGGAGCGAACAGCACGCCGTTTGTCTGCAGGAATTTATACGCGTCGGCGGTCGACGGCATGTTTGCGCCCTCGGCGACTGCTATACAGCCGTTTTTAACAAGAATTTTGGCGTCCTCGAGCGTCAGCTCGTTTTGCGTGGCGCATGGGAGAGCGATGTCGCATTTAACGGTCCATACACCCTTACCCTCGTGATACTCGGATTCGGGGTGATATTTTTTATATTCCGTAAGGCGGGCGCGCCTTTCTTCCTTGATTTCCTTCAAAGCGGCAAGGTCGATGCCCTGCGGGTCATAAACCCAGCCGGTCGAATCACTTACGGTAACAACCTTTGCGCCGAGCTGCTGAGCCTTTTCAACAGCGTAAATCGCGACGTTTCCGGAGCCGGAGATGCAAACTGTTTTACCGGCTATATCATAGCCGTTTGCCTCAAGCATTTCACGCGTAAGGTAAATAAGTCCGTAGCCCGTCGCCTCCGTTCTGACAAGCGAGCCGCCGAAGGAAAGCCCCTTTCCCGTAAGAACGCCGCCGTAAAGACCGCGGATGCGCTTGTAATGGCCGAACATATAGCCGATTTCGCGTCCGCCCGTTCCGATATCGCCGGCGGGTACGTCGGTGTCGGCACCGATATGCTTGCAAAGCTCCGTCATAAAGCTCTGGCAGAAGCTCATAATCTCCTTGTCTGTTTTGCCCTTCGGGTCAAAATCGGAGCCGCCCTTGCCGCCGCCTATCGGAAGCCCCGTCAGCGAATTCTTAAAAATCTGCTCAAAGCCGAGGAACTTTATAATGCTGAGGTTAACGGAAGGGTGAAGCCTAAGCCCGCCCTTGTAGGGGCCGATGGCGTTGCTGAACTGAATACGGTAACCGCGGTTAATCTGCGTATTCCCGTTTCTGTCAATCCACGGAACACGGAAGATTATCTGCCTGTCCGGCTCTGTGATGGTTTCAAGCACCGCGTTGCTCTCGTACCTCTTTTCGTCCTCATCAATGACAAATCTGAGCGACTCAAGCACCTCGTGCACCGCCTGAAGAAACTCCGGCTGGTTGCTGTACCGCTTGTCGATGTCCGCCAATACTCTGTCCACATAGTTCATGTCTTCATTTCTCCTCACAAAAAAATTAAGGCGTTCACAAGACTTGGCATACCTATCTTGTGAACACCAAAGTGAACGCCTGATGAACGCCATTGTTCAACAAGATAACAGGGAGCCGCCGTTTTTCAGCGGTTCCGAATATTTCGGACCGAAAAGTCAAATCCGTCCGTTTTTAAATTGCCCGAAGGCAGAAAAACAAAAAAGCGCTCATTGTCGTGTGCCCGGAAAAAGGCACACAACAATGAACGTCTTTGTTCAACCACATTATTCTAACGTTGAATGCGACGTTTGTCAACACTTTTTGTAAAAAAAGTTCGATTTATATATTTGAATTTATCTTTGTTTACTATATGACATAATTATCGGCCGACTTCCCGTTAACAAGGTCGGCAAGCGTATATTTTTCAAAAAAGTCGTCTATGAGCCTGCTCAACTCCGACCACATCGGCAGAGTGCGGCAATGCGGCGCGCGCGGGCAGGCGCACTGACCTTCCTCAAGGCAGGCGACAGGGGCAAGCGTGCCCTCGGTCAGCTTCAGCACGCTGCCTACCGTGTATTCGTCGGGGGCCCGGCTAAGCCTGTATCCGCCGCCCTTGCCGTGCTGGCCGTCGATAAGCCCCGCCTTTGAAAGCACGGCTGTTATGCTCTCAAGGTATTTCCGGGATATTTCCTGGCGCGACGCGATATCCTTTAACGGAATATGCTCGCCGCTGTTGTGCTCTGCAAGGTCGACCATTACGCGCAGCGCGTATCTGCCCCTTGTTGAAATCATCATGGAACTTTACCTCCGTTGCTAAGACAATTGTACCACGGCGAGGGCGGAAAAATCAATCATTTGACAGTCCCTCCGCCGACAACTATTTCGCCGTCGTAAAGAACGACAGCCTGACCCGGCGTTACAGCCCTTTGCGGGTCGTCGAAAACGATACGGACGGCGTCTGTTCCCTCGGGAGTAACCGTCGCCCACTGCCCGCGATGACTGTAACGGATTTTTGCTTTTACCCGTAACTCCTTCGGAGCCCCGGAGCAGGCTATCCAGTTGAAGTCCGACGCATAAAGCTCGCGAGAGAAAAGCTCCTCATTTCTGCCGAGTACAACGGTGTTGTCAGAAACACGTTTTTCGCAGACGTACATAGGCTCCCGCAGAGCAAGACCGAGACCTTTTCGCTGACCGACGGTATAGCGGATTATGCCCTTGTGCTCGCCTAAAACGATTCCGTTGCGGTCGACAAATTTTCCGTGCGGATAAGTCCTGCCCGTGTTCGTCTCAATAACCCTCGCATAATCGCCGTCCGGCACGAAGCATATGTCCTGGCTGTCGCGCTTGCCGGCGTTTGAAAACCCGTGTTCCGCGGCTATCCGGCGCACCTCGACCTTATTCAGTCCGCCGAGGGGGAATTTCGCCCGAGAAAGCTGCTCCTGCGTCATGGCGTAAAGCACATAGCTCTGGTCCTTGCCTTCGTCAGCCGCTTTTTTCAGCAGATACCGTCCGCCCGACTGCTCTATGCGCGCGTAATGCCCCGTAACGACGAAATCGCATCCGAGCTCGGTCGCTCTGCGGAAAAGCCGGTCAAACTTCAGGTATCTGTTGCAGTCAATGCACGGATTCGGCGTTCTCCCGCTTTCATAGCTTTTAATAAACTTGTCTATCACCTGTGCCTTGAAATCCTCCGTGAAATTAAAGGAGTAATGCGGGATTCCGAGCTTGTACGCGACTGCCCTCGCGTCCTCCGTATCCTCAAGTGAGCAGCAGGATTTTTCGCGAGAAATTCCGGCCGTCCCGTTATCGAACAGGCGCATGGTCACCCCAATGCAGTCATAGCCCGCTTCCTTCATTAACAAAGCGGCGATGCTTGAGTCAACGCCGCCGCTCATAGCTATCAGCGCTTTGTTCATCAGCGGACCTCGTTATCCTTCGGTACAGTGACCGCAGTGCTCGCAGCTTCCGCAGTCCGGGAACTGTGTGCGGTCGTAGCTGATTCCGTTTTTGTCGTAGTAGTCCATTACGGCTGCCTTTATAGCCTCCTCCGCAAGCACGGAGCAGTGCATTTTGTGGGGCGGAAGACCGTCGAGAGCCTCCGCCACCGCCTTGTTTGTGAGTGTCAGCGCTTCCGAAAGCGGCTTGCCCTTTATAAGCTCGGTAGCCATTGAGCTTGACGCAATAGCGCTGCCGCAGCCGAATGTTTCAAACTTTACGTCGGTGATGACGTTGTTGTCGATTTTAAGATATATCTTCATGATATCTCCGCAAATCGCGTTGCCTACCTCGCCGACGCCGTCGGCGTTTTCAATTACGCCGACGTTGCGCGGATTGTAAAAATGGTCCATTACCTTTTCGCTGTAAAGCGCCATATCGTCACCTCATTTCAGAATGTGTTTGCGTTTGCCCGTCTCAAGGTCCCGCCAAAGAGGGGACATGCCGCGGAGATATTCCACGACGGCGGGAACGGCTTTCAGGATGTGGTCGATTTCCTCGTCGGTATTATACACGCTCAGCGACAGGCGCAGCGAGCCGTGGGCAATCTCGTGCGGTCTGCCTATGGCGAGCAGGACGTGGCTCGGGTCAAGCGAGCCCGATGTGCACGCCGAGCCCGACGAAGCGTATATGCCCTTTTGGTCGAGCAGGAGCAGAAGCGACTCGCCCTCGATGCCCTCAAAGCAGAAATTGACGATGCCGGGAAGCCGGTAAAACCTGTCGCCGTTTAGGATGCTGTACGGTATTCCCGAAAGCCCGTCTATCAGCCTGTCGCGCATGGCGGACATTTTCGCGTTGTTTTCTTCCATGGCGAGGCAGGACTCCTCGAAAGCCGCCGCCATGCCCATTATGGCAGGGATGTTCTCCGTTCCCGCGCGCTTGCCGCGCTCCTGCGCGCCGCCCTCTATTACGTTTGTCAGGATTACTCCCTTTCTTGCGTAAAGCGCGCCCGCGCCCTTCGGGCCGTGGAACTTGTGCGCGGAAACTGAAAGCAGGTCTATATTCTGCTTTCGCACGTCTATTAAAACATGCACCGCCGCCTGAACGGCGTCGGTGTGGAACAGCACGCCCTTTTCCCTGCATACGGCGCCTATTTCGGCAATCGGCTGAACTGTGCCTATCTCGTTGTTCGCGTACATCACCGTCACAAGGCAGGTGTCGCTTCTTATGGCTGACGCCACCTGTTCGGGGGAAATCACGCCGTTTTCGTGAACGTCAAGCAGCGTTATCTCAAAGCCCTGCTTTTCAAGCTTTTTCAGCGTGTGAAGCACGGCGTGGTGCTCAAAGGCTGTTGAGATGATGTGCTTTTTACCCTTTTTCCGGCCTGCCGCGGCCGCGGACAATATAGCCTGATTGTCGGCCTCGCTACCGCCGGAGGTGAACGTGATTTCCTTCGCGTCGCAGCCGAGATACTTCGCTATTGTTTCGCGCGCCCGCTGCAAAGCTTCCGCCGCACGCTGCCCTGCCGAATGAAGGCTTGACGGATTTCCGTATTCTTCATCCATATATGGCAGCATTGCGTCAATTGAAGCGCGGCTCATCTTTGTAGTCGCCGCGTTATCCGCGTAAACCTTCATAAACATCCCTTCTGTCTGCTCTTACTTCCTTCTCAGGTATTATTATGCGCTGTGTTGTCTTAAGAAAACAGCGGAGTCGAAAGATATCTCTCGCCTGTATCCGGCAGCACCGCGACTATGGTTTTGCCCTTGTTTTCGGGGCGCTTGGCAAGCTCTATTGCCGCCCACGCCGCGGCGCCCGAGGAAATTCCCACAAGGACGCCCTCCGCTTTGCCGATTTTTCTGCCCGTTTTGAACGCGTCCTCGTTTTCTACGGTGATTATCTCGTCGTAAACCGAGGTGTCGAGCACATCGGGTACGAAGCCCGCGCCTATGCCCTGAATTTTATGGGCTCCCGGAGTACCCTTTGAAAGCACGGGTGAGTCGGCAGGCTCGACGGCGATAACCTTAATGTCCGGGTTCTTTGACTTTAGAAATCCCCCCGCGCCTGTTAAGGTGCCGCCGGTGCCGACGCCCGAAACGAGGATGTCAACCTTGCCGTCGGTGTCCGCCCAAATCTCGGGGCCGGTTGTTTCGTAATGTATCTTGGGGTTTGCGGGGTTTACAAACTGCCCCGGTAAAAAGCTGTTTGGTATTTCGGCGGCAAGCTCTGACGCTTTGGCTATCGCGCCCTTCATGCCCTTTTCGCCCTCCGTCAGCACAAGCTCCGCGCCGTAGGCCCTGACAATCTGCCTGCGCTCGACCGACATTGTTTCGGGCATGACAATAATAATTCTGTATCCCCTTGCCGCGGCGACGGAGGCAAGACCTATGCCCGTGTTGCCGGAGGTCGGCTCGATTATTACGGAGCCGGGCTTTAATCTGCCCGAAGCCTCCGCCTCGTCAATCATGGACTTCGCTATGCGGTCCTTGACGGAGCCTGCGGGGTTGAACAGCTCAAGCTTCGCGAGGATTTTCGCTTCAAGGCTGTATTCCTTTTCAATGTGTGTAAGTTCAAGCATCGGTGTGCCGCCGACAAGCTGGTCCGCGGATGTATATATTCTTGACATATAAGCCCTCTCCCTATGTTATTTGACCGCCTCAAAGCCGCGCCTGAGGTCGGCTATGATATCGTTGATGTGTTCTGTTCCGATTGACAGTCTTACGGTGTTCGGTTTTACTCCCGACTCGAGCAATTCCTCCTCCGTGAGCTGGCTGTGCGTCGTTGAAGCCGGATGTATGACAAGCGACTTCACGTCGGCTACGTTTGCAAGCAGCGAGAAAAGCTGAAGGCTTTCCGTAAACTTCTTTGCCTTTTCGGCTCCTCCTCTAATTTCAAACGTGAATATCGAGGCCGCACCGTTCGGGAAGTATTCGTCGTAAAGCTCCTTTGCCCTGCCCGTGGCGAGCGAGGGATGGTTTACTCGCTCCACCTGCGGATGGTTTTTGAGGAAGTCCACGACCTTCAGCGCGTTTTCGACGTGACGCTCAACGCGAAGTGAAAGCGTTTCAAGCCCCTGTAAAAGAAGGAAAGAGTTGAACGGGCTTATTGCCGCGCCCTGGTCTCTCATAAGCGTCGTCCGTATCTTGAGAATGTAGGCGAGGTTGCCGCATACCTCCGTAAACACCACGCCGTGGTAAGACGGGTTCGGCTCTGAAAGCCCGGGGAATTTGTCGTTCTGCGCCCAGTCGAATTTGCCGGCGTCAACAATAACCCCGCCCATTACGGTTCCGTGACCGCCTATGAACTTTGTAGCCGAGTGAACAACAACGTCCGCGCCATGCTCTGTCGGACGCAGAAGGTAAGGGGTGGCGAAGGTGCTGTCCACAATGAAAGGTATGCCGTGCCTGTGTGCTATTTCCGCTACCGCGTCAAGGTCCGTAACGTCCGAGTTCGGGTTGCCGAGGGTTTCGGCGTACAGGAGCTTTGTGTTTTCCTTAATGGCAGCTTCAAAATTCTTCGGGTCGGACGGGTCGACAAACGTCGTTTCTATGCCCTGCTCGCGGAGAGTATTCGCAAAAAGATTACGCGTGCCGCCGTAAAGATTAACGGCCGAAACGATGTGGTCGCCCGCAAGGGCGATGTTCTGAACGGCGTAGGTGATTGCCGCGGAGCCGGACGCCGTAGCGAGAGCCGCCGCGCCGCTCTCAAGAGCGGCTATCCTCGTTTCAAAAACAGAGGACGTAGGATTCATTAGCCTTGTGTAAATGTTGCCGCCCTCGGTAAGGGCAAATCTTCCCGCCGCCTGCGCGGAGTCCCTGAAAACGTAGGAGGTTGTGGCGTAAATCGGAACGGCTCTCGCGTCGGTAGCCGGGTCGGGGTTTTCCTGCCCCGCGTGTATCTGCAAAGTTTCAAATCTGTAATTATCGCTCATTGTTATTATCCTTTCGTTTCGTTATAATTTGTCGGTTATTTTGTACATCGACACATTTGCCCGAAACGATAGTTGCGCCTTAGAAGCTTTACAAATAAAATGCTCACGTTAATTACCCACCAATCCTATGGATTAATAGCATTATAACCCGACTATCCTACTTTGTCAATAGGTAAATAAAAAATTTTTTCGGGGCCGCGCCAAAACCTTAAAGTCTGAGTTCTGGCACGGTCCCGCATATCGGAGCCTGTTTATATCGGAAAAAAGCAAATGGACATATCAAAGATTACAAAAGGAGCTTAACCGACGATGAGCTTTTTCTCGCTTATTAGCGCTGCCTCTATGGCTTTAAGCAGCTTTTCCTTAGCTTCGTCGAGAGTTCCTTCAAGCGTGCAGCCCGCAGCGTTTACATGACCGCCGCCGCCAAGACCGGCGCATATCTCCGCCGCGTTCATCGGCGGATTTGTCCGCACCGAAACCTTATATGTGCCGTTCTTCTGCTCCCTTATGGCAGCGCCTACAAGCACGTCCTCAATCTGGCGCGGAAGGGCGGATATCCTGTCGAACTCCTCGTCGTTCGAGCCGCTTTGCAAAAACATTTCTTTTGTGACGGCGAGAACGGCGCAAAGCCCGCCGAAATGAATCTCGATGCTGTTGAGTGCCGCACGCTCGAGCGCGGCGAAGCTTTTACTCTTTGTTTCAAACAGCTCCTTGTTGAGCCTTGCGTAATCGGCTCCGAGGTCTATTAGCTCGGCGGCTATTCGAAGTGTTTCGGAGGTTATGTTCGAGTAACGGAAGCAGCCGGTGTCGGTTGAAACTCCCGTGTAAAGACAGTCGGCTATAGACGGGGTTATGTCGGTTCGCATTTCCTTTAACAGCCTGAAAATAATCTCGGCGGTAGCCGCCGCCGTGTCGTCGAGCATAGTCTTTTCGGCGTAAAGCGTGTTTGAAATGTGGTGGTCTATGCAGAGGTTTATCTTTGACGCGTAGAGAGTACGCAGCTTGTCGCCCAGCATTTTTATGTCGGCGGTGTCAATGGCTATGATAAACTCGGGCTCGAACAAAAGCGGCTCGACGCCGTTTGCCAGAAACCGCAGAACCTTCGGAATTTCGTCGTCGCATATTACGTTAGCCTTTTTTCCCTGACCGGTAAGCGCGCGGCACAGCGCGTAACTGCTGCCCAGCGTGTCGCCGTCGGGATGTTTATGCGCGAGCAGAAGTATGTTGTCTTTGCTTTTCAATAGCTGCGCTGTTTCGGAAAGTGATATTTTCATTGATGTATTCAGTCCTTTCCGAGGTTTGCCCCAAAGGGAAAAACCCGCAAAATGTTGTGCCGTCTGTATTTTCAGCCGTCGTTTTTTTCGCCGGAATCAAGCTCTTTGAGCTTTTCGGCTATGCTTATGCCGTGAGCCACCGAATCGTCCGCGATAAATTTCAGCTCCGGCGTTTTGCGCAGATGGAGATTGCCGCCGACACGGCGGCGGATAAATCCCGTTGCGCTCTTTAAGCCCTGAACGGCGTTTTTTGCCGCGTCCAGGCCCTCCATTGCGCTTATATATACCTTGGCAAACGACGCGTCGGAGTTTACCTCAACGCGCACGACCGTTAAAAGACATCCCTGAACGCGCGGGTCCTTTAGCTCGCGGATGACGGCCGTTATTTCGCGGCTGATGTCCTCCGAAACCCTGTCGATTCTGTATCCTGCCATAACTGCTCTCCGTTATTCTCTGTATTCCTCCACAACAAACGCCTCAAAGATGTCGCCCTCGCGTATATCGTTGAATTTATTAAGCCCTATGCCGCACTCGTAGTTTGACGCTACCTCTTTTACGTCGTCCTTAAACCTGCGAAGCGACGCAATTTCGTCCTCGGCCATAACCACGCCGTCGCGGACGACGCGGATTTTTGAATTTCTTGTGACCTTTCCGCTCTGGACATAGCAGCCGGCTATGTTGCCTACGGAAGATATTCTGACCACACGGCGCACCTCTATACGTCCCTGCTCAACCACGCGGGACTTGGGAGCGAGCATTCCCTTTATAGCCGACTGGATTTCATCGATGCAGTCGTAAATAATTCTGTACATGCGCAGCTCAACGCCGTCACGCTCGGCGTTTGAGGCGGCTGTGGGGTCGGGACGGACGTTGAAGCCGATTATTATAGCGTTTGACGCGTCTGCGAGCATTACGTCGTTTTCGTTTATAGCGCCGACGCTTGCCTGAATAACGCAGACCTTTACCTCGTCGTTCGACAGCTTTTCAAGGCTCTGCTTGACTGCCTCGGCGGAGCCCTGAACGTCTGCCTTGACGATGATGTTAAGCTCCTTCAGCTCGCCTTCGCGGAGCGAGTCGAACAGGTTGTCGAGAGTTACCTTTTCAACGGACTTGAACCTGTCTTCCTTCGCGCGTGACTTGCGCTGCTCGACAAGCTCGCGGGCAAGACGCTCGTCTGAAACGGCGTCGAACGCATCGCCCGCCTGGGGAACGTCGGCAAGTCCCATTATCTCGACGGGGACGCAGGGGCCGGCTTCCTCAACCTTTTCGCCCTTGTCGTCGTTCATTACGCGGACGCGCCCTACGGCGGTGCCCGCAACGATTATGTCGCCCATCCTGAGCGTGCCGTTTTGTACGAGGAGCGTGGCGACGGGTCCTCTGCCCTTGTCGAGCCTTGCCTCTATAACTATGCCCTTTGCCGCCCTGTTCGGGTTCGCCCTGAGCTCCTTCATCTCGGCGACAAGGAGAATCGATTCCAAAAGGAGGTCTATATTCATGCCTGTCAACGCGGAAACGGGGACGCAGATTGTGTCGCCGCCCCATTCCTCGGGAACAAGCTCATACTCCGTGAGCTGCTGCATGACTCTGTCAGGTGCGGCTCCCGGCTTATCCATTTTGTTGATGGCGACGATTATCGCGACGCCCGCCGCCTTCGCGTGGCTTATCGCCTCTATGGTCTGCGGCATGATGCCGTCATCGGCGGCGACGACAAGCACGGCAATGTCGGTTGCCATCGCGCCCCTCGCGCGCATGGAGGTGAAGGCAGCGTGGCCGGGAGTGTCGAGGAAGGTGATGTTCTGCCCGTTGTGGTTAACCCTGTACGCGCCGATATGCTGCGTAATGCCGCCCGCCTCCGTGGACGTGACGGACGTGTGCCGGATTGCGTCGAGTATTGAGGTTTTACCGTGGTCGACGTGACCCATTACAACGACGACGGGGTCTCTTTGGAAAAGATTTGACTCCTCGTCCTCGCTGTCGTCGATGATTCTGTCCTCAATCGTTACGACAATTTTCTTTTCGACCTTCGCGCCAAGCTCCGTCGCGACTATTTCGGCAGTATCGAAGTCGATAACCTCGTTGACAGTAGCCATCTGACCGAGCTCAAGCAGCTTCTTGATGACCTCGGCGGCGGTTCTTTTAAGCATGGCGGCAAGCTCGCCCACCGTCAGCTCGTCCGGCACTTGAATTACAAGCTGCGGCTTCTTCGCGCGCTCGGCGGCGATACGCTTCAGCCTTTCGGCCTCCGTTTCCCTGCGGGACTGCCTTGTGCCGCCCTGCTTGCGGTATTGCTGCGACTTCTGCTTCAGCTTTTGCTTTGTGACGGTGCTGTCGCTGTGAAGCGTTTTGTTTACGGGAGCTATCGTTTCATATCTTTCGTTGTATTTATCAAGCTCTACGTTGCTTGCCCTTGTGTCGATTGTCCTCGCGTCGCCCTTTGTGCGGGACTGCGGTACGGCGCCGGTGCTTTTCTGCTTCTTTTTCTGCGGCTGCGGAGGTATGACAACCTTCGGTGCCACCGGTTTTTGCTCATGTGCCGGTTTTTTTGCGGCTTCGCCGCCGTCGGAGTCCTTCGCCTTTTCGGCGGACTTTTGCACGACCTTTGCCGCCGCGGCTGCCTCCGCCTCGGCTTTCGCTTTCTCCCTTGCCTCGCGCTCCTTTTCCTCGCGCTCTTTTTTCTTTTGTTCCTGTTGCTTCTCGGCTTCGGCAAAGTACTCGTCAAAGCTTTCGACCTGGTTTTCCTGTGTGAATGTTTCAAAAACAATATCAAGCTCATTTTCCTCAAGAGCCGTCATGTGCTTTTTGGTGTCGCCGAAATACTTTGCAAGAAGCTCTATAACCGCACGGCTCTTGATATCGAAATCCTTAGCGACCTCGTGCACCCTGTATTTACTTATCATACGATGTTCCTCCCTGATTGAAAGCGGAAAAGCTCCGCAATTTTTTTTGCGAACCCCTCGTCGTAAGTCGTAAGGATCCCGGTAAAGCAGCCTGTCGCCGCGTTAATCTGTTCCATAGTGTAGTCCGTTTCAAGCAGCTCAATAGTGATATTCCTTTCGTCTGCGGCTTTTAGCATGTCGTTTTTTGTTCGGGGCGAAGCATCGGACGCGAGCAAAAAAACGCTTGCCTTTCCGCTTTTTGCAGCCTGTATGCATGTATCGTGTCCCCAGCAGAGCTTTCCGGCTTTTTTGCACAGGCCGAGCATCGAAAGCAGCCTGTCATTCATCCTGTGAAATGTCCCTTTCCATGGCGTCGTAGACCTCGTCGGGGATGGCGCACCCGAACGCGCGTTCAAACCGCTTTGCCCGCCGCGCCGCTTTGAGGCACTGCGGATTGCGGCAGACGTAAGCCCCTCTGCCGTTTTTTTTGCCGGTAAGGTCCAGGGAAACAGAGCCGTCGGGAGACCTGACAACGCGGACAAGCTCGCGCTTCGGCTTCATTTCCCCGCAACCTGTGCACTTTCTCATGGGAACACGCTTTTGCTGCATCATATCACCCTGCTGAAACTACATACTTAGCTTATTTCGTCAAAATTTATGGTTTGCTCCGTTATGCCGCTTTCGGGCTTGATGTCTATTTTCCAGCCCGTGAGCTTTGCCGCGAGGCGGGCGTTCTGCCCCTTGTTGCCGATGGCGAGCGAAATCTGCGTGTCGGGAACCGTAACGGTGCAGGATTTTTCATCCTCGGAAAGTATATCGACAGCTATAACGTCGGCCGGCTTCAGCGCCTCGGCGATGAACACGGCGGGGTCGTCGCTGTATCTTACTATGTCTATCTTTTCGCCGCCGAGCAGGTCGACAATCTTTCCGACTCTCGCGCCCCTCGGACCTATGCACGCGCCGACGGGGTCGACGTTTGTGTCCTTGCTGTAAACAGCCATTTTTGTTCGCGAGCCCGCCTCGCGGGACACTGCCCTTATTTCGACGGTGCCGTCGTAAATCTCGGGAACCTCGTTTTCAAACAGCCTTTTGACAAGACCGGGATGCGTCCTTGAAAGCGTTGCCTTCGGATACTTTCTGTCAAGGTCCTTGACGTCGACGACATAAACCTTTATTATATCGCCTTCCCTAATTGTTTCATAAGGCATTTGCTCCGATTTCGGAAGGATTTCCTCAAGCTTGCCGATTTCTATGACAGCGTCGCCCGTTATCGGGTCGATGCGCTGTACCTTAACCGTTATTATGTCCTGCATGTGGTTCTGGAACTCCTCGCGGAGCTGACCGTGTTCGGCCTCTCTTATGCCCTGACGCAGAACATGCTTGCCCTTGTCGGCGGCAATGCGGCTGACCTCTTTTGTTTCAAGCGGTATTTCAATGATTTCGCCAGGCAACGCGCCGTTTTTATACTTCTGCGCCTGCTCGACAAGAATGTCGCAGACAGGGTCGCTTATCTCCGAAACGACGTTTTTTCTGACGTAGACCTTCATCTCTTTTTTCTCGGGATTGATTTCGCAGAAAACAATGTCCTTGTTATCAAAATCCTTTTTAACCGCGGTGACGATGGCCTTTTGTATTCCGTCGCATAACGCCTCCATTTTAATGCCCTTCTCCTTTGACAGGAGCTTTAACGCGTCAAAGAATTCAGAATTCATTTTTTACAATCATCCTCTCAGGTTTTTCGGTTATTAAAAATGCTATAATTACTCGTCAAAATCGTCAAGCCTTATAAACGACGCTTCCCTTTTTTCAAAGCTGAAATCAGTTCCGTCGTCGAGGCGGACAGAAACGGTGCCGCCGTCATAGCCCATGAGCACTCCGCCCAAATCGCGCCTGCCGTCATCCGTCGGACGTATCATGCGCAGCTTTATCTTTTTGCCCATGCAGGCGGTGAAATGCCCGGGTTTTGTAAGCTCTCGCTCAATGCCGGGGGACGACACCTCAAGGCAGTAGCTCTGCTCTATAGGGTCCTGCTCGTCAAGCGGGCCGTCTATAGCCCTGCTGAAGGTTTCGCAGTCCTCTATGCCTACGCCGCCGTCTTTGTCGATGAATATGCGCAGGTACCACGACGCGCCTTCCTTAAGAAAGCAGATATCCCACAGCCGAAGCCCCAGCGACGCGGCAATAGGCTCGGCTATCGCCCGCACCGCGGCGACTGTGTTGCCGCCCTTGCTTTTTGACGCCAATAAGACGCACTCCTTTTTTCTAATTATCAATTATAAAATATAAACAAACTAAAGAGCGGGTTGCCCCACTCTCACACATCTTCCGAAAAAAAGCGAAAGACGATACCCATTCAGCTTACTTGTTAAATATTTTAACACACCTGAGTATAAATATCAAGGCTTTTTTTTAATAATGTCGGCGTTGTGTCGGCGTTGACGGCATTGTCGGCGCGTTTTTCGTCACCGCGCGGCTCCGTCAGCTAAAATCTTCAGCGGCCGTATTAACCTCTTTGAGGAATACGGCCGCCGTTTTGCGAATCAGCTAATTATAATTTTGAAGGCTTGGCATCAGCCGCCATTGTGCGGTGTTGCCGTCCTTACAGGGCAATCAGATATAGATGTCAAAGCCGAGCCAGCCGAATAGTATAAAGAATTTGACGAACCATTGCCAGAAGGTGAGCTTTACGCGGATGGTGGTGCGCTCGGCATATTCAAACACAAGCGTCTGATCGTCCTTTTCGATTGTTTCGACTGCCGTAACACGAAGATTGACGGTTCCTCTGCGCAGACCGTATATTCTGCCCGCGTCAATGTCGGCAACGCTTGTGTCGCTTATCCAGTAATCGTAGGACACACCGGTCTGATATGCTCTTGCCGGAACAGAGGGAGTAAACGCGACGCTTTCTTTATAATTCATCTCATACGCTCCGCCCGTGCTGAGAGACAGAGGGGCAAAGATATCGACAGTGAAGGTCACGAATTTTGAAGCGCCGCCGTAGGAATAAGTTGCCTTAATTTCCTGTCCGATTTCCTGTCTGCCTGAATTAAAACCGGAAAGACTGTAACCGGATGTTAAGGTTCTCTCTGAACCATCTTTATAAGTAGCCTGAAGCTCAATGCCGTTTGGTACAAATTCCTGTCCTGTTCTGTACAGTGTCTTGTACGGACCGCGAACAAGTTCAAGTTCTGTTACGGGGTTAAGCACGGTTACTGTGAATGTAACTGTCTTGCCCTCGTATGCAAGAGCTACCGTCTGAATCGCAACGTCCTTATCGGGTTCTGTCTTATCTGCGATATTGGAGTTTTCTATTGTCAATCCAGGGTTGTCGTAATATATTGTTACAGATGAATCGTCGCTGTATTTTGCAATAAGCATTACACCTTCAAGATTAATATCTTCGCCCCAATTATATGTCAGCTTGGTCGGTTTTTCTACAAGTGTAAGAGAGCTGATAACCGCCGGATCCGCTCTGTCGTCGTCTATATCACTTTCTTCGACGACAATGGGAGCGTCGGCGGCACCGTAATAGCTCATGGCTTCAAAGATGACGGAGTCCTGCGCGATTGTCGCATATACGGGAACTGCCGCAAATGTAAACACGGGTAGAACCATCAATAAGGCAAGCGTAAATGATAACAGATGTTTGACTTGTTTCATAGTTTATTCTCCTTTTGACTTTTGTTTATTTTATAGTCCCACTTTGTGAAGGTCGTAAACCTTGTACTTTTTTAGCTTAGCATAGTTTTTTCTAAGTGTCAACAACCTTTGTAGATTTTTCTTAGAATTTTTTGCAGAAATTTTATATTGAATTTTTCTATTAGGTTTTTTTATTGAGTTTTTCTTTAAGATTTACAACTGCCGGAATTTGTCAAAAAAGCAGGGACAAGTACAGCTTTTGTACTTTGTCCCTGTTTTCATTCTGTTTTATATGCCGTTTGAAAAGCAGGGAACGGATGAATCCGTTCCGCATTTCGGTGTAAAGCTATTTTACTTGCTCCTCAGCTCGTCGAGCGTCAGTCTATAGCCGGGTATGAACTCATTGAGAAAGCACTCAGCCTCGGGCAAATCAAGCGCTTTGATAGCGCGCAGCGTAGTTTCGGCGGCCTTTTCAAACTCGCTGTTGCCCGCCTTGTTTTCCTCGATGCACTTTGTAAGGGCGCAAAGCTTGTCAGCCGCCTTTACGAACCGCCAAAGCTCGGCGTCGGCTTCTTCGGGGAAAAAGAACGGGCGGTAGTCGTCCTTAAGGTCGTCGGGGAGCATTTCGAGTATGGTCCGGCATGCGTTGCTCTCGACGGTTTTGTAAGCGTCGCGCACGCTTTCGCTGTAATATTTAACGGGCGTCGGCATGTCGCCCGTAAGTATTTCCGGCGCGTCGTGGAAAATGCCGAGCACGGCTGCGCGCTCGGCGTTCAGCTTACCGCCGAAGCGCCTGTTGTGCAGTAGCACAAGCGCGTGCGCGACAACCGCCACCTCAAGGCTGTGCTCGCTTAAGGTTTCCTCGCGCGTATTCCTCATAAGCGCCCAGCGGTTAATGAATTTCATGCGCGAAATGAGCGCGTAAAAGTTTTTGTTCATCTTTTCGTCAGTCCTCAAAGAGGTAAACCCTCGTTTCGTACGGTCTTGTAAGGAACACGTTGCTGTCGGAGACGTTTTTGTAATTCTGAAGCACGAGCTTTCCCTTTTTGAGATTAAAGCCGTCCGGCGTTATGAAGCGGACCGGCTTTTCGGTAAAGGAGCAGATTACGAGCAGCCGCTTGCCGTTGTATTTTCTTTCGTACACATAAAGCTTTCTGCTCTCTTTATAATGCTCCTTGTAGTCGCCGTAAATCACAAGCTCGTTTTCCTTGCGGAATTTTAGCGCCTTGCGGTAAAAATTAAGGATTGAATCCGCGTCTTTTTCGGCCGCCTCGACGTTTATCTCGGTATAGTTCGGGTTTACGTAAAACCACGGCTCGCCCGTGGAAAAGCCCGCGTTTTTGCCGCCGCTCCACTGCATGGGCGTCCTCGCGTTTTCCCTTGAGCATCTGTTTGTGATTCTTAAAATACGCTCGTCGGACAGATGGAGCTTTTTGAACAGACGGTAGTTGTTGAAGGTTATGACATCCTTGAATTTGTCAAGACTGTCAAGCTCGATATTCGTCATGCCAATTTCCTGCCCCTGATAGACAAACGGCGTGCCGCTCTGGCAGAGGTACATTGCCGCCAGCATCTTTCCGCTTTCGACCCTGTACTTTCTGCTGCCGTAGCGGTCGATAATCCTCGGATGGTCGTGGTTTTCAAGGTAAAGCGCGTTCCATGCCACGCCGAACATCTCGCGCTGCCAGCGTGAAAACGCTTTTTTCATCTTTTTGAGGCTGAACGGCAGCCTTATCCAGTCGGTGAGGATACAGTCGGCCGCCATGTGCTGGAAGTGAAACATAAGATCCAATACCTTTGATTCGCCCTCGGCGATGAAGGATTTCGCAAGCTTCGGCGTCATTCCCGGAGCCTCGCCGACGGTGAAGCAGTCGTAACGGTCGAGTACGTCGCGTCTGAACTCCGCTAAATAATCGTGAACCTTCGGCCCGTTTGTGTAATGCTCGATTCCCGTGCCTATGGGCAGGGGGAAGCCGTTCGGAAGTCCCTCTCGCTTTGATATATATGTTATTACGTCCTCGCGGAAGCCGTCGACGCCGAGGTCGAGCCAGAAACGCATTATGCTTTTGACCTCCTCGCGCACCGCGGGATTGTCCATGTTGAGGTCTGCCTGCTTCTTCGCGAAAACGTGGAGGTAATACTCGTCAAGGTTTCCGTCATATTCCCATGCTCCGCCCTCAAAGACGGACTTCCAGTTGTTGGGCGGCTTTTTACCCCTGCCCTTCCGCCAGAAATAGTAGTTGTGGTAGGGGCTGTTTTTATCCTCCCTGCCTTTTTTGAACCACTCATGCTCGTCGGAGGTGTGGTTGATGACAAGGTCCATTATTATTTTCAGGTCTCTCTTGTGCGCTTCCTCTACGACCTTTTTGAAAAGCTCAAGCGTACCGTAATCGGACGAGATATTTTTATAGTCGGAGATGTCGTAGCCGTAATCGGCGTTCGGCGACGGGTAAAGAGGGGAGAACCATATGGCGTCCACGTTGAGGCTTTTTATATAGTCGAGCTTTGACAGCACGCCCTCAAGGTCGCCGATGCCGTCGCCGTTGCCGTCGCAGAAGCTGCGCGGCCAAATCTGATAGACGGACATTTCCTTGTACCATGTCTTTTTGATTTCAGGTGATTTCGTTTTCAAAATAATACCTCCGTTCCTTTTACTTTCCGAAGCCGACAATTCTGCCCTTCATCACGGGCTGGATTTTATCGCGGATTTTCCAAAACAGCTTTTCACCCGCTTTCCTGCCCTTATCCGATTTGAACATGTCTTTTAAGACGCCCTTTATGTTATCGAAAATTTCTTCGATTGACGGGTCTGTGTATGTTTCGACCTTTACCGAGTCTCCGTTGAAGCGGAAGGAAAGGACTCGCCTGCCGATTGACTCGAGCGGGCGCAGCCAGACCTCAAGCGTCGTGTCGTTAAGCCAGTAAGCCGCCGCATATGCCGTGTAGCGCGTTCCGGCAAGCGTTATTCTGCCCGCTCTGTACTTTCCGTCCATGCCGCAGCAGACGCAGCAGGTTTCGTCGCCCTCCGACCACTGGAAATAACAGAATTTATCGTGGAAGCTGAATTTAACCCTGTTGAAATTGCCCGCCCTGTCCTTTGTCATATAAGTGGCGACGACGGGCAGCACCGACGGCGAAAAACCGAAGATGTCGGCTATTACGGCGCGGTCGAAAAGAATCGTTTTTCCGTTTATGTCCTGCTCGACGGGGCTTCGAAAGCCCGACTGCGGCACCGTTTCCATAACAAAGGAGGAGAGCTTCTGCGCCAGCTCCTCGTCAGGCTTTGCTCTCGGGCTGCGTCTTGTAAACACGTCATCGCCGTCAAATACTTTAAGAGCTTCCCATACAGGTCCCTCGTTTGTATCTCCGCTGACGACAGTGATTACAAGGTTTTTGTCTTTGTAAACCTGACCTACCTGCCCGAAAACCCCGGCGGCATGGAAGTTGCCCGCCTTTCTTATCCAGAAGCAGTAGCCGTAGCCCGACTCGGTTTCCGTATCGGCGTTATTTTTTACCTGCAGGCTTGTCGCCTCGCGCACCCACCAAGCCGGAATGACCTGAACGCCCTCGAACATCCCGTCCTGCATGAATGTCAGCATGAATTTCGAAAACGCCTCAAGCGTCAGAAACAGCCCCCAGCCGCCGGACTCGATGCCGTTGCGGTCTGTTTCCCAGTACGGTGTTTTTATGCCGAGCGGCTCCCACAGACGCGGCGTGAGAAACTCGCTGACGGATACTCCCGTTGTGCGCTTAATTATGGCGCATAGCATAAAAATGTTTTCGTTAATGTACTTGAATTCCTCGCCCGGCTCGGCATACCACTTCGCGCCTACATACTGGTCTATCCAGTCGCCCTTTGTCTTGTTCAGCATATAGCTCGGGAATTTGCCCGCCGTCATCGTAAGCAGATGGCGGACGGTAATCTTCTTAAACCTCTCCGCGTCCTTTTTAGGAACCTTTTCGGGGAACACCTCCGCCAGAGTCGTGTCGAGCGTGAACCAGCCCTCGTCTATAGCAAAGCCGACGGCGCAGGAGGTAACGCTTTTGCTTACGGAATACATGATGTGCGGCGTTTTCGCGTTAAAGGGATAGCGGTAGCACTCGGCGGCAACCTTGCCGTCGCGGATTATCATAAAGGAGTGGTATCTGACGCCGGAGGAATTTAATACATCGGCGAATTTTTCGACAGCCTCGCTTTTTATTCCTACCTCCTCGGGCGATACGGCGCGCGGCAGAAGCTTAGTGTCGTACACCGGCGTTTCGGCCTTTTTTACAGGGACCTTTATGTCGTCATTGTTTTTTTTTACCGGCGAGAACGCGAACGAGAAGCCAAGACCGTTTTCAGCCGATATCCTGTATTTATCAAGAGTGTCGGGACCGCAGCTTGCAGTACCCGTTCCTCTTACAAAGCCGTCTATTGAAACAAACGTTGTGTTTTCGTCGCGCAGGTCCTCCCGGTGCTTTGCCTTAATAAGCAGCTCCTGCGTATAGTTGTGGGCGGAGAAGCTGAACGTATCGTTAACTGCCGTGAACAAAATGCCGTCGCCGTCGCCGTCCGTAAGCTTCAGGTAGCGGACGCGCCCGCGGTTGCCGTTGTCCTGCGGCTTGATGTAAGGCTCGTGCAGCTCCGGGACTGTTGTTCTGTATATGCCGACCGCGGACTGCGCCGTATAGTCGGGCAGATTCTCGCGGCTTCCCAAGCCGTAATACTCGACGTTTTCAAGTGTGCGGTCAAGCTCGACAGTAACGCCGAAGCGCGGAATGTCGCTCGCTGCCTCAAGCTCTCCGCGCGGGGAAATTGAAGCGTCCGTCCTTACGGTGCCGTTGCCGAAAACGGTGTATGTAACGCTGTAATCGAACAGCGTCTTTCGTCTGTAATCAAGGGTAAACCCGGTGCAAATCCTTGCCGTAAGACCGTCGTGCTCAAGATTTAAAGATACAAGCTCAGTTCTGAACGAGCCGAGACCGCTCGACTTCCACAGCTCGTATTTACGGACGTCGTTGTCGAGCATCGCGCGGAACAGGTTCGGCATAAAGCCCTTGTGCGACGCGGGCGAGATGTTTAACAGCTCCTTGCCGCCACAGGCGTAGGATACAATCATTCCGCTCTTTTTGTCGAACACTACGGCTCCGCCGTCAAACACGACTGTTATTTGTTCGTCCGTTTCGTTTACGTCAAGCTTTCTGTTTTGAAGCGGGCTGAATTCCGGCAAGCCCTCTTTCAGAGTTATCTGCTCCCTCGCGATTTCGTGTTCGCCGTCGTAATAAATAAAATTTACGTGGTATTCGCCGTCTTTCAGCTCGGGTATTTCAAGCTTCGCGTCAACGCTCGCCGTCGGGGCTATTACGGGGCTTAATTCGCCCTGTGCAGCCGGCGTTCCGTTATGTAAAAGCTCCCAGCGGATTTTTATGTAGCCGCTGTCGCGAAAGCGGTTTGTGTTCAAAAATCTGAAGGTGCCGCCGCCTGTATGGGAAGCCCTGAGCGGGCGGTAAACCGCCTTCATCCCGTACGCGCCGGTGTGCGGCGTTCTGTCGGGGTATACAAGCCCATCGACGCAGAAGTTGCCGTCGTGCTTTTCCTCGCCGTGGTCGCCGCCGTATGTATATGCAAGCTTACCTTTTTCGTGGTAAACCGCGTGGTCGGCCCACTCCCATATGCAGCCGCCCATGAAGATATCGTCGGAATAAAGTATTTCCCAGTAATCCTCGAGCGCGCCGGGGCCTACGCCCATCGCGTGGCAGTATTCGCAAAGGAAGAACGGCTTCTTTTTATAGTGCGCACCCCTGCTCCTTTCTTTAACCCTTATAAGATTGTCGGGGTGGGTGTACATCTCGGAAATGACCGAATAGCCGTGGCGCGGCGTTCCTATCGCGCCCTCGTAATGTACGGGTATCTCCGGGCAGACATCCTGAAGGAATTTGAAGCATTTGTCGTGGCACTTCCAGCCGCCTGCCTCGTTGCCGAGCGACCACATTATAATGCACGGGTGGCTCCTGTCGCGGTAGAACATTCTGCCTACCCTGTCAAGGTATCTCGGCGCCCATTTGAGGTCGTTGCTGATGAGGTTTATATTGTTGTAGGGCTTGCAGCCGCAGCCGTGCGTTTCAATGTCAGCCTCGTCGACGACGTAAAGCCCGTAGATGTCGCAAAGCGTCAGAAAACGCGGGTCGGGCGGATAGTGCGAAGTGCGCACCGCGTTGACGTTTAATGACTTCATTAAAAGAACGTCCTTTTTTAAGTCGTCAATCGTCATTACATAGCCCGTTTTCGGGTGAGTATCGTGGTGGTTTACGCCCTTGACTTTAATCTTCCGGCCGTTGAAGGTGTAAACGCAGCCGTCTATTTTTATCGTTCTGAAGCCCGTATAATTGCGAAGTGTCAGAATCCCGGCACCGTTACGGTAAAGCGTTATGTACAGTTCGTAAAGCTCGGGCAGCTCGGCATTCCATTCCGAGACTTCAAGGTCAGAAAGCTCGATATTAAGCTTTTCGGCAGCAGCCGCGGAGACGTTTGCTATCTCTTTTCCGTCCTTAACGAGCGATATACCTACGGTACAGCCCTCCAAAGTGCCGTTTACAAACACATCGCAGGAAAGGTTATATCCGTTTTCGGTTTTAACAGTTCTGACGGCGTAATCGTAAATGTATGTCGACGGCATTTCATAGAGCAGCACGTCCATGAAAATGCCGTTTTCGCGGAACATGTCCTGACACTCAAGAAACGTTCCCGTCGACCACTTGTGGACGACAGCCAATAGCTCGTTTTCGCCTTTTTTTACAAAGCCGTTAAGAAGAAATTCGGCAGTGTTGTGCGCGCCCTCGCTGTAGCCTGCGAATTTCCCGTTTATGTACAGGTCAAGACACGGTATGACGCCGAGGAAGGAAATTATAAATTCTTTGTCAACGTCTTCAATGTCAAAGAAGGTTCTGTAAACGGCTACGGACATCTTTTCGGGCAGCTCAGGTACAGGTGTTTCGAACGGGTAGGGGCAGTTTAAGTAAACAGGCGGTTCATAGCCCGTCCGCTGCCACGTCGAGGGCACGGCTATTTTGTCAAACTCTGTTTTGTCCGTATTGAGCGTTGACGGCATGTCCGAAATATCGGCGTAATACTTAAAGTCCCACTCGCCCGAAAGCACGCGGACAATATCGGACGACACGCGCTCCCTTTCAAACGGCGTGGCGGACAGCGTCTCCTTTTTTGAATAGGGAATAAAATATGCTCTGCCCGGCAACTTGTTTTTTTCGAATACCCTGAAGTTTCTGTAATTTGTATGATTAAGCTTGCAGACCATATTATACCTCCGCGTTATCGTATTTTTTCAGCATTAATTTTGCCGCTTTATATATATCGCCGCATCCGAGGGTTATTACAAGGTCGCCCTCTTTTGCGTTGTCGACTATATACTGCGCCACCTCGTCGAAGGTGTCGAACCAGACGCTGCCTTCAATCATGCCGGCGAGCTGCGATGTGTGAACGCCGTAGGTGTTTACCTCGCGCGAGCCCATTATCTCGGTCATAACAACCCTGTCGGCAATATTCAGCGCCTTTGCGAAATCTTTTATCAGCATTGACGTGCGCGAGAACGTAAACGGCTGAAAAACGGCCCAGACGCGCTTATAATCCATTTCCTTTGCCGCCGTCAGCGTGACCTCTATCTCCTTCGGATGATGCGCGTAGTCGTCGGCAATCGTTATGCCGTTTCGCTTTCCGAGTATCTCAAAGCGCCTGCCCGCGCCTTTAAAGTCGCTGACAGCATCGGAAATAACGGAAAACGGCACTCCGTTCAGATGCGCCGCCGCCGTTGCCGCAAGGGCGTTTAACACGTTGTGCCTGCCGGGTATGCTAAGCTCAAGGCGCCCTAAAAACTCATCCTTAATATATACGTCAAAGCTTGGCACGGCATGCTTTATGTCGATGTTCCGCGCGTTGTAGTCGCAGTTAGAAGTCAGCCCGAAGCTTACCATATCCTTGCCCTGTATTCCCCCGACAGCCCTTAGCGTGCGCTCGTCGCCGCCGTTGTAGATTACCCTGTCAGTCGCCAGAAGCGCGAACTTTCGAAACGAAGCTATAAGGTTCTCAACCGTTTTGAAGTAGTCGAGGTGGTCTTCGTCGATGTTCAGTATAACGGCGGTACCGGGGCTCAGGTCAAGAAAGGTGTCGACAAACTCGCAGGCCTCGCAAATCATCATGTCGGAATGACCTACCCTGCCGTTTGCGCCGATTAAGGGCAGCTTGCCGCCTATGACGCATGTCGGGTCCGCGCCTGCCGTTATCATTATCTGCGACAGCATGGACGTTACAGTTGTTTTGCCGTGCGTGCCGCAAACGCCGACGCAGTTTTTATACATTCTTGTAATAGCCCCGAAGAGCTTTGAGCGTTCAAAGGTAGGAATCCCCGAATTTTTGGCGGCGACAAGCTCGGGATTGTCGGACAGAAGCGCCGCCGTATAGACAATCATTTCGGCGCCCTTTATATTCCCGGCGCGCTGTCCCATATATACGGGTATGCCGAGAGAGCGTATCCTGTTTAAGGTGTCGCCGTCGTTGTTGTCGGAGCCGGAAAGAATATAGCCCTCCTTATGGAGAATCTCGGCGAGCGGACACATTCCGCTGCCGCCGATTCCTATGAAATGAACACGCCGAACCGTTTTTAGCAGTTCATCTATATCGTACAAATTATCACCCTCCGAGTTCGCAAAAAACATGTATCCGAATTATACTGTCTATTATATTCTATTTGCGTTTGAAAATAAACACCATTTTAAAAAAAATATAAAACTTTTGGCTCACTGCGTTTCGGCACATTTCATATAATGGTATTGCAATACGACTTTTCGGCCGCCGCTTATATGTTGTATCGGATAATCAGCGGCAATCTCGGGGGCGGTGACATAGCATGAATACTGTTAAGAGCTTTGCCGTAATCGGAGGCGACGCAAGGCAGATATACATGAAGCAGAACCTTGAGGAACACGGTTACCGTGCCACGCTTTTCTGCTTTGAAAAGCATAGCGGTTATACGGACGGTGACGTGCCGGCGCAGGCCGCTTTGAGCGGCGCGGACGCGGTGGTTCTCCCCATACCCGTCAGCCGCGACGGCGAAACCCTGAACGCGCCCTTTTCGGCGCGCGAGGTTCGCCTTTCGGAGGTATTCGACATGCTCGCGCCGGAGCATACGGTGTTTGCCGGCATGCTTGACATGAAAAGGCGTTCGGAGCTTTTCCGCAAGGGCATCCGCGTTTACGACTACGCCGACAGGGACGAGTTCGCCGTTAAAAACGCCATACCGACGGCGGAGGGCGTAGTAAAGACAGTTGTTGAAAAGCTGCCGATAACCGTCAGGGGCGCCCGTATTGCAGTAACGGGCTACGGCAGAACGGCTGTAGCCATAGCAAGGGCGCTGCTCGCGCTCGGCGCGGATGTTACCGTCGCGGCGCGCAGGTGCAGCAGCCTCGCCGCCGCCGACAACGACGGCTGCAAAGCCATTTACATACGCGAGCTGCACAAATTCGCGGGAGGCTTCGATATGCTCGTAAACACCGTACCCGCCCGAATCATCGACGAGCCGATTCTCAAGAACATGAGGCGCGACTGTGTCGTCGTCGATATTGCGTCGGCTCCCTACGGAGTTGATTTTGAAGCGGCAAAGGCGCTGGGGCTTGACGCGTTCATCGCCGGTTCTCTGCCGGGTACAATAGCGCCGAAAACCGCGGGAATAATAATCGGAGAAACAATTCTGAACATAATAAGGGAGGGAAGCGAATGAATGACGTAACTGCGGGCTTTGCGGTCTGCGGTTCATTCTGCACGTTTTCCAAAGTGATAGCCGAGATGGCAAATCTCCGCGACAGCGGATACAAAATCGTTCCGATAATGTCCGAAACGGCATACTCGACAGACACGCGCTTTGGAAAGGCTGAGGAAATCAACCGGGAGATAAAAAACATATGCGGCCGTGATATTATACATACCATAACGCAGGCGGAGCCGATAGGCCCCGGAAAACTGCTTGATATACTTATCATCGCTCCGTGTACGGGAAACACCATAGGCAAGCTTGCGGGCGGCATAACCGATACTGCGGTTACAATGGCGGCAAAGGCTCACCTCAGAAACGGCCGCCCGCTGCTGATAGGCGTTTCAACAAACGACGCCCTCGGCGCGTCAGCTACTAATATCGGCAGGCTGATGAACTGCAAAAATGTGTTTTTTATTCCCATGCGACAGGATGACAGCATTAAAAAACCCTGCTCGGTGGTGGCTGATTTTTCACGGACACGCGAGGCGCTCGAGGCGGCGCTCGAGAGCAGGCAGCTACAGCCGGTGCTCGTCTAAAAACGCGCGGGTTGTCACAAAAGACAGCCCGCGTTTTTATATTTCAGGCCTGCGTTTTTTCCATGACCCGCAAAAAAGATAAATAACGCCGGGTATGGCGGTGCCGTAGGAGGCAATCCCGTAGCCGAGGAAAAAGCCGAACAGCCCCAGATCGAAAAAGTCGCCCAGAAGCCGACAGAACCCTATGCGAAGGACAAAGCCGTCTATGAGCGCGAACGCAAGGCTTAAACCGGAGTTTCCTATGCCCTGTATGAATCCGTTTGTGCCGCGCATTACAGCCATCGCCGGGAAGCCCCATATAACGGTGCGCATAAACACGGGCGCGAGCAAAAGCACGCCCTGTTCCTTTGTGAACAGGCGGAACATTCCTTCAATATCAACAAGAAATAGCGCTGCGAAAAACGCGTATACGGCAAAGCTGTAAAGCCAGCCCCGGTATACGGCTTTTTTCGTTCTTTCAATATTACCGGCGGCAAAATTCTGCCCCGTCAACGTCGACACGGAGTAATTTACCGCGAGCGATATTTTGTCGGGGATGTCGTTGACCCTAAGTCCCGTTCCGAAAACGGCGGACGCCTCCACGCTTACGCTGTTGACAAGAGATGTGACGTACATCATGGAAAGGTTAACGGACGCGCTCCTCAGGGCAAAAGGTATGCCGAGCTTTAAAAGCGATACGGCGGCACTTCTGTCAGGCAGAAAGCTGCGAGGCTTAAAGTCAAACCCGAACGACTTCCTGTTCCGCGCAAGATATACGACTGACCATATAAATGAAACACCCTGTCCCGTTACGGTGGCGAGAGCCGCTCCCGCCGTACCCCAATGAAGAACAACGACGAACAGTATGTCGAGCGCGATATTGGTTAAACCCGCGATTATGATATACAGGCAGGGCTGCTTTGAGTTTCCCATGCCGCGCAGAACGGAGGAAACCATGTTGTAGCCGTATGAAAAGAGCATCCCCGCCGAGCTGATGAAAAGGTAATCGACGGCAGGCTCAAAGGATATTGCGGGTGTATCGAGAAGGCGTAGTATTCCGCGGCAAAAGAACATGCCGGTGAGGGTAGCGACGATTCCTATTACTGCCGTTATAGTAAAAAGCGTGCCGACGGCGCCGTTTATCTCATCCTTTTTACCCGCCCCTATAAGCTGCGATATAAGCACCTGACCGCCCATAGAAAAGCCGATGCATGTAAGCGTCATAAACGACGCGACCTGACCTGCCGTAGCCACCGCGGAAAGCCCCGCGCTGCCCAGCACATTGCCGACGACTATCATATCGATTATTGTATAGGCAACCTGAAGCGCGTTCGACACCATGAACGGAAGCGAAAACGAGAGCATTTCCCTTCGAAGGCTGCCTTTTGTATAATCCTTTATAATCCCTGACATATCAAACCCGCGTTTTTATTGTCGGGCATAAGCCCGCGTTTTATTATGCGCAAAAACCGCCCGTAATAATGCGCGCATAAAACAGAGAAAAAACGCTTGACAAATATGTTAGCTTATGCTAACATATTTACGGCAAAGCAGCATTGGGACATGTTTTTTTCCGCGGCTCATATATTTGAAAGGTGAGGGTGTAGATATTGACGCTCGACAGTATGCCAATAGGAAAAACTGCAAAAATAGAATCGGTGGGGGGAGAGGGGGCGCTCCGTCTGAGACTCCTTGACATGGGTTTAATCCCCGGCACGGAGGTAACCGTTCAGAAAACCGCGCCTCTCGGCGACCCCTTGGAAATCTCCGTGCGCGGTTATCAGCTCACCATACGAAAGGACGACGCAAGGCTTCTGAGCGTCAGGGAGGAAAATAAATGATATTCGCTCTCGTAGGGAATCAAAACAGCGGGAAAACAACGCTTTATAACGCTCTCACAGGCTCTAACCGTCATGTAGGGAATTTCCCCGGCGTTACGGTCGACAGCAAAGCGGGCGAAATCCGCGGGGCAAAGGGGCATTTCGTCGTCGACCTGCCGGGTATTTACTCCATCCGCCCGTACTCGTCGGAAGAAATAGTAACGCGCGACTTCATTATAAACGAAAAGCCCGACGGAATAATAAACATAGCCGACGCTTCGAATATCGAGCGCAACCTTTATCTTACGCTTCAGCTGCTCGAACTCCAGATACCGACGGTGCTTGCCCTGAATATGATGGACGAGGTGCGCGGAAACGGAGGAACCATTGACATAGCGGCAATTTCAAAGCTTTTGGGAATACCTGTTGTTCCTGTTTCTGCCGTAAAAAACGAGGGCATAACAGAGCTCATAAAAACAGCCGTGGATACGGCGCGAAACAGAGCATTGCCTACAGTTACCGACTTTTGTCCGTCCGGTCCCTTTCACCGCTGCATTCATTCCGTTTCCCACGTCGTCGAGGACCATGCCCAAAGGATTGGAATATCACGCCGGTACGCCGTTACAAAGCTTATCGAGGGCGACGACAGCGGGTTTATCGGCAGGCTCGGTTTATCTCAGAACGAGCTTGAGCTCATAGAGCACTCCATTGTCGAAATGGAAAACGAGCGAGGGCTTGACCGCAACGCCGCACTTGCCGACATGCGTTACTCCTTTATAGAGGATGTCTGCCGCCTTACCGTCGTCAAAGGACGCGTCAGCAGGGAGAGGCTGCGCAGCGAGAAAATCGACAGGCTTCTTACAAACAAAACAGCGGCTCTTCCCATATTTTTCGCCGTTATGGTTCTTATTTTCTGGCTTACCTTCGGCGTTATCGGCAGCTTTCTTTCCGACCTCATGTCAAGGGACATTGACCTGTTAGCGTCCTTCGTCGACAGAGGCCTTGAAAGATACGGCATGAACCCCGCCGTCCAAAGCCTTGTTATAGACGGAATTTTTGCCGGCGTCGGCAGTGTCGTTTCTTTCCTGCCGCTCATAGTCGTGCTGTTCTTCTTTCTTTCCGTGCTTGAGGACACCGGCTATATGGCGCGGGTGGCGTTCGTAATGGATAAGCTGCTGCGCGGGCTCGGTCTTTCAGGCCGCAGCTTCGTTCCGATGATAATAGGCTTCGGCTGTTCCGTGCCCGCCATAATGGCGACAAGAACGCTGTCAAGCGAGCGCGACAGAAAGATGACCATTCTGCTTACGCCGTTTATGAGCTGCTCGGCAAAAATACCTATATACGCGGTGTTCAGCGCGGCGTTCTTCCCGGGACGCTCTGCCCTTGTAATGACGTCGCTGTATATAGGCGGCATGTTTGTCGGGGTATTGACGGCAATGCTTCTGAACAAAACGGCTTTTCGCGGAAAGCCGGTGCCCTTCGTAATGGAGCTTCCGAATTACAGAATCCCTTCGTTTAAAAGCGTAGTCCTTCTGATGTGGGAAAAGGCGCGTGACTTCCTGCGGAAGGCGTTTACCGTGATTCTTCTCGCTACAATAGTAATCTGGTTCCTCGGGGCGTTCGATTCGCGCCTAAATTTCACCGAAAACAGCCAGGAAAGCCTGCTTGCCGCCATAGGAAGGCTCATAGCTCCCGTTTTCCGCCCCTTGGGCTTTGGCGACTGGCGGATAGCGACGTCGCTCATAGCCGGCTTTTCAGCAAAGGAAGCGGTTGTCAGCACCCTCGGCGTACTGACGGGCGCCGGTGTCTCCGCGCTCGACGCCACGCTGCCCGGAATGTTTACAACGGTTTCTGCCGTCAGCTTTCTTGTTTTTACGCTGCTTTATACGCCGTGCATAGCTGCCGTAGCGACTATAAGGCGCGAGCTTCGTTCACGCCTTGAAACGGCTGCCGTCGTTGTCGGCCAGTGTCTTATAGCGTGGGTATGCGCCTATGCCGTTTATACTGCCGGCAGCCTTTTGAGATGAGGTGATTATTATTAACGCGTTCGATATCATGGTCCTCTTGGTCGTTGCTCTTTGTGTCGCGGGTGCTGTTATTTATCTCGTCAGGCTGAAGAAAAAGGGCAAAAGCGTATGCTGCGGCGACTGCTCAAAATGCGGCATGGAGTGCACGGAAAGAATACAAAAGCCATAAATCAAGGCAGCACGGTAAGAACCGCGCTGCCTTAAAAAATCCATCTGAAATTAATCAATGCTCCAGCGGCTGTAAACGATTGACGTGCCGAAGCCGTCGCCCGGGAAAAGCTGATAATAAACGGTTATTACAGAGCCGTCCTCCGTTTCGATGCTGCACGGATAGCCCATGTCGTCGTTTTTAATAAACATGCCGTTTACGGTGTGCTCCGCCGACCATGTGCGCCCGTTGTCGGCGCTTATAACGGCGCGTATTTCGAAAGGCTCTTTCCTGCGTCCGTAGGTAATTATAACCCTGCCGGAGGAATGGACGAGTATGTGCGGCGGCGAGCCGTAAACGTCAAGGTGTTCGGGTGTAGTCCACGTCGCGCCGCCGTCTTCGGAACGGCTGAGGAATACCGTAAACGTGTTTTTGTAAATTTCAGGCGTAATGTTCTGAGCCCTTATCGCGCAAAGCAGGCTCCCGTCGGGCAGCTCTGCGGCGTGCGGCTCGTGAAGGCTTTTGTATTCGACGCCGAAGGGCGGAGGTATTGTTCCGGCTTCCGAAAACGTTTCGCCGCCGTCCGTGCTTTTGAAGCATTTTATTTTGTTTTTTGTCTCGTCAGAAACGTGGCCGCCGTCGTGAATGTACATCTCCTTGCCGACGTAAAGCACCGTGCCGTCCGACATCAGTGACGGGCCGTGCGGGGCGGAAACGGGAAGCGTTCTGACATCTCCCCACGTCTTGCCGTTATCGGCGCTTATAATGTAGTGCGAGCCTCCCGCGCGAACACTGCCGTCAAGCTGCGCGTAGTCTTTTATGTGTTTTTTAACCTCGTCGCCGCAGCCGAGCTGTTCCGCGCTTCTTACAATGCTTTCATAGTAGCGGCTTTCATAGCCTTCCGCCGAATGACAGAAAAACGTGACCATGATTCTGCCGCCGCCGAGGTTTAATATTCCCGAATCGCGGTCGTCAAGTGCTGTGTCGTTTATAACGCGCCCGTCCGACCACGTTTTCCCGCCGTCGGAGGAGGTGCATAAAACCGTCTGACCAAAAGGACAGATGTGCGCAAGGCGGTTGCCCGAAAACGAAACGGCAAGCTCCCCGCCGTCAATCCTTGCAATACTCGGCCACGCGTTGTAGCCGCGGGCGGTGTCCGCCGTCCTGTAAATTACGCCGCTGTCAAGAATTTTCATTTCTTTCCCTCCCGTGTTGTCTGCTACGATGATAATTATACAGTACAGATAAAAATGATTCAATATTTTTATAAGTCGAAAATATATTCAATAAAAATGAAAAACAGCTTGACATGTTACCTATAACAGCATTACAACACACAATAAGGAGCAATAAGTAATGAAAGACGACGTTTTTTATACTGTCGGCAGATTTCCGAAATGCTTAACCTGCACGGGAAGACAATCCGGCGTTATATTCGCGAGGGCAAGCTGCGCGCCTGCAAAACCGGCAAGAGCTGGCGTGTTTCGGGACATGACCTTAGCGTGTTTACGGAAAAAAGCCTTAACACCGAAGCAAAAGAGCCGGACGGCGCGTCAACAGAAAAGGCCGGTGCTGTTTATCGCGGGAGAGGACGATGTAATCATTTACGCCGAAGCGTCGGCGCGCCGCTTGGAAAAGCTGCTTCCCGACGTGCAGACACATCTGCTTAAAAACTGCGGTCACGCGGTAATGCAGGCGGCAAGCCTCATCATTCCGTTTTTAGACAAAAAGGTAATAACAGTATGAAGACGGTAATGATAAACGGCAGCAGAGCCGCCGAGGCAGACATCAATGTAATAATCCGCAATTCTCAGGATATGCTTGATTTAATGGTGTCGGCGAGGTATGAGTGCGGCTGTGACACCATATTGTTAAGAAAGGAAAACCTTGACGAGGGCTTTATTGATTTGAAAACAGGTCTTGCGGGGGAAATACTCCAAAAAATCTCAAACTACGGCTTTAAGCTTGCGGTAATCGGCGATTTCGGCAGGTACAAGAGCAAAAGCCTGCGTGATTTTCTATACGAAAGCAACAAAGCGGGGCGCGTTATGTTCGTGTCAGACTTAAAGGAGCTGCTTCTCTGATGTTTTGCTGTCGTAAATGCTTGACAGGATTTTTAATGTTATATATAATTTATGTGTAATACTGCGAAAAAATCAAATGCTTTAAAGACTTGCTAATACTTAAAATTTATTCGTGGGGAACGGTCTTGACCATTCCGTAAGGTCGTGTGAAGCTTCGGACACGGCGCGCCGTGTCCCTACACAAACATTGAGTAATTTATTTGAACGGGGAGATGACGCAATGGGTATTGAGCGCACACTGGTTCTTTTAAAGCCGGACTGTATAAGACGCGGGCTTGTGGGAGAAGTAATCTCGCGAATAGAGAAGAAGGGCTATTACATTTCCGAAATCAAATCGCACATTTTGGACGAGGCGTGCTTAAGGGAGCATTACGCGCACATCGCGGACAAACCGTTCTTCCCGCGCATTCTCAGCTATATGACGTCCGGCTATGTTATTGCGATGATTGTCGAGGGCGAAAGCGTAATACAGGAGATGCGCAAGCTGATAGGCGCCACTAATTTCACCGAAGCCCCGGCGGGAACAATCCGCGGCGATTTCGCCTGCAATCCGAGGGAAAACATCATTCACGCGAGCGACACCCCCGAAAACGCCGAAGCGGAGATACAAAGGTTCTTCGGCTGAAGCGGTTGTCGCGCCCGGAATGACAACACCCTGTCATCCTGAGGCGCAGCGCGCCGAAGGAACTTTTTAAAGATTCTTCGCTGCGCTCAGAATGACAATGGTGTGCGCTCAGAATGACAATGGTGTGCGCTCAGAATGACAATGGTGTACGCTCAGAATGACAATGGTGTACGCTCAGAATGACAATGGTGTACGCTCAGAATGACAGGCTTTCGGCATCAACACAGTAAGTATAATCAAAAGGCACAGCCGGCGTTATGCGCCGGCTTTTTGAGTTTTGCTCCGAGTAACAGGATATATTCCTCGGGCATAAGATGTAATAAATTCTGTGAAAGGAAAGAACAATATGAGATATGACAGACCGTTCGGAGGTCAATACGGCAACAACCCTTCAAACAACATGGTAAGGCGCGCGCAGCGGCGCGATTTGGGTGATTACGGACCGAACCCCTTTGTTATAGATATTGAAGACGCAACGAAAAATAACAACTTTTTCAGGTCCGCGCTTTGGACGGGCAGGTATTTGCAGCTTACGCTCATGAGCATAAACCCCGGGGACGACATAGGACTTGAGATTCACCCCGACCACGACCAGTTCCTGAGGATTGAGCAGGGACAGGGAATCGTGATGATGGGCGAAAGCAGGGATAACCTGTATTTCAGAAACAGGGTTTCGGACGATTACGCGATATTTGTTCCGGCGGGCGTCTGGCACAACCTTGTAAACACGGGGCGCGCGCCTCTAAAGCTGTATTCCATATACGCGCCTGTGGAGCATCCCTTCGGCACCGTTCACGCAACGAAAAAGGACGCTCTGGAGCGCCGCAACAATTACCGATAGGAACAAATAAAAAAGCTCAACATAGTAAAGACCTGTTCCCGCAGTATTATAGCACGCGGGACAGGTCTTTATATATTCTTTCGGTAACAAATGCGGCTATACTATACCGGTAACCTTATAGCCCGCCTTTTCGACGGCCCCGCGGAGAACGGCGGTGTCGGTACCCTCCGGGAGCGTGACTGCTGCCGTGCCGTCTTCAAGGCTGACGTCAGCGGTGACACCCGGCACGGCTTCAAGGGCTTCCTTAACGTGGCGGACGCAGTTCTGGCACATCATGCCATCGATACTGATGATTTTTTTCATGGCTTTTTCCTCCGTCTTTTCAGTGCTGCCCGTGTTTTCCGCCGGGCGGGCGGATATATCATTTTGTTTATCGGACGAGTGGCGGCTGGTTTTACGGGCACGCTTGCCGGTACCCGAAAGATTCAGTCGCAGCGCGTTCAAAACGACGCAAATTGATGAAAGGCTCATGGCGGCGGCACCGAACATGGGATTAAGCTTTAAGCCGAACGGGACAAAGAATACGCCAGCCGCAAGGGGAATGCATATAACGTTGTAGAAAAACGCCCAGAACAGGTTTTCCTTAATATTCCGCAGGGTGCGGCGCGAAAGCCGGATTGCCGACGCGACGTCGAGCAGATCGCTTTTCATAAGCACTATGTCGGCGGCGTCTATGGCTATGTCGGAGCCGGCGCCTATGGCTATGCCTACGTCCGCCCTTGTAAGTGCGGGCGCGTCGTTTATGCCGTCGCCCACCATGGCGACAGAGCCTTCGCTGCCGAAGCGGCGCACCTGCGCCTCCTTGTCCTGCGGCAGAACCTGAGCCGCGACCTCACTTATGCCTGCCTGCGCGGCTATAACGCGGGCTGTATTTTCGTTGTCGCCCGTAAGCATTACAACGCGGATACCCATGCCCTTCAGCTCCATAACGGCAGCTCTGCTTGAGGGCTTGATGACGTCCGCCACCGCTATCATTCCCGCCGCCCTGCCATCGAAAGCGAAATAAAGCGCGGTTTTGCCCTCGTCGCCGGCCTTGTCGCCGGCTTCAAGCAGGGGCTTCGGAATATCGCAGACAGCCGAAATATATTTCCTGTTTCCGCCGCGCGCGACGGCGTTGTTTAACATGCCCGTTACGCCGCTTCCGGGCACCGCGCGGAAATCACTCGCTTTCTGTATTTCGGTGTTCCTTTCGTTCGCGTAAGCCGTAACCGCCCTTGCAAGGGGATGCTCGCTCTGCGCTTCAAGCGAAGCGGCGACGGAGAGCAGCTCGCTTTCGGCGACGCCCGCGGCGGGAACAACGTCCGTTACGGTGGGATTGCCCTGTGTAACGGTGCCCGTTTTGTCAAGCACGACAGTAGTCACCTTGCCAGCGTGTTCGAGCGCGGCGGCAGTTTTGAAAAGGATGCCGTTTTTGGCGCCGACGCCGCTGCCGACCATAATAGCGACGGGCGTCGCAAGCCCGAGCGCGCACGGGCAGCTTATGACAAGCACCGAAACGCCGAGCGTCAGCGCAAAGCCGAACCCGTAGCCGAGAATAAACCATACTGCAGTTGTGATTATAGCGACGGCGAGGACGGCCGGAACAAATACGCCGCTCACCCTGTCGGCGATTTTCGATATGGGCGCCTTTGTGGCGGCGGCGTCCTCAACCATTTTTATTATCTGCGAAAGCGTGGTGTCCGCTCCTACGCGTGAGGCGGTGCAGGTTAAAAAGCCGCTTTGATTAATGGTGCCGGCGCTTAAAGGCTTGCCGGGATATTTGTCGACAGGCAGGCTTTCGCCTGTAAGCGCGGACTCGTCGACGGCGCTTTCGCCCGACAGCACCGTTCCGTCGACGGGAATGCTCTCGCCCGGTCGCACGACAAAAACGTCGCCCGGCTTTACCTCGCCGACAGGCACGACAACATCCTCGCCGTTTACAAGCAGCGTTGCCGTGCGCGGGGCAAGATTCATCAAAGCCTCGACGGCGGAGGTGGTTTTGCCCTTGCTGTAAGCCTCAAGCATTTTGCCGACTGTAATAAGCGTTAAAATCATGGCCGCCGATTCAAAATAAAAATCGTGCATATAGCGCATTACTGCCTCCGCGTCGTCCGCTGTGACGGCAAAGGTCATATTAATCAAAACGGCGGTGCTGTATAAAAAGGCGGCGCCCGCGCCCACAGCGACGAGCGTATCCATATTAGGCGCGCGGTTTAAAAGGCTCTTAAAGCCGCTGATAAAGAACCTCTGGTTTATAACCATGACGGCGGCGGTAAGCAGAAGCTCCGCAATACCCATTAAAAGATGATTGTCGGCGGCAGCCTCAGGAAGCGGCCAGCCCCACATAACATGCCCCATGGTAAGGTACATCAGAGGCATAAGGAAAACAAGAGAAGCTATGAGCCTGCGGCGCAAAGCACGGAACTCCGCGCCCGCGTCGGGCTTTTTTTCAGCCGATGTTTTTGAAGCGTCGCCCTTTAAAGAAGCGCCGTAGCCCGCTTTTTCAACGGCTTCGATAATAGCCTGCGGCGAGGCGGGTGACGAATATTCGACGCCCATTGAGTTTGTGAGCAGGTTGACGGCAACGTCCGAAACGCCCGGGACGCCGCGCACTGCCTTTTCGACGTGCGCGCTGCAGGCGGCGCAGGTCATGCCCGTAACCGAGTATTGTTCCATTTCTACACATCCCTTGCCATAGCTTTGCCCTTTTGGATATTATACTTTACAGCTCGGTAAATATCAATATGGAGTAAGGGTGGTTTATTCCGTCTGCTGCTCCCGGCAGACGACCGGCTGAGGATCTTCCTCCTCCGAGGGCGCCGCCGTCCCTCTGGCACGGAAGCGTTTGTCCCATAGCAATGCGACGGCAAGCAGGGCGGCAATAAGTCTGGCGCCGCCGCCGAGTGAGGGCATCAATAGTGCGAGGGCGAGCGTAGCTAAAGCAATGCAGGTGTCCGACAATATTATGAGCATCTTTTTTGAGCGCCTGTCCGCCCATACTCCCGATACGAACGAGATGAGCATCTGCGGAACAAAAGCGCATATTGTCAGTGCCGACACAAGTGTGCCGGAAGATGTCTCAAGAGTAACATACCACACAACCGCAAACTGAACGAGCGACGAGCCGAAAAGCGTAATGCACTGGCTCGCAAGAAAGACAATAGCTTTAATTTTCCACTTCTCCATTAACAACCTCCATTTTCTTTGATTTACCGATTATAACAAAGAAACTAAGGTTGGTGTATTAGTGTAGGGTTTGTTTTTTTGATTTCTTTAATAATCGACTTCATTTGCAGCGCGTCTATGAGCGTGTTTTCAAGCGATACAATGAGTTTATCGCATGCCGAAACTATATGCTCGTCGGCGGACGGCGTATTAAGTGTTTCCAGAACAGGTGTATTGCTGTTTCCTGAGAGGCTGTTTACAAGTCGCAGTATGGACGAAAGCGAGTAGTTGGCACAGCGCAGTGTTCGGATGAATTCCCGTAAGCCGTGCTATTTCATGTGTTTTGTATGTTTTCATTTCAGCCTCTGCTTCAGTCTGTACCGTTAATAGGCTCTATTATATCTTTAAAACTCGGAAAAATCAAGAATCAGCGCGTGTTACCGCTGTTTTTCCGGGCGCAGAAGCGAACAAAAACATTTAATTTTACATTGCTATTCTGCTTTATATACAAGCTGACCGTCTATTATGGTATAAAGGCAGTTTGTGAACACCTCCATCGGATTGCCGTCAAATATCGCGATATCGGCGTCCTTGCCCGCCTCCAGGCTGCCCACGCGCGAGGACACCTTGCAGATTTCGGCGGGGTTTATTGTTATTGCTTTCAACGCTTCGTCGACGCCGAGACCTTCCTTGGCGGCAATTCCGGCACACAGCGGCAGGCACTGAATCAGCGTTACGGGGTGGTCTGTCGTTATGGCAACCCTGACGCCCGCCTTGTGAAGTATTCCTGCCGTTTTAAATTCCATATACTGCGTTTCCGATTTGCTCCTCGGCGCAAGGCTCGGTCCCACGATTGCGGGAAAGTCCGACCGCCTTATTTCCTCCGCTATCAGATGGCCCTCGGTGCAGTGGTCGAGCGTCATATCAAGACCGAACAGCTTTGCGATTCTTATTGCCGTCTGTATGTCGTCCGCCCTGTGCACATGAGCCTTAAGTGGTATCTCTCTGTTAAGGACCGGCAGCCAGCATTCCTTTCTGAAATCCTCCTCAAAGCTGTCGCCGTTTTCCAGAGCCGCTTTTTTGCCGTCGGCGTACTGCTTTGCCTCAAAAAGCTCCTCACGGAGCATTGCGCCAATAGTCATTCGTGAGGACGGCATCTGATTGTTGTCTCCGTAATTCGTTTTCGGATTTTCGCCGAAGGCTATCTTCATGGCGGCAGGCTCCAGAACTGTCATGTCGTCTATGCATCTTCCGTGTGTTTTAATGAATGCAAACTGCCCGCCAACAACGTTTGAACTGCCGGGACCTACCATTACCGAGGTAATGCCCGTCTTTATAGCGTTATGAAAAGCCGAATCCATAGGGTTTATTGCGTCAATCGCTTTTATATACGGTGTTACGGGCTCCGTCGTCTCATTCGAGCTGTCGCCTGTTTTACCCTTTTTCTCCTCAAAAAGACCGATATGGCTGTGCGCGTCGATGAATCCGGGCAACGCCCACGCTCCCTTTACGTCTAAAACAACGTCGTCGCCGTTTTCCTTTTCGTCTATATATTCCGCAATTTTTTTAATAACCCTGCTCTCTGTCAGTATGCAGCCGTTAGTAAAATTCCTGCCCGCCATTGTATAAATCTTAGCGTTTTTGATTAATATAAAAACATCCCCTAATATTGTTTTATAATGTATATTTTAACCTTCCTGAAGCATAATAAACGCGAGGAAACGAAGGGAGGTTAAAATCAGTTGGACAATAACAACAATAATAAGAACAAGAACCGCAACAACGAAAACTTCGAAAACAACGAGAACAAACGCAACAACGAGAATAACCGCAATAACGAAAATAACCGCAACAACGAGAATAACAGAAATAACCGCAACAACAATAAAAACAACTGACATTTACAAAAAACTCCGCCATGCCGGCGGAGATTTTTTATTCGTATTACTGTCTGTCCGCGCAGGGCAGCCCGTATTTTAACGCGAATTCCTTGTGAAACCGCATAAAACCGGCATCGTCCGTTTCGCAAATCTCGTATTCGGGCGCAAGAAAACGCAGCTCGCCGCCCGGGCTTAACGAATCGGGTATAAGCTCATACGCCATAAATTCGTCGGGGGCCGTGCCGTCCGGCAGTAAAAGCCCGAACTCTCGCGCCCGTTTGAAGCCGAGCTTCGGGTAATAATCGGGAACGCCGACAATAAGGACGGCACGATAACCGAACTCCTTTGCCTTTTCAAGACTGTGACGCACAAGTGCGGCGCCTATACCCTGCCTGTGGTACGTCGGACGGACGGATAAAGGCCCGAAGGTTATAGTAGGCGTTTTTGTTCCGTCGGCACGCAGTATCTCGCTCTTTGTATAAAGAATGTGTCCGACTATCTCGCCGTTTAGCTCCGCGACAAAGCAAAGCTCCGGAATAACGGATTTTGAATTTTGCAGAAGATATAATAGAAAATGCTCGTCGGTTCGCCGCCTGCCGGGATAATGCAGCGTAAGGAACGCCTCGTATGTCATGGACAGCAATTCCTCGTAGTCCTCCGGCTTTTCCCGCCGTATTATTATTTTGCTCTTTTTCAATTATCTTTCAGTCCTTCCGATTCCGTTTTTTTATTTCTGCCGGTAAAACGCGCCGCTGCCGGCAAGGAAAACCGCCGGAATCCTTATAACATAAAAAGGCGCCTGAAACCGAAGATTTCACGACGCCTTTGTGGCGGAGAGATAGGGATTCGAACCCTAGGTGAGTTTCCCCACACAGCATTTCGAGTCGTTTACAGCAACTATTTAATACGGGCATTTTCGTAGTAGTATCTGGCAGATACGTCTGCACCGAAAAGCCGCATAAATACTGGATTTTTAAGCATTATAGCAAGAAATTCGCATAAAATCAATGGGTCCGAATAAAGAGCCAAAATCGGCCGATTTTTGAAAAAAAGGTAGAACTCGAGGTAGAACTGTAGAACTACGGTAGAACAAAAGTCGTGTACAGGCAGTCTCGCATCGGAATTTATTATGAGGTGCACGACAATGAAAAGCAAAGAAATAAACCGGGATAAAATTCCCGATGTCATAACTATGGAGCAATTATATCGTCTATGTCATATAGGTAAAAAAACGGCACGTTATCTTTTGAAGAGCGGCAAAATCCCATGCAAATATTCCGGCAAGAAAACGAGGTGCTATAAGATTCTCAAAAAAGATGTCATGGAATATCTTTCGGATCGAGAGAAATATCCCGAGTTTTACAAGGCAGTCGACGGATGGTACGCCAAGAATGCAAATGTTAAGCTTGAGCCTCCTGCTTTGCCGGAGATACGGGACGATCTGCATGAATACTACGCATATCTATTAAGAAAAGGAGGCGAGTATAATGTTTTTTCATAAAAAATCCGAAAAGCGTATTGTGGAACTGACTTCTGAGGAGGTTCGATTACTGCGTTATGCGCTGATACGTTTTCGGAACAAATGCCTGCAGGCCGGAAAGCCAACGGAGGATATTGATGAGTTGTTGCTGAAGACGTGTTGTTATACCTGATAGGGTGGAAATTACATCATAAATCCGATACCTATACCCTATTGGGTACAAAAAATTGGATTATATGAACTTAATATCATGTTGTTAATGCCGCTTAAGCGTAAAAACTTAAGCGGCATTTTTATATACCAAAACTCAAAAGGAGGTCTCTTTTGTGACGAATGAACAATTGAACACCGCCCTATATAATCGGATATTTGATGAACAGGATAAATGGAAGCAGTGGCTTCTTTCACAAAACCCCGAAGAGATCCTGTTCCATGCATATGAATATACCTGTCGCGAAGATATCATTCTGGCGCTTGAGTATACGGATTTATCCGATGAACGATGTATTGCGCTTTTAAAATCTCCGTGCCCGCTTGCGGACATTTTCACGGAATTTGAAAGAACGGAAACTGATCATATGGAGGATATCAGACAAAGCATAGAAAGCCGTGCTGACCATGTCATCCGGCAGGAAAAGAAAAAGGAGGAACGCTAAATGCCGTATGTATCAGCTCAGTCTATTGAGCAAGCAAGAAAAATCGATTTGCTGACATGGCTCCAATACAATGAACCTGGCAATCTTGTGAAAATTTCAGAAAACAATTACTGCACCAGAGAGCATGATTCCCTGAAGATCAGCAACGGTAAATGGCACTGGTTCTCCAGAGGGATCGGAGGTAAATCAGCACTGGATTATCTGATTAAAGTTAAGGAATACTCTTTCCCTCAGGCAGTGGAAGCTGTTGTGGGAGGGGCGGCAATAAAAACGCCGCCCTTTTCTTATGCCCCAAAGAAACAGAAACCAAAGCGGCTTCTCATGCCGAAATTAGTGCCATATCCGGAGAATGCAAAAGCCTACCTTTCAGGACGAGGGATTCATTCTGTCATTATTGACTACTGTATTGAGCATAGTCTCCTGTTTGAAACTGCGAATTATCACAACGCGGTTTTCGTTGGATATGACAGCCAAGGAGTCGCACGTTACGCCGCCATGCGTGGCACAAAATCTGCCTATAAAAGTGAAGTTACCGGCAGCGACAAGCACTTTTCATTTTCAATAGCGGAAAACATAAATGCAACGGAGGTATACCTCTTTGAATCCGCCATTGATTTACTAAGCTTTGCTACACTGGAGCTTTTCAAGGGACACGACTGGAAACAGCATGCGCTCCTTTCACTTGCCGGTGTCTTTAAGACAAAGCGAAAGGACGTGGTGCCGGTTGCGCTGAGCAGGTTCTTGGAAGATCACCCGAAGATTAACAAAATTCATCTGCATGAATATCGGTTGTTAAAGGAGAAAATTATATGGCATTGATTTTCTGCCCCGAATGTCAGAATAGAATTTCCAATCGAGCGGAAGCCTGTCCCAAATGTGGATTGCCAGCGAAATTCTTTAATATATCTCTGTCTAGTTCCAATGATAAGGCTACAACTGGTTTATCACAACTACTGGATCTATTTATAATTCAAAAAGCAAATGAATTACACACTATAGGACGGAAATGCATAGGAAATAGAAGTGTGTAAAAATTTTAAGATTGAGAAAATTGGTAACATATTGACCTGTTATAATCATATAAATAAGATGGTTTCTACAGGTTCATACTAATTCATATCAAATCTAATATATTCGTTGTGATTCAGTCTCCGGTATGTTATAATTAATTAAGTCTT
>DCUB01000057.1 GCA_002329365.1 Ruminococcaceae bacterium UBA1425
TAACCTCTGACCTGTTGACTGATTTGTCTCTCCATATAGTTAGTCTCCTAAAATATACTACTATATATTGTATCATACTAATTTGTTAATTTCAAGTTATAATATATCACATTGAGATATATCAGCTCGAATTAAGTTGTGATGACAAAAAACATATGCAAAACCGCGCCGTACAGGCGACAGAACAGCTCTGCAAGGGGCAGGAGAAAGCGTACGAACCGAAAAGGCGCACATTTTATCGTATCTTGTGGAAAAAGGCTGTATTAAGGACATATCGAACGTGTCCACAGAGATTGACATTTTAATAGAACGAGCGGTTATGAACAGCACAACAATTAATCCCTTTCGGGCTTCGGCTCGGCGGGGATTATCTTTCTGACTTTCATTTGACTTGCATTTTTATGTTTTGTTATGCGTTATTATCCCGTTTTATCCCTTATATTAAATGTACCATAATAAAGGAAAAACCCGAAAGCGTTATATATCAACACTTTCAGGGTTTTTTCATGTGGAGCGGGAGACGGGACTCGAACCCGCAACATTCAGCTTGGGAAGCTGACGCTCTGCCATTGAACTACTCCCGCGTATGCGTGCCAGAAAACGGCACGTTTTTTATACCGGTTGTTACATCAGCCCGTCGGGCCTGCCGGAGGTTGCCCTCATGCTCTGACGCGCCTTGCGGATTTCGTTTACGCTTGTAATAAGCGCGTCGTCGGCGCTTTTCATGATGTCCTCCACAAACTCGGTTGCCGCCGTGCGGATTTCGTTTGACCACTTGTTTGCCTTTGCTATCATTTCGTCGACACGCGCCTGCGTTTCGGCCGTAAGCTCCTCGGACTTCCTGCGGCTTTCGGCTACCATCTCGCCCAGTTTCTTTTTTGTTGCCTCCGTCATATTGGCGCAGTCCTCGTCTGCCTGCGCTCTGATGCGCTCGCTGTATTCCTTCGCCTGCCTGCTTATCTCGCTTTCCTCGACCATTGCCGCGGCTCTTTTCTCGGCCTCGGAGATGATGTTGGCGGCTTTTGCTTCGGCTTCGACTATTGTCTGCTTTGCGAACTCGTCTGCCTTGCGGACAAGCTCGCGCGCCTTATTTTCGGACTTTTCCGAAAACTCCGCAACCCTTTCCTGAGCGTTGGCTATTATTGCCGCCGAATCGCTCTTTGCCTTTGAAATGATGTTGTTCCTCTCGGCAATGACGTTTCGCGCCTGGGCTATCTCGACGGGGAGATTAAGGCGCATATCCTCGATGCAGGTTTTGATTGCCTTCGCGTCGACGAGCGTCTTTGATGTGAACGCAACATTTGTACCGGCGTCTATCGCTTCTTCTATTTGTTCAAGTAAATCTTCAAACTCCATATTCTTACCCCTTTTCAGCCTTTGCAGCCAATCCTGTTTATTACGTCGTCGCAAATCTCCTCGGGAACGAACTCCGAGATATCGCGGCCGAGCGCGCAAATCTGCTTGACTATGCTTGACGACAGGAACATGTATTCCGCGTTTGCCGTTACAAAAACCGTTTCAAGCTCCGGGTTGAACTTTTTATTGATGAGTGCCTGCTGAAACTCGTACTCAAAATCGGAAACCGCCCGAAGCCCTTTTACTATCGCAACCGCACCGTGGTCGCGCGCGTATTCGGCTATAAGCCCGTCGTGCGTGTCGATAATGACGTTGGGGATGTGGGAGGTGCTTCGAATCAGCATGTCTACGCGTTCGGTGACGGTGAAGCAGCTTGCGGGCTTGTTCGGGTTTTGCGCTACAACCACAATTACCCGGTCAAACATTTTTGCCGTGCGCATGATGATGTCTAAGTGGCCTTTTGTGACGGGGTCGAAGCTACCGGGACAAACGGCAATCTTCACGAAACCATCCCTTTCGCAATTATATTACAGTATATCACAATATTGTGTCCCTGTAAACCGTTATTTTTGTTTTTCCGTACCGATATTCCCTGAAAATTCTGAAATCATCCGCTTCCGCAGGCAGTTTTTCGTCATAAGGCGACTCGCAGACGATTACGCCGCCGGTATTTACCTTCGGGGCTATCAGCGGTATAACCTTTTGCAAAAACCCCTTGCCGTAAGGCGGGTCAAGAAAAACCACATCGAACCGCCCCGTGTGCGAGGCGGCGAAGGAAACGGAATCGGTCCGGAGCACGACCGCCTGTTTTTCGAGCTTTGTTGAGGCGAGATTTTTGCGGATGACCTTTACTGCCTCGTCGTCGCTGTCGACGAACGTGGCTTTTTCCGCGCCCCTGCTCAAAGCCTCAATGCCCAATTGACCGGAGCCGCCGAAAAGGTCGAGCACGCTTCTGCCCTCAAGCTCGAACTGGATTATGCTGAAAACAGCCTCCTTAACCCTGTCGGACGTCGGCCGGACGTCGTTTCCTGACAGCGTTTCAAGAACCCTGCCGCGCGCGGAGCCTGTTATAACTCTCATGTTTTTTGTGACAATCCTTTCGCAAAGCACTTTATGATTTGTTAAATAATTTTTTTGATTGTTTGCAGGGACACGGCGTGCCGTGTCCGGTTGAAATCTTCCGTAGTCATGCAAAACGGTCAAGACCGTTCCTTACGCATATATTTTGAGATATAAGGAATATTTACTTGCCGAGTCTGCCGTCTTACATATTTTAACCGCCGTCCGTCAATAAATGTAGCGGTTGGCCTTATATTCCTCCCTGTCAAGGAAAGGATAAAGGTCGTCGTATTCGGAGGATACAATCTCGCCCGTTGGCAGAACCTTTGACGTAAGCTTCGGTACAAAAAACTGTTTTTCGTCAACAAACACCTCGCAGAAAACGGGGCCGTCGGCGTTGAGGGCTTTTGAAACGGTTTCAAGCTCCGAGTCGTTTTTAAGGCTCATATACCGTATGCCGAAGGCGTCGGCAAGCTTTGAAAAATCGGGGAACGACACGCCGCTTTCGGGACCCACTCCGACAAGCGGGGGAGAAAAGAAGCGCGACTGTGTCTGGACAATAGAAAGATAGCCGTTGTTGTTTATCATAAAGATTTTAACGTTCAGCCCGTAATGCGATATTGTCTGAAGCTCCTGCAGGTTCATCATTATGCTGCCGTCGCCGTCGATGCAGACGACTCTTTTACCGCCTCTCGCGACTGACGCGCCCAGGGCGGCGGGCAGGCCGTAGCCCATTGAGGCGCAGCCGCTGTTCCCGAAGACTCTCTGCCCCTGCTTAGGCCGGCACGACTGAAATGTCATAACACACGCGCTTCCGTTTGCGCACGCCACTACGTCGTCGCTTCCGAGCCTGTCGAAAAGCCCCTCAAGGAACACATAGGGGTTTATCTTTTCGGTGCCCCTGTATTCGTCGACGACAAGTGGGTATTTCGCGTTGATATCCCTTACCCAAGAAAGCCACCTGTCGTGGCGTCCGTCAGCCTCGTAGTCCTGCGAAAGCAGGGCGCGTATAAAATCGCCGGCGTCGGCGCATATCGGCATGTCGGGTATGATTGTGGGCTTTTTAAGCTCGTTTTTATCAATGTCGACGACTATTTTATAGGCGTTTTTGGCAAACTGATGCCTTGTGTAGCCTATCATCCTTATATTCAGCCTGCACCCTATGCTGAGCATAAGGTCGCAGTTCTGAACGGTGAAGTTGCCCCCGCGCGTACCCATGGTGGAGGGCACGCCCGCGAAATACGGGCTGTCGGGAGACAGGATATCGTTGCCCGCCCATTCGGTTGCAACGGGAATTTTAAGCTTGTCGGCAAGCCGAAGGAAGTCGCCGCCGGCGCCGCTTAAGGTTATGCCCGTGCCGGCTATGATAAGCGGAGCCTTTGCCGCCTTGATTTTTTCCATAACGGCCGCTGCCGTTTCCCGCGTGACAGGTGAAAAGTCGTCGGGTATTTCGTCGGCGGAGAAGTGGCGCAGGCTGTCGGTTTCGACGCTCGCGCCCTGAATGTCAAGCGGAATGTCGAGCCAAACCGGGCCCTGTCTCCCGTGTCTGCAAAGATAAAGCGCCTTTTCAAGGTGATACGCTATCTCGTCCGCGCCAGTTACCATGGCGCAGTATTTCGTCATATTTGCGACGGTGTGTACGATGTCAAACTCCTGGTCGCCGAGCTGACGGAGCGGAAGTCCGGGAACAGACCAGATTGTGGTTTCGCGCTTGACCTGACCGCTTATGACGAACATGGGAATGGAGTCGAGCCAGCCGCCTACGACGCCGGTAATGGCGTTTGTGCCCCCGGGGCCGCTCGTGACGCAGCACACTGCCGGCTTGCCCGTTACCCTCGCGTAGCCCTCCGCGGCTATGGCGCTGCCCTGCTCGTTGTGGTTGTATATACAGCGTATACCCTTCTGATGACCGAAGGCGTCGTTTAAATGCATGGCGCCGCCGCCCGTAACGGAAAACACCGTGTCGATTCCGTTGCGGACAAAAAATTCGGATATATAGTTTGAGACCTTACATTTCAATGAACTGTATCTCCCGTATTTTTTTGAAAAAGCATCTGTACCACGATGCAAGCAGGTTAAGTTATAAACAATCTTGGTAAAACAATTTCAATTAGTCCGAGCGTTTCCGTAGGGGCGACCCTTGCTGTCGCCCGTGGTTTGTTGTACATATAATTTATACGTTAAATCTGAAAAGCACAACATCACCGTCGCGCATGATATAATCCTTGCCCTCGCTTCGGACAAGCCCCTTTTCCTTTGCCGCCGCCATTGAGCCGCACGCGACAAGCTCGTCGAACGAAATAACCTCGGCTCTTATAAACCCGCGCTCGAAATCGGAGTGGATTTTTCCCGCCGCCTGCGGCGCCTTTGTGCCCTTTTTGATTGTCCATGCGCGAACCTCCGGCTCGCCGGCCGTAAGGTATGATATTAACCCCAAAAGGCTGTAGCTGCGCCGGATAAGCAGGTCAAGCCCTCCGTTTTCTATTCCGAGCTCCGAAAGAAACAGCTCCTTTTCCTCCGGCTCGAGAGAGACTATCTGCGCCTCAAGCTCGGCGCAAATAGGCAGGACCTCCGCGCCCTCCGCCGCGGCAATCTCCTTTACCGCCGCATAGCCGGGATTTGTTTCGATGCCGCCCGCAAAATCCTCCTCGCTCATGTTGCAGGCGTATATGACGGGCTTTGAGGTAAGCAGCGAAAGTTCCGACATAACGGCTTTTTCGTCGTCGTCGGTATCGACGTGACGCGCACAAACACCGCGTTCAAGCTCTGAGCGCAGCCTTTTGAGAAAATCGACTTCCTTAGCGAGCGCTTTGTCGCCCTTCATTGCCTTAACGCCTCTGTCGATTCGGCGGTCAAGCACCTCAAGGTCGGCGAAAATAAGCTCAAGGTTTACCGTTTCGATGTCGCGGGAGGGATTAATACTGCCGTAGACATGTATTATATCGTCGTTTTCAAAGCAGCGGACGACATGTATAATGGCGTCCATCTCGCGGATATGCGAAAGAAATTTGTTGCCGAGTCCCTCGCCCTTTGACGCGCCCTTGACAAGTCCGGCGATGTCGACAAACTCAATGACAGCCGGCGTAATCTTTTTGGGATGATACATCTCGGCAAGACGGTCTGTTCTTTTATCGGGAACGGAAACAACGCCGACGTTCGGCTCGATTGTGCAGAAGGCGTAATTTGCCGACTGCGCTCCCGCGTTTGTTATGGCGTTGAAAAGCGTGCTTTTGCCGACATTCGGCAGACCGACTATACCGAGCTTCATATAATACATCCTCCGGCACACAATAATTCCGCTGACAATTATAACATTACCGCCCGGGCTTTTCAACGAGCAAATGAAAAAATTTTGTAAATTAAGGATGATTCTTCTTGAAGTCATTTGGGTAATATACTATAATATGATGAAATGGTGTTTTACGATTCTGAAAAAATTTGTCGGTGATATGATGAAGCGCAAAAGAATTACACGGTTAACATGCGCGTTAGTCGCCGTCTTTATTTGCCTTTCGTCTTTTTCCGCCTGCGGCGGCAGCGGAGACGATACGACAGAAACGGAGACGGCGGTCGACCCGGGCGCTGTCGAGATAAATTACAACGAGCTGAAGCTTCCTTATTCAAAGGCGGACACGTTAGACCCCTTCAAGGCAAAGAGCGCTATGAACAGGCAGATTGCGGCGCTGATGTACGACGGGCTTTTCAGCGTCGACAAAAAATACGAACCGGTGCCGCAGATAGCCGAAAAATACACATTGGACGGCACCGAGCTTACGGTAACGCTCAGCAAAGGAATAGTGTTCACCGACGGAGCCTATATAACCTCCGACGACGTCGCGTATTCCTTCGAGCGCGCAAAAAAATCCGACGCTTACGGAGGCAGACTGTCGAATTTTGAAAAGGTCATACGCGCCGACGGCGAAACGCTTGTTTTCACGCTTTATAAAAACGATGTTTACGCCGCTTCGTGCCTTGATTTTCCCGTTGTGAAGTATGGCACCGTTCAGACCGAATACAAGACGCTGCCCGAAATAAAGCCGCCGGTCGGCAGCGGAAGATATGTCTTCACGGACGGTCCCGTCCCCACACTTACCGTAAACAATTCGCGTCTGGGGAGCTTCTGGCCCGTAATTTCAAGCATACACCTTGTAAATGTAAGCGACTCGTCCGCGCTTTTCTACAGCCTCGAAATCGGCAACATCAGCTTTGCGTTCGACGACCTGAGCGGCGGCAAATACACGCGGGCAAACGCCGAAAGCGCTGAATATAATATGAACAATATGGTTTATCTCGGCTTTAACGCCGAAAACGCGTCGCTCGGAAGCCCCACGGTCCGCAGAGCCATAGAGCTTGCGATTGACCGCCTTGAGATAATCGAAACAGGCTTTCAGGGGCACGCGACTGTCTCATACTCGCCCTTTAACCCCGACTGGTACGCATCGTCCGATAAGGACTTTACATTTAACTATGGCGTAAAAAACGCCATCGCATTGCTCGAAGCGGCGGGCTACGACAAGATAAACACATATAAAATCAGGAACGACGGCTCAAAAAGCCTTACGTTTAAGCTGATTGTCAACAAAGACAACGAATTCAAGCTTGTTACCGCAAAACTTATTGCGGGCTGCCTTGCAAAGCTCAACATCCATGTTTCCATAAGCGCGCTTTCTCCCGAGGACTTTTTGCAGGCTTATGACGCGCTTGACTTCGATATGTATATAGGCGAGGTAAACATGACGCCGAACATGAGCATATTGCCGTTTTTCAAAGGCTCACTGTCGAAGGGCGTTTATTCCGACGCGGCGGAGGAGGCTTACAGGAGCTTTGCGGCCGGTGAGCTTTCAATCACCGATTATGCCGACGCATTCCGCGAGGAAACACCGTTCATGCCTCTCTGCTTCAGAAAGGGAGTAGTCGCAGGCATGCGTAAGCTCGTCGGTGCAACTGAGGCTTGGGCGGGCGATATTTACGGAAATATCGAGGAATGGAGCTTCGAATAAAAGCGCCCCCCTCCATATGTCATCCTGAGGTGCAGTGCGCCGAAGGAGCTGAAAGATTCTTCGCTGCGCTCAGAATGACAATGTATGCGCACAGAATGACAGTTTACATCATCTAACATCCAACGTCTAATGTCTAAATTCGGAGGTATTTTTATGATTGGTCTTGAAACTCATCTCGGCACGGTCGAGATATCTCAAAATTATTTTTCAAAGCTTATAGGCAACGCCGCCTCGTCGTGCTTCGGCGTGGTGGGAATGGCGAACAGCAACGCGCGCCAGGGGCTGCGCTCGCTTATCTTCCGCAACAACACCTATCTTGACAAGGGCGTAAGCGTCCGCAACGACGGCGGCGGGCTGTCAATCGACCTGCACATAATAGTCACATACGGCCTCAACATCTCGGCTATCGTCAAGAGCATCGTCAACAAGGTGCGGTACACCGTAGAGCAGGCGACGGGGCTGACCGTTAAAAAGGTCAACGTCTATGTCGACGGAATGATAACTGAATGAGCGGGGTGTATGATTTGAACGATACAATAACAGGCAGAATGCTGAGGGACGCCATCATTTCAGCGTCAAACAACGTGGCGGCCCACCGCAGTGAAATAGACGCACTTAACGTTTTCCCCGTGCCCGACGGCGATACGGGAACAAATATGTCAATGACGCTCAGCGCCGCCGCGAGAGAGGCCGCGGTGCTGCCGGACGATGTAGGCGTAGCCGAAGCGGCCGAAAGGATAGCCTCCGCCCTGCTGCGTGGCGCAAGGGGCAATTCCGGCGTTATCCTTTCGCTTATCTTCAGAGGCATATCAAAAGCCGTAAAGGGTTTGGAAAAAGCCGGCGCGAAGGACATTTCACGCGCGATAGCGAGCGGCAGGGACGCCGCCTATAAAGCGGTAATGAAGCCTACCGAGGGCACGATACTTACGGTAGTTCGCATAGCGTCCGAGGAGGCGAAAAAGGCTTCGTCGGGCGGTGGAGACGTACGGGCGACTTGTCTTGCGGCGTTCAACGGCGCGACAAAAGCGCTCGCGGACACGCCGGATATGCTGCCTGTCCTCAAAAGCGCCGGAGTCGTCGACGCGGGCGGTCAGGGGCTTGTATATGTCTTTGAGGGCATGAGAAGCGTATTTTTCCACGATGTTATAATAGGCGTTGCCGACGGAGAAGCGGCGAAAGCGGGCAAGCCGTCCGGCGAAGGAACAGCCGTGCGCGCGGCGGCGCCGGCGGAGGATATACGCTTCACCTACTGCACCGAATTTCTGATAAACAGGGATAAGGGGTGCGTTGAAAGCCCCGTAAAGCTCAGGGCTTATCTTGAGTCCGTCGGCGACTGCGTTGTCGTCGTCGACGACGACAGTATTATAAAGGTGCATGTGCACACAAACGAGCCGGGCAACGTAATTCAGAAAGCGCTCGGCTTCGGGGCGCTCGTAAGCATAAAAATAGAAAACATGCGCGAGCAGCACGAAAACGCGTCGTGGGGCGCTGTTTCCGCAGACGAAGGCGAACGGAAAGACGCCGAAGCCGTGTCGGACACGGAGACGCCGCGAAAGCGTTACGGCATGGTGGCTGTAGCTTCGGGCGAGGGTATTGAGGAGATGTTCCGCGAGATAGGCGTTGACAAAATAGTTACCGGCGGTCAGACGATGAACCCCAGCACGGAGGACATTCTTAAGGCGGTTCAGGGAGTGTCCGCCGAGCATGTGTTCATTCTGCCGAACAATAAAAACATCATTATGGCTGCCGAGCAGGTCGCTCCGCTCACAACGAAGGGCGTCAGCGTGCTGCACACAAAGAGCATTCCGCAGGGCATAACCGCGGCGTTGAATTTCGACGAAAACGAGGAGCCGGAAGCAAATCATCTTGCGATGATGAAGGCGGCCGAAAGAGTCGGAACTGGTCAGATTACATTTGCGGCGCGCGACAGCAAGGTGAACGACCAGAAGATAAAGCAGGGCGAAATACTCGGCATGGAAAACGGCAAGATAACCGTTACAGATACCGACATGGTAAACGCCGCGTACAAGGTCACAAGGCATCTTATAAAGAAAAACCCGTCGGCGACGCTCGTCACTATATATTACGGCGAGGGAATCAAGGAGGAAAGCGCCGAGGAGGTTGCAGGTATGCTGAGGGCAAAATCGGGCTCCGACCTTGATATTACCGTCATAAACGGCGGTCAGCCCGTATATTACTTCATAATTTCGGTAGAATGATTAGACTTGACAGCGACATAAGATATTTAAAGGGCGTCGGCGAGCGGCGCGCCGCGCTTCTCTCGAAGCTCGGCGTTAAAACCGTCGGCGGCCTTTTGCGCTTTTATCCGCGCGCTTACGAGGACTGGAGCAGGATAGTGTCCATTGACGAAGCGCCTGTAGGCGAAAACTGCTGCATCAAGGCGGTTGTCGGCAGAAAGCCGGAGGCAAATCTTATCAGAAAAGGCATGACCATATACAAAACCGAAGTCACCGACGGCAAAAGCATAATGCAGATAACGATTTTCAACAGCCGCTACACGGCGGACAAGCTGCGTGAGGGTGAGGAATACCTTTTTTTCGGCAAGGTCAGTTACAATCTGTGGGGGAGGGAGATGTCCTCTCCCGCCGTCGAAAGGGCGCAGGGCGGCGACAGAATCCGCCCGATTTACCACTGCACCGAAGGGTTAAACTCAAACATAATAGAAAAGCTTGTAAAAACGGCGCTCGAAGATACTGCCGGCAGTTTTTCGGAGTGCCTGCCGCTTTATCTGCGTGAAAAATACGGCCTTTGCGGCATAAAGGAAGCAATCCGGCAGATTCATCTGCCGCACAGCTCCGAAGCGCTTGACGCGGCGCGTAAAAGGCTGATTTTTGAAGAGCTTCTGACGCTTCGTATCGGTCTTTCGCTGCTGCGTTCCGGCACAAGGGGCAGGTCGGGGGTAACGCTCAAAAACGACTACACGGGCGAGTTTCTTCAAATCCTGCCGTTCAGGGCGACAGGCGCGCAGGTAAGAGCGATAAACGAGGCTGCGCGCGACATGGAACGCGACGAGCCGATGAACAGGCTCATACAGGGCGACGTCGGCTCGGGCAAGACGGCCGTAGCGGCGGCGCTTGTTTACAGCGCGGCGAAAAACGGCGTTCAGAGCGCGTTGATGGCGCCCACCGAAATACTCGCGTCGCAGCATTTCAGAACGCTCAGAAAGCTTTTTGAAAATACGGGAATCACATGCTCGCTGCTTACAGGCTCCACAAAGGCGGCGGAAAAACGCAGGATAAAGGAAAACGTAAAAAACGGCGAAACCGACCTTTTGATAGGTACACACGCCGTTATAGAAAAGGATGTGGAGTTTTCAAATCTCGGGCTTGCGGTTACCGACGAGCAGCACAGATTCGGTGTTTTGCAGCGCGGGCTGCTTGCGAAGAAGGGGCAGAATCCTCACACGCTCGTCATGTCGGCAACGCCGATACCGCGCACTTTAGCGCTTATGATTTACGGCGACCTCGACATATCGGTGCTCGACGAAATGCCGCCCGGCAGAACGCCGACCGAAACATATCTGATAACGGGCGACAAGCGCGAACGCGCGTACGGCTATATCAAAAAGCACCTCGACAGGGGGCTTCAGGGCTATATAGTCTGCCCGCTCGTCGAGGAGGGCGAAACGGAGCTTGCCGCCGCGCAGGAATACAGGGAGACGCTGGCGTCAGGGCATTTTGCCGGCTACAGCGTCGGACTGCTGCACGGAAGGCTTAAGTCGTCGCAAAAGGAGGAGGTTATGGCGGGCTTTGTGAGGGGCGACGTTCAACTGCTCGTGTCCACAACCGTAATCGAGGTGGGCGTCGACGTCCCGAACGCCGTCATAATGCTAATAGAAAACGCCGAGCGGTTCGGACTGTCGCAGCTTCACCAGCTTCGCGGAAGGATTGGCAGAGGAAGCGAAAAATCGACGTGCATTCTCGTTTCCGACGCGCAAAATGCCGAGGCACAGCAGCGGCTGAGGCGTATGTCTTCAACGACTGACGGCTTTAAAATTGCCGAGGAGGATTTAAAGCTGAGAGGGCCGGGCGACTTTTTCGGCTCGCGACAGCACGGTCTGCCGGAGCTGAAAATCGCGGACATGCTTACAGACACAAAGCTGCTCGCCATGGCGGGAAAGGCAGCGGAGGAAATCCTCTTAAAAGACCCGGGGCTGAGAAGTGACGAAAACAAAGGGCTTCGCGCCGAGGTTGCCGCGCTGTTCAGAAAAGGCGGGGTGGGGAACTGAAGGCTGCCCCTTGTGTCATCCTGAGGTTCAGTGCGCCGAAGGACCTTAAGATTCTTCGCTTCGCTCAGAATGACAGTTTTTTTCCTTGTGTCATCCTGAGGTTCAGTGCGCCGAAGGACCTTAAGATTCTTCGCTTCGCTCAGAATGACAGGTTTTTCTTTGCATTTTTATATCTGCGCAAAATTATACCCGTTTTGCCGCAATGGGCAAAGCGGGTATAATTTTTTACAGCGCTGCAAATAATAAGGCAAACAATAATTGGTGGTGTATGAAAATTGAACGTAGTCCTTGAACTGTTAAAGGCGTTTTTCGTCGGAGGCTTAATCTGCGTCGTCGGACAGGTACTGATAGACACTACAAAAATGACACCCGGCAGAATACTTGTGGGCTTTGTGGTTGCGGGAGTGATTCTCAGCGCCATAGGCGTTTACGAGCCTCTTGTCAACTGGGCGGGCAGCGGCGCCACTGTGCCGCTTACGGGCTTCGGCTACACGCTTGTGGACGGTACGAAAAAGGCGATACAGGAAGAAGGTATTCTCGGCGTAATAAAGGGACCCCTGACGGCAGGGTCGGTAGGCATAAGCGCGGCATTGTTCAGCGGGCTTCTCGTTTCGTTTGTGGCAAAGCCGAAATCGAAGTAAATTGAGTATTATAAAAAAACATGTCATTCTGAGCGAAGCGAAGAATCTGAAGCACCGTCGGGCGCTGCATCGCCGGACGACAAAAAGACGCATCTCTGTGAGATGCGTCATTTCCGAAATCAGAAAGAAAATTATGATTCCGTTTCGCCTGATTCAGGGGCTGCTTCTTCGGACGGAGCTGCTTCGTCACAAGCGCACTCCTCGCAGTCACAGCACTCGCAGGGGACGAACTCGTCGGTGCACTCGGCGCATTCCTTGCGTGCGGTGAACTTTTTGACAGCAAAGTAAATGCCTGCGGCCGCTCCGGCGACTGCGACTATGACAGCGATAACCTTGAGAACCTTTTTGATACATTTACACATATTCGTCGACCTCCGTTTAATTTTTATCAGTCGTTCAGAAGTTTTGCAAGGGCTGATTTTTTGCGGGCTGCGTTGTTTTTGTGAAGCAGACCCTTTGCCTGTGCCTGGTCAACCTTTTTAATTGCCGCTGTAACGACCGCTGCTTTATCGGCTGCGCCTGACTCGACCGCCATGTGAGCCTTTTTGATGGCAGTTTTCAGAGCGGAATTGGCTGATTTATTGCGCATGGCCTTTGCCTTGTTTACGGTAACGCGCTTTTTTGCGGATTTTATATTGGGCATGTGTGCGACACCTCCTTCTCTGGTCATAAAGGGCAGGCGATTGCGAAAGCCCGGGTGAGATGGTGCTGAAACGCCAAACGCCGTATGCCTGAATTTATAGTATGGTAAAAACTGAACTTTCGCAGTCGTCTACTATACAGCTATGTATGATATCATATTGTTTCCCAAAATGCAAGGAAAATTTCAAAAACTTTCCGCATAACAGAAAGAAGTGATAATTTGAATTTCAGAACCGACCTTGCTCTTGAAAGAAGCGAAGTTTACGGCAGCGAGCTGCCCGAGGGCATAAGCTGCGGCGTATCGGAAAAAGACGGCGTGAAAATTACGCGCATCGAGATTCAGAACGAAAAGGGCGTGCAGGCTATTGGTAAGCCGGTGGGCAAATATTACACCGTCGAGGTGCCTCCGTTTACAAAATCATCGCAGCTTTGTGACGGCAGACTTGACGCCGTTGCCGAAGCCCTGCGCGAGCTGCTGCCGACGGAGGGGACGGTGCTCGTCGCGGGACTCGGGAACAGCGACATAACGCCCGACGCCTTGGGACCGAAGTGCTCCGAACTGATTTTTGCGACGCGTCACATAGGAAAGGAGCTTGCGGATTCCACGGGGCTCGGAAACCTCCGCCCCGTCGCCAACATGATTCCCGGCGTTCTTGGAAAAACGGGGGTGGAAACGGGTGAAATCATCGCTGGCGCCGTAAGGTCAATCAAGCCGTCTGTCGTTATAACCGTCGACGCTCTTGCCGCAAGGCGCCTGTCAAGGCTTGGCCGCACGGTTCAGATGTCGGACACCGGAGTAATTCCCGGCTCGGGAGTGGGAAACGCAAGAACGGAGATAAGCGAAGCGTCTGTCGGCGTCCCCGTTATTTCGATAGGAGTGCCGACGGTCGTCGACGCCGCGACGCTTGCAAACGACCTGCTTTCGGACGGCGGCGACGAGGACATCAGGACACGGCTGGAGCCGGAGGGGGCGCAGATGATGATTACCCCTCGTGAAATCGACCTGATGATTGACCGCGCGGCGCACCTTATCGCTATGTCCGTCAACATGGCGCTTCAGCCTCATATTTCACCCGAAGACATGCTTATGCTCGTATCGTAACAGTATAATATTTACCCCGTCCGCATATATAATTTTTATACAGGCGTGTTAAACATCTGTCGGACAAACTGTGCGGAGTGAGGCTTTAAGATGAAGCGAATAAGCATACCGGAGCGTATAATGTCGCTGCTGACGGCAGCCGTTCTGCTGTCGGTGTTTCTGATTCCGCAGGAAGTAAAAAGAAAAGCCGCTCTCGCGTGTGCCTGCGCCGCGCTGCCCGAAGGAGGATTCTCATATATAAGAGATTATTATATTTACGGTGAAGTTTCAGCGATATCGGCAAAACCATCACCGGAGGAATCCGGCGCGCAGGCAGACCTGACAGCGGAGCGTTCGGAGGATGTTACAAAAACCCCGCAGGACATTCTTGACCTGATGAGCGAGGCAGTAAAAAATTCGGGCGACGACAAAAAGGACGGAAGCATCAGAGCGTGGACATATGACAAAGCAAGCGCGACCTCGGTATTCGGCAACGTGCTTGTCCGCAACGTCACCGACACAAAGCCGGTAAACATTGAAAAAATCCTAAAAGAAAACACGGACCTGAAGATAACGGACAGGACAAAGCCGACGGTGCTGATATACCACACGCACACTACGGAGGGCTTTGAGCTTATCGACAGGGAGTGGTACGCGGCAGATAAAACTTCAAGGACGACAGACACGTCAAGGAACATCGTAAGGGTAGGGAAGGAGATAGCAAAAGAGCTTCAGGCGGCGGGCTTTAACGTGATTCACGACGAAACCGTTCACGACACGAAATATTCCGGCGCGTATGACCGCTCAAGGGAAACCGTCCGCAAGTACCTGAAAAAATATCCGAGCATACAGATAACGCTCGACGTGCATAGGGACGCCATTCAGGAAAACAACGGAACGAAGGTAAAGCCCATTGCCAAAATCAACGGCAAAAAGGCGGCGCAGGTAATGATAATAACGGGCGCTCAGGAGGGCAGCGTTACCGGCTTCCCCGACTGGGAAAGCAATCTGCATTTTGCGCTTTCGCTTCAGAAGGCCTGCTCGGACTATTCGCCGGGGCTTATGCGGCCCGTGTTTTTCTGCCACAGGAAGTACAACATGGATATGACGAAGTATTCGCTGCTCGTCGAGTTCGGAAGCGACGCGAACACGCTCGATGAAGCGGCGTACGCGGGAAGGCTTTTCGGCAGGGGGCTTGCAAAGTTGCTTTCGGAGCATACCGTTACATAAAGGAAAGGACTGATACGAAAATGAAAGTCAACAACAAAGGAACATCGGCCACAAGAATATGGAGGGCATACGCCGTCGCGCTGCTCGTTTGCATGTGCGTAACGGCGTTTGCATGCGGTATTGCTGCGGCGGACGTGAACACAAGGACGATTGTCGGGGGCAGCGGCGGCGCGGTAGCGGCGGGAAGCCAGAACGAAAACAGCATTACTTTGAGTGTTGATGAAAAGACCTTCAGCATGAATATCCCCGACGATTTTCGCAGGTTTATAAAACTGATTCCCGCTCCTCTCGGAAATATAATCGCATTGCCAGAATGTATAGCGGAGCTTATTGAAAGCTATATTTAGGAAAAGAAAATGCGATTGTGCAAAAGCAACAAAACACATGTTTTTATTTTGTCAATAGTTACGGTATCGGAAAAAAATAAATATAAATTATTATAAAATACTATTGCCAAAGCATGCATAATAGTTTATAATAATGTAGTATCGTGGCGAGTATGGGCTTTTCTTATCGCCACGTCAGCTGCTTTATTTATTTGCAAAAAAGGAGGAAAAACGATGAAAAAATTTGTTGCCGCACTGCTCGCGGTACTGCTTACGGCAGGTGTATGTGCCGTTTCAGTCGTTGCAGAGGAACCGTCAGAAAGCACGACGTACAAATCTTTAGACTTAATATTTCCCAAATTAAACAGGTACACCGACAAGGATGTTACGGTGCTTAAGCCGGGCGATGTGGTTAGTTTCGAAACCAGGACGAGAGAAATCGAAGTAAAATTCTATGCGGACGCGCTCAGCATTCCATACAGCGAAATAGTAAACCTTAAGTGGAAGGCTTATGTCGATTCGCTCGGACCAGTCACCCGGTTTGCGCAGAGTCCAAATAAGTACAAAATCTTCCGTTATTATTTTAAATACAATTCTCCGACCTTAGTCAACTTCACCATTTCCCCTCTTAATTCCGAGGAACATAAGTTTACAGCCATTGACGGCGGGGAATTTGTCTGGGGAACATTCCCCATAGACTATTGCCTTAAGGAAGAAAACGGCAGCGACGCCAAGTTCCTCGGGTGGATAGTCAGAAATGTAACAAACGGCTCAAGCAAGTCAACGCTTGACCTGTACGCTTACTGGGACAGAACCCCTTCAGGCGACACCACCACCGAAACAACGAAGCCTCCCGAAACAACCACCAACCCCGACGACGCAAACAAATCGGACATTATGAAAGCTCTGGATAAGTTTTTTAACTTGTTTTCCGGTAACAATGAGTATGACACAAAAGACTGGAGATATTATCTCACTTTACTCCCGGGGCTTCCGGCTCTGCTTTTAGGCTTTATCTATGCACTACTGCAGGACAGCGAAAACATAAAGAAAGTATATAACTTTTTCGGAATTAAGGTGGATTAAGGAGGAATCAGCATGACTAAAAGAATACTGTCCGCATTATTGGCGTTCACCCTTTTGTTCGGTGCCTGCTCGGTTGCCGCGTCCGCCGAGGATGCTTCAGAGCCTAATTCCGAGGGCGCCGTTCATAAGATGAGTGAAATAGTCGCCGCGTTCAAGGCAAAAGAAACTTATACCGTTCAGCCGGGCGACACAATCGAGCTTGACGAAACCGCAAGCGAAGTGCTTATTGTAGACTACCTTACCGATAACAAGGACGGCTCAAAATCTGTAAGCGACGGAAATTTCACATTTTTCAGGGACAACAACCAGAGAACGGGCTACATAGTTAAGGCGATAGGCGAAAAAACAACCTATGCCGACGACGCAGACAAACCCGATAAGGAAATCGATTTCAGCAACCCTTACGGCTACGCTTTCAAATGCTGGAAGGTTACTTACGCGTATTCTGAAAGCAATTTCAATCAGATAAAATTTACGGCGGTGTGGGACATTCCCGTGCTTGAGGGCTGGGAAGGCTTTCTCGCGATGGTGAAGTCGTATCTGAAAACTGTAATCGACTATCTCTTTGCTTATATTTCCGACTGGTCAAAAAGAATGGTCGAATATTTCGGCTAATTGGAGGAATAGCAACATGAAAAAAGCGCTTGCGATAATTTTTGCCGCGGTAACCGTTTTTGGCTGCTTCGGCATTTCGGTCTGCGCGGAAGAACCCACAACAACGCCTTCGGGCTTCTATGTCGGACAGGTGCTGAGTGTGGGAGACACCTTCTCCTCGTATTACGGAGCCAATATTTGCTCTGTGACTTACAGAATCAATGAAAACGAGGTTGAAAACGTGACAAGCAAGCTCGGCAGTAAGTACTCGCCCGAGCTGACGCTGACACAGTTCCGTGACAGCATAACCGGCGGTTTTACAACGGAGTACGGCGGAATATATACAATCAAGGGCTACGGCGACGCTGTCAATAGCATGATGGACAATAAAGGCGTGTTCGTAAAGGCAAACGACATCAATACAGGCGGAGATGAGGATTTTTCCATTAATATTGATTATAAGTATTCCGAGACGACGCTGTTAGACTATATGTCTATCTCCGGATGGACCGTGGTGAATGTCAAGGATACAAGCGAGGAAATAGAAATTACTCTTGAGGCTGTCTGGGCGACGCGCGAGCCGACAAAGTTGGAGGCGTTTGCCGAGTCCCTTTATGCCAGATATCTTGTTATACGCGATATTATCCGCGATATATTCGGAAACTACATGTTGGAAGCTCTGCCGAAGTTTCTTGCAAGGTGGGCTCAGTTTCTGAAAGATATTTCCAAGGTATAAAGGTTTTGCAATATACATAATGTACCGTGAAAGGAATGAGTATCAATTATGATAAAAAAGCTTCTGGCTGTTTTTCTTGCCATGCTTGTGGTTCTCGGAACGTGTGCCGTATTTGCCGCGGCCGACGAGCCTGTTTATGAAGCTGATTACAGAATAATGCGAGACAAAGACTTCACCACTATAACAGAATACACCGAGGGCAACGCCAAAGCGACGATTCTGTATCCCGGAGATACCATCTTTCTCCAGAACGGAGAAACTACAAACGTTGCATATTACCCTGATGTAGACGCCAACGTCGCCGGAGATTGGGTTGCCCAGGATGCCAGTCTGACGGCATTCAGCCTTTCGGCAAGGGTTTCCTACACAGACGAGGTTCCGAAGGCAAGATTCGTCGCCAACAACAATACCTACACAGTACTCGGTCTTGACCAAAAGGTCAACGCAGGCACGGCAAACGAGGCGTCGTTCGACTTCACAATCTGTTACCCCGAAAGCAACACTTTTGTAGGCTGGGTTGTTCATTCCTATGTGTTCGGCGCAAACAACAAGATTAACCTCTACGCGCTCTGGGATAAGAAGGTAGGCGAAGACTACGGTCAAACAGATGAAAAGGACGATTTAACCACAATCCTCGACACCAACTTCACGTGGATACAAAAGCTGATGGCGCCGGTTCTTGCTTACAACAAGCAGCTCATGAACTCAATCCTCGACAGCCTTCAGGCAAAGCTCGACGAAATGACGGGTACCGAAACGGAGGATAACGGAGATATCGGAGCATATCGGGCGGCTTTCCAATCCTTTACAATCGCTGTCGAAATACTTGCGCGCTGGCTCGATTCATGGGTTACTCCGATAATGAATCTTTTCGACTGACAAAGCTTTACAAATCTTACCCCCGGTTATTCAGAAGCATCTGAAAACTGGGGGGTTCTTTTTAATTGAAACGTCAAAGGGGTTTGCCGATGGGACGTGAAGTATCCTACAAAAGCACAATAGTCGCATGCTATATCGGAAATATTACTATGGCGGCTATTACAAACTTTCTTCCGATAATATTTATCACGCTGCGCGGCCGGTTCGGACTTTCCTTTTCGCAGCTCGGCGCGCTCACCTTTATTAATTTCATAACTCAGGTCACCGTCGACTTTTCCGTCGGCCCGCTTGTTGACAAATACGGCTTCCGCCGTTTTATATTGGCTTCCGCAATATTGACTGTTACGGGGTTTACTCTTTTTGCGTCCGCTCCGTGGATAGCCGACAGGCCGTACCCGCTGTTTATCGCGGCAACAGTTATTTTTTCCGGCTCGTGCGGTCTGCTTGAGCTGCTGCTTTCACCGATAGTCAACTCCGTCCCGACAGAAGAGAAGACAAAAGCGTTAAGTATGCTGCACGCCTTTTATTGCTGGGGCGTAATATTTGTTGTGCTCGTGTCGACGGTTGCGTTAAGGCTTTTGGGAAGCGACAGATGGCAGTTTGTAATGCTTTTGTGGATTATTGTGCCGATAATAGATTTTTTCATGTTTTTAAAGGTGCCGCTGGCTCCACCCGTGCCGGAGGAAAAGCGTCAGGGCTTTAGTCAGCTCTGTAACAAAAAAATATTTCTGCTGCTGTGCTTTGCTATACTTTGCGGCGCCGCGTCGGAGCTTGCCGTCGCTCAGTGGGCGTCGGCGTTTGTCGAAAAGGGCCTCGGCGTGTCAAAGCTGTTCGGCGATATAGTCGGCGTGTGCGGCTTTGCTTTAATGATGGGTGTCGGGCGCGTTATTCTCGGCAAAAAGGGCGGCTCGGAAAAAATTGACCTTAATATCGTCCTTATGGTCTGCTTTGCAATGTCAGCCGTTTTCTATGTCGTTGCCGCACTGTCGGGAAGCAGCGCCGTGTCGTTAATCGCCTGCGCCGTCACGGGGCTAAGCGTCAGCACTCTTTGGCCGGGAATGCTTGTCGCCGCGACAAGGGTGTATCCGCTTGCGGGCGCGTGGATGTTTGCCGTAATGTCGGGCTTCGGCGACACGGGAGGAGCGGCTGCCCCGTGGCTGGCGGGAAAAATAGCCGACGCTGTTCAGGTTATGCCCGCGGCTCTCGAATACTGTTCCGCGTCAGGAACCGATATAGAGCAGCTCGGGCTTAAATCAGGCTTGCTTATAAGCGCGGTTTTTCCCGTAATCGGGTTTTTTATCATGCTTTCTGTAATAAATGAGTGCAAAATTTACAAAAATAGTAGACAACGGTCGAAAAAAGTAGTACAATAGTTATACAATTTGAATTTAACAGAATGGGATGGTAATTATGAAAAAATACCTCATTGCCGCTCTTGTGATAGTGATCGCGGGTGCAAGCATCTTGTGTTATGTTCAAAGCAAGAAGCCCGAAAATCAAATTATCGGTCAGTGGACAGGAAAATATGAAATCGGCAGCTTTGATTTCAGAAAAGACGGAACGGTTACTATCGGCTTCGCCAGCCTGTCTGCCGAGGGCGAGTATAAGATGGATACCGAAAATTCCATTCTCTCAATAAAGTATACTCTTTTAGGCATTTCTTATACGAAAAACTACAATTTTTCTATCGAAGAAGACATGTTGACGCTTACGGACCAGTTGTTTACAGGTTATAAATTGTATTATAACAGGGTATAAAAAATTTTATGTGTCACCTATAAAAGGCAGGCGCGTTTACGCGTCTGTTTTTTTATTACACGTCTTCAAAAATATTTAACGTTGTCTTTAAAATTACCTCAAATATTATGACTTAAAGAGGTCAAATTATTAAAGCGCCGATAAAACGTCAATAATTAAAAAAAGATTTTTGACGCGGCGCAAAAAGGTTTGCCGCCGGAGGTGAATAATGCGGAGTTTTTTCAGGCTTTTGAGTTTATGCGCTTTTTTTTGCTGTCTTGTACTGTTTGCGCTGATAGGCTATGCCGAGCTTTCCTTTCCTGATGAATACTGCGTAGTGACGGGAGACAAGCCGGCAATTCCAAAACCTTACTCGTTATCGTACTGCGATCCGACAGCCGACGGGGTCTGCGTTTCGCTTGACGCGACGGATGACGACGCCCGGACAGACGCGGAAATAATTCTATTTGACGCGATACCCGTAAAGGCGTCGAGAGTAAGGACAACGCAGAGAACGTATGTGGTTCCGCTTGGCAGCGCGTTCGGAATCAAGCTCTACACCAAGGGTGTGGTAGTGGTAAAAACGGATGAGGTAACAACCTCGCAGGGCAGCATTGACCCGGCAGGAAATGCCGGAATCAGAACCGGCGACGTTATAACGGAAATAAGCGGTACAGCGGTTGAACGCAACGAGGACGTTTCAAGGGCCTTTTCCGAAAGCGGCGGTAAAGAACTTGAGCTCAGCATTCAGAGAGGTGAGGAAAGCCTCAGAATCAAGGTAAGACCTGTCCGGTCTGCCGTTGACGGAAAGTACAAGGTTGGCATATGGGTCCGCGACAGCTCGGCCGGAATAGGCACGCTGACGTTCTTCGACAAAAAAACGGGAATCTTCGCCGGACTGGGACACGCTGTCTGTGACGTCGATACCGGCGAGATAATGCCGCTTGCGGGCGGGGAAGCTGTCGAAGCCGAGATAAAGGGAAGCTACCGCGGAGAGAGCGGAGCGCCGGGTGAGCTGTGCGGTGTGTTCAAAAACGCCGTTATAGGCAAGCTGCTGATGAACAGCGACACCGGAGTTTACGGGCAGGTATCAGCCCTCAGGTATGAGAACAGGCAAGTGCCGGTGGCGATGAGCTACGAGATAAGCACCGGTTCCGCTCAGATTATAGCGGAGGTCAACGAAAACGGCGAAAAGTATTACGATGTGGAAATTACCAAAATTTATCCCAATTCCGACTCGCACCAGAAAAATATGGTAATAAGGGTTACGGACGCGGAACTTAAAAAGGAGACGGGCGGTATCGTTCAGGGAATGAGCGGAAGCCCCATCATTCAGGACGGTATGCTCGTCGGCGCCGTAACGCATGTTTTTGTCAACAACCCCGAGCAGGGATACGCTGTGTTTGCCCAGACGATGATAGATACGGTGCGAGAGCTGTCGGAGGAGGGCCTGAAGAAGGCGTCGTAAAAAAACGGAGTTCCCTTTTTGGGGACTCCGTAATTTTAGTGCGCTCGGCATGGGTGACAAGCGGTCAGCGTGTATTCAATCC
>DCUB01000003.1 GCA_002329365.1 Ruminococcaceae bacterium UBA1425
GGTGATTTTAGGTTTCAGACTTGCACCTCCCATGACCGCTTCGGGCGATATTATTTTTCCGGCAATCGCGGAAGCCGCCGCGACGGCGGGGCTTGCAAGGTAGACCTCGCTTTCGGGATGCCCCATGCGCCCGACAAAGTTCCTGTTCGTCGTAGACACGGCGCGCTCGCCCTTCGCGAGGATTCCCATATGTCCGCCTAGACACGGGCCGCAGGTAGGCGTTGAAACAACGCAGCCCGCATTTATGAATGTTTCGACAGCACCTGATTTCAGCGCGTCGAGATATATTTTTTGCGTGGCGGGTATGACTATCGTCCTGCAGCAGGGATGAACATGCCTGCCCTTTAATATCTCCGCGGCGGTTTCGAGGTCCTCGAACCGCCCGTTTGTGCATGAGCCGATAACAACCTGGTCAACGGCAATTTCACCCACCTCGTCGGCAAAGCAGGTGTTGTCGGGCGAATGCGGCTTTGAAACGACGGGACGAAGCGCAGACAGGTCGATTTCATACTCCGCTTCGTACGCTGCGTCGTCGCCCGCGGCACACGGCACCGTGCGCGTGCGCCTTTCTTTTTCGTATTCAACCGTTTTTTCGTCGGTTTCAAAAATACCGTTTTTCGCGCCTGCCTCGATTGCCATATTTGCGATAGTGAACCTGTCGTCCATTGAAAGGTATCCGACGCCGTCGCCTGTAAATTCCATTGACTTATATCTCGCTCCGCTGACGCCTATCATACCGATAATGTAAAGGATTATATCCTTGCCGCTTATCCATCTGCCCGGCTTGTTTTTGAGCACGAAGCGTATGCCGGAGGGCACCTTGAGCCACGTTTTGCCCGTAGCCATAGCGAAGGCTATATCGGTGGAGCCCATGCCGGTGGAAAACGCGCCCATAGCGCCATAGGTGCATGTATGCGAGTCGGCGCCTATTACAAGGTCGCCGCTTCCGACTATGCCCTTTTCGGGAAGCAGGGCATGCTCGATGCCCATTTCGCCCGCGTCGTAAAAGTGCTTAATATGCCTTTCGCGCGCAAAGCGGCGAACCTCCGCGCACTGTGCGGCGGCCTTTATGTCCTTGCACGGCACAAAGTGGTCCATTACAAGCGCTATTTTTTCGCGGTCAAACACATCTTTAAAGCCGTGCTTTTCGAACTCGCTTATGGAAACGGGGGCGGTGATGTCGTTTGCCAGAACGATATCGACATCGGCGAGCACCATTTCTCCCGCCTTTACCTCGTCCCTGCCGCAGTGCGCCGCTATAATCTTCTGAGTCATTGTCATTGACATTTATCTCCCCTCCCCCGAGCCGGAATGGTCAATAAGCTTGTTGAGAGTATGTATATAAGATATGATGCTCGCCTCTATTATATCCGTCGAAACGCCCTTTGCCGAAAAGGTTCTGTCGCCGTATCTGAGCGTTGTCATAACCTCGCCCAAGCTGTCCTTGCCCTCCGATACAGACTGTATAACATAGTTTTCAAAAACATATTCGGGAGGATTGACAATTTTGTCAACCGCCTTGTATGCCGCGTCAACGGGACCGTTGCCAAGAGCGACGTCCTCTTTTACCTTGCCGTCTTTTTCAAGCGAAACAACAGCCGTAGCCGCCTCGGAGTCGCTTGTGTGAACCGAGAAGCTCCTGAGCTTGTAGACGCTCGGCGCCTTTTCGGGCGACATATCCCATACTATTGCCTCGATGTCGCGGTCGGTCGTTTCCTTTTTCTTGTCGCACAGCTTTTTAAAATCGGCAAAGCAGCGGTTTATTTCCTCCTCCGACAGATTGAAGCCCATCGACACAAGCTTTTTCTCAAACGCGTGCCTGCCAGAGTGTTTGCCCAAAACAATCTGATTCGTTGGAATTCCCACAGATTCAGGTGTCATGATTTCGTAGGTGCTGCGGTTTGCCAGCACGCCGTGCTGGTGAATGCCCGCTTCGTGGGCAAACGCGTTTGTTCCGACAATTGGCTTGTTAATGGGAACAGCCCTGCCGATAATTCCGAAAACGGCTTTGCTCGCCCTGTAAATCTGCGTTGTGTCAATGCGCGTGTCGGCCGGGTAAATATCAGGGCGTGTTTTAATAGCCATGACGACCTCCTCCATCGGAGCGTTTCCGGCGCGTTCGCCGAGACCGTTAATTGTGCATTCCACCTGCCTTGCGCCGCCGAGAATGCCGGCAAGCGTGTTTGCCGTTGCCATCCCCAGATCGTTGTGGCAGTGGACGGAAATTTCAATACCCTCGCATTCGGGAACATCCGCGCGAAGACGCTCTATAATAGAGCGCATTTCGGAGGGCGTGGAATAGCCTACCGTGTCGGGAATGTTTATCACGTTCGCCCCGCTTTTAATGGCTGTGCGTACAACGCGCGCGAGAAATTCCGGATCGCTCCTTGTCGCGTCCTCGGCCGAAAACTCAATATCGCCGCAAAGCGACTTAGCGTAGCGCACCATATTTGCCGTTCTTTCGATTACCTGCTCCGGCGTCATCTTCAGCTTGTACTCCATGTGTACTGGCGACGTCGCGATAAAGACGTGAATCCGCGGGGAGACGGCGTTTTTTACTGCCCTGTACGCCGCGTCGATGTCTTTTTCGTTACAACGGGCGAGCGACGCTACGGTGCAGTTTTTTACATGCGCCGCAACCTCGGAAACGGACTGAAAGTCGCCCGGAGAGGAAGCCGCGAAGCCAGCTTCGATAATGTCGACGTTCAGCTTTTCAAGTCGTCTCGCAACCTCGATTTTTTCATGCAGGTTCATGCTGCAGCCCGGCGCCTGTTCACCGTCGCGAAGTGTAGTGTCGAATACTTTTACTTGACCTTTCATAGCTTCCTCCTTCCGGCCGCTTTGCGGCCGAATAATAATATGTCATGGCTTTTTGCCTTGTGACCTCGTCAATAAACCGATATGTGTCATCCTTCACGGGAATATAAAAAACGGCTTGCAGGTGTTGCCCTGCAAGCCGTTGAAGTTATCGTCAATAATCCGACAAAATCAATATGCATGCTGCAGCCAACACGAATCTGAGCCCCCGTCTGATAGTAGAAGAGCGGTAGCTTCGATTAGCGTGTTAAGGACTGCAAGCCTTGAAATCATTTCGTAAAAATAGCCTCCGTTGTAAGATATTGCATTGATGATAACACATGTACGCCTGGTTGTCAACAAAAATTTTCGGTTGCCTCGCATACTTTATCATATGATAAAGAATTATATTATGACAGATATTTTTTTATTCCTATAATTTGACAATTTTTTTAAATAATGCGCTGTATAATTCGTTATATGAGATACATTACTTATTCTTCCTGTTATTTAATAAAATAAGATTTTTATGTTTAGTATTTGACAAATTCACATCTTGTGTTATAATGAGTTCGTAAGAGTATAAACTTAAAGGTGAATTATGTCAATATCCGTAAGCATTTTTATTATGACTTTTAACGAAACCGATCTTCTGCGTAAAACGCTTAGCATCGTGTTGCGCACCTGCGACCACAACGACCTTTGCGAGATAGTAATAGTCACCGCGCCAAAATCGACACCTGAAAATCTTAAAACAGCCGAGTCTCTGAAAGGAAGCGGCGGCGATGTCCCCGTATCCGTGTACATGCAAAAAAAACCGCATATCGGCAACGCCTGCCGCGAGGCTATTGAAGTCGCGCAGGGAACACACATAATCCTCATGCCCGCCGACGGCGAGATAGAAACTGAAGCGGCCGCAAGGATGATTGAGCTTGCAAAGGAGCATCCCGATGCTGTTATTACAACATCCCGCTGGCTGAACGCCGGCAGCTTCAAAGGATACAACAGGCTGAAGCTCGTGCTTAATTTCATTTTTAACCGCATGACGGGCATAATGTTCCGCACAAACCTTACCGATGTTTCAAACGTATATCAGATAGCGCCTCTTTCCACGCTTCGTGCTTTGAACTATACGGAAGAAAAAGAAGCGTTCTATCTTGAATGCGGGCTGAAATTAATCAGGACAGGCTGCAAAATTATTGAAATCCCCTGCAAGTGGAGCTTAAGGGACGACGGCAGGGCTAAGACGGAAATCATAAAGTGCATCTCCTATATCGGTACTGCGCTTCGAATTCGTTTTATGCCATATTCTTATATGTTTAGAGGTGACAACGGTGAAAAGAAACGTCTACTTCGTTCAGGTAAGTTCCGTAATTTGTGACAAGACTGATTGTGTCTATCTTCCTTATTCTGTCAGCTGTATTGCCGCATATGCATGGAACAACACTAAGTTTTCAGAACTGTACCGTTTCGGGAGATTTGTTTTTTTAAGGGAGGACATCGAAACCTCCGTCGCATCCCTTGAACACCCCTTTGCCGTGGCTTTTTCATGTTATATCTGGAACACCGAGTATAACAAGGCTTACGCAAAAAGGCTGCGCGAGGTGTGGCCCGACGTAAAAATAATTTTCGGCGGGCATAACATGAGTCCCGACGGCAAATTCCTTGAAGATAACCCGTATATCGACGTTATAGTTCACGGGGAAGGTGAAGAAACTTTTACGGAGCTGATGTTAGCTTACGACGGCAACAGCGACCTTTCAGGCATTTTGGGGATTTCCTACCGCAGGGAGGACGGAACCGTCATTACGACCGACCGCAGAAAGCTCTGTGACGTTACGGATTATCCTTCCCCTTATCTTGCCGGTTATTTTGACGATATTGTAAAAGACAAAAAATATAAGTACTCGATTGTCTGGGAAACAAACCGGGGCTGTCCCAACAGCTGCGCCTTTTGCGACTGGGGAACAATACACTCAAAGGTCAGGTTTTTCCCTATGGAGCGCCTGCGAAAAGAAATAGAATGGATGGCGGAAAACAAGATAGAATACATTTACGGCGCCGACGCGAATTTCGGAATGTTCAAAAGAGACAACGAAATCGCCGATTTGCTTATCGATTCAAAAGAAAGAACCGGCTATCCGTGCAAGTTTAAAATGAACTATTCGATTATAAAGAATAAGTCCGTTTTCGAAATTGGCAAAAAACTGTACGAACACGGCATAAGCAAATTTATGACGCTTTCTTTTCAAAGCATGTCTTCGGATGTTTCCGCCAACATCAACAGACGAAACATGAGGCTTGACCATTTTTGCGACCTTATAGAGCAGCATAACGAAGCTGGCCTGCCCGCATATTCGGAGCTGATACTAGGGCTTCCGGGCGAAACCTATGAATCCTTCACCGACGGTATCGACACTTTGATTTCCTGCAACCAGCACACCAACGTTGCCGTTTACCCCTGCGTGCTTCTGCCGAACTCGCAGCTCGGCTCCGAAGAATTCATCCGCAAATACGGCATCGAAACAAAGAGTAAGCTTAATCTGCATCATCATTGCGTAGCACCGGAGAACGATATTCCCGAATACTCCGATATAATCTTTGCAACGTCCACCTTAAGTATCGACGACTGGCTGAGGACGTATTTGTTTGCCAAGTGCATAAGTATTTTCCACAATTGCGGTCTTTTACGCGTGCCCGCCATTTATGCCCACATTGAAAAAGGAATGTCGTATAAAGCCTTTTACGAGTCGTTTATAGACTGGTCGCTTTCCATGACGTCCGATACGCTAATAGGCTCTGTTTTTTCCGAGCTTGATGATTATGTGTCAAGCCTGCGGTCCAGTGACGAGCCGTTTTACAGGACGTATGAGGGTATGGGCAACATATTATGGGAATTTGAGGATTATGCCTACACAAAAATTGTAATTAAAAAAGAGAGGTTCTACAGGGAAGTCGCAGGTTTCCTGTCACAAATTGAGGAGGACGCCGAAAAGCTTTATGACCTTATCGAATACCAGAAGGCGCTGATAAAAAAGCCGGGCGAGCCTGTAACAGAAACAGACCTGCGCTATGATTTTCACTCGTTCTTCCGCTCGGCGGTCGTCGGCCGCGCCTCTCAGCTTAAAAAGAAGCCGGTTCACCTGCGTTTTACCGACATGAACCCGACAGATACAATAGAGGACTTTATGAGGTATAATATCTGGTACGGGCGGACGGAGGACGCGCAGCTCTTCACGGGCATAAACAGCCGTGTCGAATATCTTCCGAGCAGGTATTCCGCGGAAAAAATTACTGACAGGTCTCATGCCGCCGATTATGGTTTGCGCGGCAGCACGGTATAATAAAGCAGCATAAAAAACGGTCAGGACACTTCCTGCAACTGTTCTTTCCACAGCTTTGGAAAGCAGCATGCGGGGATTTGTCCTGACCGTTTGTTTTTAGGAGCAAGTTAACGCGCTATATACAAACGCTATTCCGTTCCGGCAAAGCCTCCGTTTTCGGCAGGTGAACCGCCCATAACAAACCTCAGCTCACCGCCGTACGCTATCTGCGAATGCGTGAGGTAATATGAGGTAAGAGGCGCTCCGTTAAGCGTTGCCGACTGTATGTAGACATTGTTCTTTGACTGGTTTTCGACAACCACGTTAAGAATCTTTCCGCCGCCGAGGTTAACTCTTGCGCCGTCGATGTTCGGCGAGCCTATCCAGTACCTGTCCGTTCCGGCGACGGGGTAAAGCCCCAGAGCCGAAAGGTTGTACCATGAGCTTAATGTTCCGCCGTCGTCGTTTCCGTCAAGCCCGTTGATGTCGTCGCTGTAACGTTCGGCAAGAATCCAGCGAACCCATTTCTGCGTTAAATCCGGGCGTCCGGCGTCGTTGAAAAGATAGGCGGCGTGTATGTCGTGCTGATTACCGTGCCAGTATGCCGAGCCGGGATTTAATGCGGCTCTTTTTTTGCTCGCGCCGGACATGAAGTCCTGAAGCTCGCTTACGAAATAATCGCTGCCGCCGAAAAGCTCTATCATTCCTTCGGGGTCCTGCGGCACGCTCCACCTCCAATGGCGCGCGCTTCCCTCGCAGTATGCCTCGGAAACCTTTTTAATACGAATCTCGTCTAAATAGGTATTCAGGTTCGGTTTAAGCGGCTCAACCCATGAGCCGTCGGAATTTCTGCCCTGAAAATATTTTGTTCCGGGGTTGAATATATTCTTGTAATACATGGACTTTTCCCTGTAATAAGCCGCCTCGTCATTCTTTCCGAGAGCCTCCGCCAGCAGCGCAATGGAGGCGTCGGCCCACGCGTACTCAAGAGTTTTGCTGACCGACCTTTTCGTAACGTCCGCCGGCACATAACCATACTGATTATATGCCTCGACGCCTTCGCGTCCATCATTCTCGACTTTTTGTTCTGACGACATCTTCATATATTCGTACGCCGTTTCAACGTCGAAATCCGTTATTCCTTTCAGATAGCTTTCGGCTATAACCATGTCGGCGGGCGTGCCGAACATGGAGCCCGTATAGCCGCCGCCCGAAGGCCACCTCGGCAGGCTTCCGCCTATATTCGCCATGCATACAAGGCTGTTAAGACAATCGGTCTGTATTTCGGGAGCGATAAGATTAAGCAGCGAATGCTCGGTACGGAAGGTGTCCCAAAGCGACATATCGGTTCTGTATGTAAAGCCCTCGGCGCGCCCCACCTGACCGTTAAAGCCGAGGTATTCGCCGTTAACGTCCGTGAAGTTCGTCGGCATTATCATGGAGTGGTAAAGAGATGTGTAAAACACCCTTTTTATCTCGTCGTCGTCTGAATCTATGTCTATTCTCGAAAGCCGGTTCTCCCAATTGTTTTTTGTGCCTTCCCTTACCTGCTGAAAGGTTTTATCTCCTATTTCTGTATCAAGGTTTTCCCTTGCGTTTTCAAGGCTTACAAAGCTTATGCCGATAAAAAGTTCGAGCGGCTCGTCTTTTATGTTGCCGAAATTAATGTCTGCGCCCGTGTCATTGCCCGAAGCCTCTTTGCCGTCTTTAGCAATGCCGTTTTCGTCCCATGTCGAGTATGACACGAAGGGCTTGCTGAAGCGTGCGACGAAATAACCCTTAAGTCCGCCGTATCTGCCGGCAAAGCCGGTGAAAACGCGCCCCTCGCCCTCGATTTCCATCGCCCCGGGGATTATCTTTACGCGTCCTTCTTCCGCCCTGCCATTTGCAATGGCGCTTGTGGCGTCTATGAAAATATGCGCGTCCTTGGAGCTTTTGAAGGTGTAGCGGTGCGCGCCGCAGCGGTCGGTCGCCGTCAGCTCGGCTATGCAGCCTATTGTCGGAAGGTTTACGGTATAATACCCTGCTGTCGCGTCCTCCTGCTTGTGCGAGTAAAGCAGAGGTCTTTTCAGCCTTTTTGTCGGGTCGGCATTTCCGACGGCGGGCGTAACCCTGAAATGTCCCATATCCTCGGCGCCCGTTCCCGAAAGCCTTGTATGGCTGAAGCCTAAAATATAGTTGTGGTTATAATAATAGCCCGACGTGTTCGTTTTGAAAATGTAAGCCCCGCCTATAAAGGATGTGTCGGGGCTAAGCCTTACCATGCCGAAGGGAGCCGTTGCCCCGGGGGATAACATTGCGCATGTCCACGGTATGCCGCCCGTGCCGATAAACGGGTCAACCCACTGGCCGTATTCGCCCGGCTGCGTGTCGGGAATCTCGGCGATTATCGGGCGCTGCCCGGTGGTAATAAGCGAGGTGAAAAAGACTATAACAGAGAACAGGACACTCTTAAACCTTTTTATTATCAACGACAATCCTACCGCCTCCTTTTATTGTTATACATTATACGGCATTAAGCAGAAATAATCAAACAGTTTTTTCAACTTAAATTCCGTGGCTTGCCTTTCGACTCGCGAAATGATACAATGATTATTCGGAGGAAGATATGGAAAAACAGAAAGAAAAGTCTGCAGCAAAAAGAGAGGGATGGATAACCACCCGTGCCGAACGCGCCTGTTACAGCTCTTACATGGTCGGTCAGAACATAATCTACACGCTTGTTTCGAATTTTCTGACTACATACCTGCTGCTTAGCAGCATTGACCCTATCAAAAGTGCCACGGTCATATTGCTTGTTAAGATCTGGGACGCCGTCAACGACATCTTTTTCGGAGTAATCTTCGACAAGGTTAAGTTCAAGGGCAACAAAAGGTTTCTGCCGTGGCTGCGGATATCTTTAATCTTTATCCCGCTTACGACGGTTATGATTTACGGCATACCCGGCTCGTTTTCCGAAAGCGGCAGAATAATCTGGTTTGCCGTGGCGTACATCCTGTGGGATTCGGCTTACACTCTCTGCGACATTCCCATATACGGCATAGTCACAACCATGTCGGCAAACATACAGGAGCGCACGTCCATACTGTCCGTTTCCCGTATTTTTTCCGGCGTCGGAACGGTAATTGCCTATGTCCTCGGCACCGTGCTCGTAAGCCAGAAGGTCGGATTAAGCTACACCGTAACGTCGGTAATCTGCTCGGTGCTTGCTTTGCTGTTTATGACACCTATCTGCATACGCGGCAAGGAGCGCAACTACAACTCCGAGGAGCATCAGGATTTCGGCATTGCGGAGATGTTTCGGTATCTTTTTTCAAACAAATACCTGCTTATCTTCTACACGGCATTTATGGTAAGGGGCTGTCTTTCCACTGCGGAATCGCTCAACATGCTTGTGTGCTACTATCTTTTCAATAACGAGATGTTCAGCCTTATGCTGCAGGCGGTATCATACCTGCCGCTGTTGATTTTCGTGCCGTTCGTGAACAAAATTCTCGCGAGGTTTGACAAGGCAATGCTGTTCACCGTAACCACCGCCATCCTTGCCGCTGTTTATCTCGTCCAGTATCTTGTCGGCTACGAAAATGTTACGGTATTTATAATTCTGACAATTCTGAAGGGGGTGCCCTCGGGACTTAACGCCCTTTTGCTGTTCATGTTTACCCCCGACTGCGCCGAATACGGCAAGTACAAGTCCGGCACCGACGCGAAGGGAATTACCTTCGCCATTCAGACATTCTCAGCAAAACTTACAGGCTCCGTCGCCACTTCGCTCGGAGTGTTCATAATCGGCTGGTTCGGCTGGCAGAAGGTAAACGCCGCCAGCTTTGCGGAGCTTGCCGAAATGGGAGCCACTCAAACGAGCCGGGCGCTTCACGGGCTGTGGATTGCGTACACGCTTATACCCGCCGTAGGCTACGCGCTGGGCTTTGTCATACTGTTGTCATATAATCTCAGGGATAAAGACGTTCAGGTTATGACCGAGTGCAATTCCGGCATCATAACGCGAGAGCAGGCCGAGGAACGCCTTTCGAGGCAGTATTGATATTGATATAGTAGATATAAAAGCCGCCCGATTTCGCTTTGTTTCGCTGAAATCGGGCGGTTATAGTTTTTATGACCTATTACCATGAAATTTAAGCGGGAGCAATCCCCCTTCCTACATGTTTATGACCATTCCTTTCGC
>DCUB01000022.1 GCA_002329365.1 Ruminococcaceae bacterium UBA1425
TGGCGCCCGCCGCGACGTTCTTCAGGCCTTCGCGGATGATCGCCTGCGCTAAAAGGGTAGCCGTCGTGGTGCCGTCGCCCGCGACATCGTTGGTCTTGGTCGCAACTTCCTTAACGAGCTGCGCGCCCATGTTCTCAAACGGGCAGTCCAGCTCTATTTCCTTGGCGATGGTTACGCCGTCGTTCGTAATAAGGGGAGCACCGTATTTTTTGTCGAGAACGACGTTTCTACCCTTAGGACCGAGAGTGATTTTAACGGTGTCTGCAAGCTTGTCGATACCTGACTGGAGAGCCTTGCGGGCTTCTTCGCCGTAAATAATCTGTTTTGCCATTATGATTTCTCCTTTTTTAAAGTGTTGTCAGTCAATTGCGAAAAAGGCTGATGGAAAATCAGTGCCGGAACAATTATGAAACATAAAATAAAGCTGTAGGGAACGGTCTTGACCGTTCCACAAGGTTTTGCGATGCTTCGGACACGGCGCAACGTGTCGCTGCATCAGGGTAAATATCAGTCGTACATCGGAACGCATAAATGCGTTCCCTGCTGACCGGAAAGGTTGCAGAGCCTAATCAGTCCTCGACGACAGCGAGGATGTCGCTCTGGCGGACAATGGTGTATTCCTCTTTATTGAGCTTGACCTCTGTTCCCGAATACTTGCTTGTGATAACCTTGTCGCCCTTTTTTACATACATCTCAACTTCTTTACCGTCGACGTTTCCGCCGGGACCGACAGCGATAACTTCCGCAATCTGCGGCTTCTCCTGCGCCGAGGCGGCAAGGATGATTCCGCTCTTTGTCGTTTCCTCGACCTCGACAAGCTTAACGACTACGCGATCTGCAAGTGGTTTCAGTGTCATAATATTACCTCCATATAAAGTATTGCAAATTTTTAGCACTCATGTTTCCTGAGTGCTAAATCTATTTTATCTTAATTTTTTCAAAAATCAAGGGGGTTAACCGAATTTTTTCAGATATTTCATAGAATTTACAAATGCGTAATATTTTATTGCTTTTGTACTCAAATTGTTGTATAATATTTTGGTTATGAACACAATGTCACCGACTGAAAGAGGGGAATGAATTTGATATCGGGAGCTGTCGCTGCCATACGCAGATATTTCAGCTCGGTTTACTTTATTTATACCGTTTTCGCGCTTGCCTGCATAGTCACCTCAACGGGCATGGAGGTTGCGGGTATGCTGGTATTCGTTACCGTCATAATGCTTGTTCTTGTTTTTACCGACGACCTGCTTGCGACAACGCCCGTCTTCCTACTTCTGTCCGCGTTCGAGATAAAGTGCGCGGGCAGCTATAATACATATATAAACTATTGGTGGCTGGTGTTCCCCGTAGTTTTTTCGATTGTTTTTCATGTCGTCAGATACAGACCGAAGGTTAAAATTGGCCCAAATTTCTCCGGAGTAGTCGCGGCGGCTGCCGCTGTGTCGCTCGGAGGCTTGTTTAAAATCACCGCGAAGGAATATTTTTCGGGCGTGTCGCTGTTTTATATGTCGGCGCTCGGCATAGGAATGATTATCGTTTATATTTCCGTATCGTCATACCTGAAAGAATGCGACAGGGAAACTTTAAGCAAACGCTTTTCAGACATCATGACAGCACTGTGCCTGTTTTGCTGCTTCATGGTTTTTCAATACTATCTTGCAAACATGAGCAGGGTGCTTGAAACGGGAAAGATACTCGATTTCCAGTGGCGAAACAATTTGTCCTCGCTTATCATGATATCCATGCCGTTTCCTTTTTTCAAGTCGCGTAAAAACAGCATATGGCTTGCCGCGGGTTTTTTAGGCTATTTCGCAATGCTTATCTCCGGCTCAAGGGGCGGACTGATATTCGGAACAGTTGAGTTTTTGTTTTGTCAGCTCATGATATTATTGTTTGACAAAAAGCACAGAAAGCAGAACACCATAATATTGGCGTGCCTCGCGCTTGCTTTTGTTCTTATATCAAGCGACCTGTTCAGCTTTATCGGCAAAACAGTTAAAAGAATGTTTGAATACGACGAAAACAAAATACGCCTCGGACTGCTCGAACGCGCGGTGGAGGACTTCAGGTCAAATCCGTTGTTCGGCAGGGGGCTCGGCTATTTCGGCAACAGGGATATTCACCCGTCGGCAAAGTTTTCGCTTTGCTGGTATCATTCCTCTCCGTTTCAGATTATCGGAAGCTTCGGGCTTTTCGGCGTTGCCTGTTTTGCCTATCAGTATATCGTCAGGCTTCGTACCGTCGCTTTGAACATCGACTTTTTCACATGCACCGTGTTTATGTCGTGGCTGGGCATAGAAATGATGTCGCTTGTAAATCCCGGGGTATTCTGCCCGCTGCCATATCTCCTTGTTGTTACATTCTCGTTTGTCGTGCTTGAAAAATACGGCGGCGATAAAATATATAAATCCCCGAAGTTTCTAATAAACAGAAAGGCCGCGAAATCAAGCGGCACGTGGAGTGGTAAAGATTAAAGGAAAAGTTAAAGGACCGGCGCTGCTTCTTTCTGCGGCCGTTATCTGGGGACTGTCGTTCGTAGCGCAAAGCGTCGGCACGGAAAGCGTCGGAGCATTCACTTTCAACGGGCTTAGGACTGTTTTAGGATGCGTGTCGCTGCTGCCGGTTATACTTATAAACAATGTTAAGGGCAAAAGCAAAAAAGCCGTTTCGGAACAAATTGAGGACAAAAAGGAGCTTTTTAAGGCGGGAGTTTTTTGCGGGCTTCCACTGTTTTTCGGCTCAAATCTCCAGCAGGCGGCGTTCGGATATACATCTGTCGGCAAGGTGGGATTTATCACCGCCATGTATATGATATTGGTCCCTGTATTCGGGCTGTTCTTGAAAAGAAAAGTGCGTCCCATTGTGTGGTTTTGCGTTTTTGTCGCCGCGTTCGGTATGTACCTTCTTTGTATCAGCGGCTCTTTCACCCTGAACAAGGGCGACCTGCTTACACTGTTCTGCGCTATGTTTTTTGCCGCTCACATTCTCACCATAGACCACTTTTCCCAAAGGGTCGACTGCGTCAAGCTGTCGTGCCTCCAGTTTCTTGTTTCGGGAACGCTGTCAGTTATATGCATGTTCATTTTTGAAAAGCCCGAAACAAGCGCGATAATGTCGGTAATACCCGAGCTGCTTTATGCGGGAATAATGAGCTGCTCCGTCGCGTTTACGTTCCAGGTCGCGGGGCAAAAATATACCGAGCCTGCAATAGCCTCAATGCTTTTATGCCTCGAATCTGTCTTCGCGCTCATATTCGGCTGGGTGATTTTAAAGCAGTCGTTGAACGCAAGGGAAATAACTGGCTGTGCCGTCATGTTTGCCGCTATTATTCTCGCTCAGCTTCCCGAAAGATTAAAACTCGGCAACAAGGAATCATCAACAGAAAATCGCCCGGACTGAAGGTCATTACATGCAAGAGGAATATAATTTGCGCTTGCAGTCTTAAATAGTTTTTGCAGACACATTGCAGGGAACGCATTTATGCGTTCTGCGGAGTTCACATTTCAGTTTGTCTTTTCGGAACGCATGAATACGTTCCCTGCCGATTTTGATTATTGGTCAAGGTCAAATGTTAAAAACAAATTTCGAAACAAACATGATGCTATAATCTGATCGTAGGGAACGGTCTTGACCGTTCCGCAATGCAATAAAAGCTTCACTCATTTGAAGATTACTCATCTAAAAGACGAGGTGTAAAAAGTGGGAAAAAAGATTATAGTCGCAGGTGCCGGGCACGGCGGGCTTGCCGCGGCGGCCGACCTTTCAAGAAGAGGCTTTGACGTAACGGTGTTTGAGCAGAAGGAAAAGAAAGATCTCGGCTATGACTGGACGGACATTTTCGCTCCGCGTTCCCTGTTAACCGCCAACATACCGTACCCTCCGCGCAGCAGATATGAGTTCAAGGAAAACATGACGTTTTTCAGCCCTTCAAAAAGAATCGGTCTTACGCAAAACGTGCCGGAAAACGATCTCGAAATAAAAATGGAGCGCAGGGATATATACGCCCACCTCATATCCCACGCCGAGAAATGCGGGGTGAAGTTCAGGTATTCCTGCAAAATCGAAGGCCCCGTAATGCTCGGCAGCCGTGTGGCGGGTATTTGCCTCGAGGGCGGGGAAGAAGTTTACGCAGACCTTGTCATAGACGCCGCGGGGCTCGATTCGCCCTTGCGTTCCGCTCTGCCGAAAGTCTGCGGAATCGAAAATTCCGTGGGTAGCTTTGAACGTTTTTATGTGTACCGCGCCTTTTACGAGCGCGTCGGCGATTATGAGTCGAAGGAGAATTTTCAGGTTTATCTGCTCCACGAGGGCGAACGCAGGGTAGTATGGCTCGCCACCGAGGAAAAATACGTCGACATGCTCATAGGCAGATTCGAGCCGTTTTCAGGGGACGAGGTAGAAAAAGTGCACGCGCTGCTCAAAAAGGACAACCCGCAGTTAGGCGACAAACGTGTGAGGGGCGGAAGCTTTGTGAAAATACCTGTCCGCCAGCCGCTTTCCGTAATGGTTGCCGACGGCTATGCCGCGATAGGCGACAGCGCCTTTATGACTGTTCCGCTTATTGGTTCGGGTATTGCCAACTCGCTCAAGGCTTCGCATATGCTCGTCAAAACGATAACCGAGGACAAAAACCGCTCGTTTACGGCGTCGACGCTCTGGAAATACCAAAGCGAGTATTACAGGCAGCTCGGCAACGGCTACGCCGCGATGGCTGTTATGAAGCTGTTTCTTCTCCGCCTGAATCCGGGCGAGCTTGATTTTATATTCGAAAAGGGCATATTAACGGCAAAGGAGTTCACGATAGGAGCCGATACGACAAACCTCCAGTCCATGCTGAAAATTTCGTTCAAGGACTTCCTTGAGCGCGCAAAAGCTGTTTGCACCGACAGGATATTGCTCACTAAAATACTAAAGGTCGGCTCGCAGGTAGCGTCGGCTTTTGCCATAACCGCCATGATGCCGCATTTTTACAACGCTACCGCTGTTTCAAAGTGGGCGGATACATACAAGGCGTTTTACGCGAAGCTTGAAAAGTAATACGAAAACAGCGATTTCGAAAGCGTAAACGTTCTGAATGACACGCCATTACAGGAGAATCCGACTTGAAAACTTTGACTGTTTCCGCAAACGACGCAAACCGGCGGCTCGACAGGTTTCTTGCAAAAAGCCTGCCCGCTTTGCCCCAGGCGCTTATGTACAAATACATCCGTACAAAACGGATTAAGGTAAACGGAGCGCGCGCCAATATATCGACGCGGTTAAAAACGGGCGACGAGGTCGCGCTTTATATAAGCGATGAGTTCTTCGAAAAGCCGTCGGGAAGCTACGACTTCCTGCGCGCGTCAAAAAAGCTCAACATTGTGTATGAGGATGAAAATATTCTACTGTCCAACAAGCAGGTCGGCCTGCTGTCGCATCCCGACGAAACGGAGTATAACGACACGCTTATAACAAGGGTAATGCGCTACCTTTACGAAAAAGGCGAGTACAATCCCGAAACCGAAAACACGTTTGTCCCGTCGCTTGTCAACCGTATCGACAGGAACACCTGCGGTATAGTAATAGCCGCGAAAAATGCCGAGTCGCTGCGAATTCTTAACGCGAAAATGAAGTCGCGCGAGCTTCACAAGCTTTATTTGTGCGTCGTCCACGGCAGCTTAAAAAAGAACGAGGACGTTATGGTCGGATGGCTGTACAAGGACGAGGAGAAAAACAAGGTCACTGTTTTTGACAGGGAGCGCGCCGGAGCAAAGGAAATACGCACAAAATACCGTGTTCTGGAGACGAAAAACGGTCTCAGCCTTGTAGAGGTCGAGCTGCTCACGGGCAGAACGCACCAGATACGCGCCCATTTCGCGTCTGCGGGGCATCCGCTTTTAGGCGACGGCAAATATGGTAAGAACGCGATAAACAAAAAGTACGGCTATAAAAAGCAGTTCCTTTGTTCGTACAAGCTTGTATTTGATTTCTCCTCGGACGCGGGTATTCTCGGCTATCTTGACAAGCGGTCTTTTGAGATAGGCGGCGTTTGGTTTGCGGACGAATTTAAAAGCGGAGAGCTGTTCCGAAAATAATATAAGTGAGTTGTTTTATCCAATTTGTATTTAGCTCTTGTAAATTTTTTAGAAATAGTTTAAAATATAGCCGTTATGTCGTAAATACGGCTCAGATAAATTTGTAAAGGATGATTCGATTGGCTAAGAACGAAAAAAGCAAGGCCGAGATATACCGCGAGGAAAGAAAGGCGCGCATTTCCAGCGCCGCGAAAAAAAGCGCAAAGAAAAAAATCAGAAGCCCTAAGCTTGTAAAGGCTTTAAAGGTCACGTTTTCAACCGTTATTAGCGTTGCCATTATCGCGGGTATTACATACTTCGCGTTTGACAGCGCAGGTGTTTTTGCACGGATGCAAACAGCCTTTTCCATCGGCGATACAAAGATAAGCGTTGCCGAATACGGATATATGTATTACCTGCGCTACAACAACCTGGCCAACACCTCATACCAGTATTATCAGCAGTACGGCTATGACGTTTACGGGTTTGATTACAAAGCTTCACCGAAGGAACAGGAAAGCACTCAGACGGACGACGACGGTAAAAAGCTCATGTGGGACGAATATCTCGTCAAGGATACCGTCGATTTCCTCCGCGAGTTCTATGTAATATATAACGAAGCCGTTTCAAAGGGCTATACTCTTACCGAAGATGAAAAAAAGGATATTGACGAGAAGATTGAGGAAATGCGCAAAACGGCGGCGGGAGACCCCGAAGCTGACAGCCATGAAGGGATATCCATGTCACTCAATGCATACCTCAGGGCATCTTACGGCAAGGGTATTACCGAGCGCTTTATGCGTGACATGATGGAAAAGCAGGCAATAACGCAGAGGTACAGCGAGAACAAGCAGCAGGAGTTTAAGGATAAATACACCGACGAAAAGCTTGACGCCGAGTATAAGAAGGATGTCGATTCATACGACGTTGTAAACCTTCGCGAATACAAATTTGAAAAAGAAAAGCTGGAGGCGGAAAAGGGCGAAACCGACGAACAGCTCAAGGAAAGACAGGCAAAGGCAGATAAGGAATTAAAGGCAAAGGCCGACGCATTTTTTAACAAGATTAAGGACGAGGCATCCTTCCTGACTGCCGCCGAGGAACAGCACACGGCCGACGATGCGGCAAAGGCTGCAAAGGAAGATAAGACAGAAGAAAAAGACGATAAAGCCGACGACAAATCAAAAGAGGATACAGAGGATAAAGAGGATACGGAAACGGACGAGGATAAGGAATCCGGGGAGGAAAAGGACGAGCACGAGTACGACGCCGACGAGTCTACAAAGAGTTATTATAAGGACAAGAAAACAATAACAAGCAGCTATTCCGAAAAGGTGGCAACATGGGCGTTTGAAGACGGTCGCAAGGCGGGAGATAAGCAGGTGTTTGAAACCGACACGGCATATTATGTGCTTTACATGGTAAAAACACAGTATCCGCTCAACACAATCGACGTCCGCCACATACTGTTTATGACGGTCGACAGCAGCTCGGGCGAGGAACTCTCCGAAGAAGAAATCAAGGCGAAAAAAGATAAGTGCGACGAGATATTAAAGCAGTGGAAGGACAGCAACGATAAGAGCGAGGATTACTTCGCGCAGCTTGCGAATGAAAACAGCGAGGATACAGGCTCCAACACAAACGGCGGTCTTTACGAGGGAGTAACGCCCGGACAGATGGTCTCCGAGTTCGACGAGTGGATATTCGACAAGGGCAGAAAGACCGGAGACGTGGAGGTTGTCAAGAGCGATTACGGCTATCATATAATGTACTACGTCGGCAACCCGAGCTATAAATACAGATTTGACCTTCGCACATCCCACACCCAGGACGATTATTCCGGCTGGCTTGAAAAGAATATGGAAGACAAGTCAAACGCTGTCGTCAGGAACGAGAAATATATGAAAATGGGCTACGACAGAGCCTATATGCTGATTGACAAAACCGTCGAAAACATTAAGAACAGCCAGCAAAGCGGAACGAATCAATAATATTTAGTTCAGCGAATCATCCCGCAGGGAACGCGTTAACGCGTCCCCTGCGAAGTTTTTTGATAATAAATAATATGCAAGATTATACCCTGACCGTTTATTGTATTTTGCATGAAACCGTCAAGGCAAAAACTGCTGTTGTTTTTTATAAAAGGCAAAAATACTACGCAGGGAACGGTCTTGACCGTTC
>DCUB01000033.1 GCA_002329365.1 Ruminococcaceae bacterium UBA1425
AGGCGCAATGCGCCGAAGGATCTTTTATATCTATTCCTCAACCGAGGAAACTTCGACAGGCACGCCGTTTTCCTTTATCGACTTTATCGCCGCGTGAATAACGCGCGACGCCTCAAGCCCCTCCCTGCCGCTGCCGTCTATTTCCTCCGGCTTTGCGCCGTCGTCAACCTGGCGGACAAAGGTGTGTATCCTGTCGCGGAAGGTGTCGTAAAACCCTCCGAACCCACCGAACACGGGGTTTGTGTAAACCTCCTTTACCCACGAATCCGCGGGGTAAAGTACCGCCTCGCGCCACATGTCCTCAAAGACGAAACGGCCGTCCTCTCCGGCAACCTCGCAGCGCTCCATCGGGTGACCTCTTTTTATGTCGTACGAGCTTGTAAGATGACCGACCGCGCCGCACCCGAAGCGCAAGTTGAAAGACGCGGTGGAGTAAATGTTTCTGCCCTTTGCCTTCATCGCAAAGCAAGATACCTCTTTGACGGGGCCGCAGAAATACTGCATTATATTTACGCTGTGCGGGTTTAACGCCTTGAGGTGGTAAAACTCCGTTTCAAAATCCCCGGACCTGCCTATCCACAAAGCCATGTTGCAGAAAAGAAGCCGTCCTATCCTGCCCTCGTCCTGCCACTTCTTTGCCTGCCGCGCGGCGGGAGTGAAGCGGTGGTTTAAGTCTATTCCGTAGCATCTGCCGAGCCTTTCGGCAGTTTCCACCATTTCCTTCGCGTGCCGGAGGTCGTTTGAAATAGGCTTTTCGCCGAGGACATGGCAGCCCGCCTCAAGAGCCTGTATGGTCGGCTCGTAATGGTCGCTTGAATACTCAAAGCCGCCGGTGGCGACGCTGCATATATCGGGCTTGAGATTGTCGAGCATCTCCCGGGCGGACAGGAACCACGGAACGCCGTATTTTTCGCCGGCAGCTTTTGCCCTGTCCTCCCTTATGTCGCATACTCCTACAAGCGTTGCCCTGTCGGACTGTGTGTATGCCGTAGCGTGATTACTTCCTATAGTCCCCATGCCTATAACGCAGATACGCTGCATAACGCAGGTCATCCCCTTATATCTTTAGTCGTCCACACCCATATCGGCAAGCTTTGCCTGAAGCTTTTTCGCGGCTTCGGGGTCGCCTATGTGAAGCGAATTGTAAGCCTCCTCGGAGGACACGAACGGACGTCCGAAGCCGTTCCAGTCGAGGTTTGTGTACATCGGGTTTGTGCGCCCCGTTTCGGCCTCGCGCTTTTTGATGTGCGCCTCCATGCGCGCCGTAAGATAAGCCACCGTTTCGGGCTCGCTTTCGGCAAGGTTGTTGTATTCGTCGGGGTCGTCTATAAGATTGTAAAGCTCGACGGCGGGCTTGAAGTGGAAATCCGGCTCCAAAGCCCTTATGAGCTTCCACTCGGGCGTGCGCCAGCCGTGCTTGCGCATCCATGTCGCCTCGGTGATGTAAAACTCGCTTTCCTGAGGAATTCCCTCTCCCGTGACGGCCTTCGTAAGGTCGCGCCCGTCAAACTTTATGCCCGGGTCAATGCCGCAAAGCGAAAGTATCGTGGGCACGAAATCCTTAAGCTGGCAGATGTCCTGCACATGCCCCACATACGGGAAACCGCTGTAACGGATTGCAAGCGGCACGTTCAGAACATTGTCGTAAAGCGAATGATGGTCGAAATAGCAGTCGTGGTCGTAAAGCGTTTCGCCGTGGTCGGAGGTGAAAACAACGATTGTGTCGTCCTCCGCGCCGAGTGCGCGCAGCTTTTCGAGAATCTGATTTATGCAAGCGTCCATGTAGGCGACGCTGCCGTCGTACTGGGCGACTATATACTCGGCGTCGGTGCAGCCCTCGGGGAACCATGTGAGGAAATAGTCGCGGAACGGCTTGAACTCGTAAACGGGCTTTAGCGACTTGTTGTTTTTGTCGAACTCGTCGCCGCCGTAGAAAAGGCGGTCGAACGGCTTTTTCGCGTAGTAGGGAGAATGGGGGTCCATATGGCGCATGAACAGCAGCCACGGCTGCTCCTGCGAAACGAGCCTTTCAAGCTCGGGAATAGCCGCGCCGTTCATGCTCTCTGCCTTTTCGGGGCTCCAGTCCTCGTATTTTATATAGTTGTCAAAGCCTCTGCCCGACGGATTACCCTTGAAGCCGATACAGGTCGAGGTGTAGCCGTAGTCCCTCAGTATTTCGGGCAGCGTCTTTATCTCGGGAAGAAGCTCTCCCTTGTGGCGCAGGGCGACGCAGTCGGTGCCGAAGCAGTCAAAGCCCGTAAGCATGGAGGCGTAGCCCGGCGTTGTGGGAACCGACGGGCTGAACATGTTGTCAAAGTAAAAACCGCCCTCTTTTATATATTTATCGATATGAGGGGTTGTAAGACGCTCATAGCCGTAAAGGCTCATGTGGTCGCTTCGAAGGCTGTCGATGCCGAACAGAAGTATGTTTGGTTTTTTTGACATAATGATGTTCCTTTCCTTTTATCTTGCCTTAAGTCTTTTAAGGATTGCGTTCATATATCCGTAGCTCTCGGCGGCTATAGCCGTCGCCTCGGGCATTGAAAGAGCGGGGCCTATTACCTCAAGGCAGACGGGACCGTCGTAGTCGGCGTTTTTCATCGCCTCGAAATAGCCGAACAAATCTATGTCGCCGCGCCCGCATGCCTGTAAAGCCGGCTCGCCGGGCGACGGGCCTTCGCCCTTGCAGTCGCGTATGTGTATGTGCTTCATTGCCGAGATTACGTTTGCAAGCTCTGTTGCCGGATTTTCGCCCGCCCTGTGGATGTGGCTCGGGTCCATATCGACGCCAAGTCCCTTTGAGTTGACCGTTTCCACCATGCGGAGCGTAGTTTCGGTGTTGTAGACAGCCGCGCCGACGTGCGCCTTTACGCAGAGCGTAACGCCGAAGCTTTCGGCGTCTGCGGCGAGCGCCGAAATAATCTCCATAGCTTCCCTGAAGCTTTCCTCGTCGCCCGTCTTGCCGCCGGAGCCTATGTTGACGACGGGTATTTTAAGCTCGGCGCAGGCCTCAAATGCCGTTAACAGCCTGTTTCTGTCGCGGGATGCGACCTCAGTCGAAAGAAACGGCAGTCCGTATTCCTCGCAAATTCCCATAAGCTCGGACTTCTGGAGCTTCCATTTCGCAAGGTTAAGATGCTCGCACATTCCCTCGATAGCCGAAATTTCAACTCCGTCATAGCCGCAGCGCTTTATAGCCTCTGCCGCCTCGCGGAAGCTGAACGCCTTAAACAGCACGCTGTTTACTCCTAATTTTATCATTGTATAAACCCTCTTTATTCTGTCATTCTGATAGCATTGTCATTCTGAGCGCAGCGAAGAATTTCTGAAACATTTATTATGTCATTCTGAGTGCAGCGAAGAATTTCTGAAACATTTATTATGTCATTGTGAGCGCAGCGAAGAATTTCTGAAACATTTATTATGTCATTCTGAGCGCAGCGAAGAATCTAATCAGCCCGCCGGCAAATTGTATTAATGGATTATGCCGACATCGCCGTGAATAGGCGGAAGCGCGTGCGGGCGTACAATCTGGCCACCCGACTCATACGAGTCAATCGCGGCGAAAATGTATTCCATCGTAGCCAGAGCGTCGCGTCCGCTGGCTCTGAGGTGCTCCTTCGGCACACCGTTTGACACGTCCTCAAGGAACGCGTGTATTCTTATGGGGAACGTAGCGCCGAAATCGGTGATGCCCGTGTTTGTAACCTCCGGCTCCTTGTTTACTTCCCAGTAGGTAATCTTTTCGACGCAGTTTTCAATGCAGAAGGTGCCCTTTGTGCCGGCAAGCTCAAAGCTCCACCAGCCGCCGAGACCGAAATGCGCGTCGCCGCGCTGGGAGAGCAGATAACCGATGCAGCCGTTTTCAAACTTCATGTGGATGCTCTGGATGGAGAGCATGAGGTCCGACGACTGGCGGCGCGCGCCGGGCTTATCCATAAATGCCTGTATGTGCGTTACATTTCCGCAGAAATGGCGCATGACGGAGAAAGGATGAGTCAAAAAAGCCTTCGCGTGGGAATACGGCATCTGCCAGCGCGAGTTTACGTCAACAGTCTGCGGGTTTACGGAGCTGCCGTTAAAGCCGACCTTTGTCATCGCGTAAACCTGCTCGCCGATTTTTCCGCCGGCTATAAGCTCGCGCGCCTTGTCGGCGGGGCCTGAAAAGAAATGATTGAGGTTGCAGCCGAGGTAAAGATTTTTCTTCGCCGCAAAGCTCACCATCTCGCGCGCCTCGTTTATATCGTTTGAGATGGGCTTTTCCGTAAGCACATTTTTACCGGCGTCGAGAGCCTGCATTACAGGCTCATAGTGCCACGAGCCGTTTTCAAAGCCGGACGTCGTAACGTCGACGATGTCAAGCTCGGGGTGCGCCGAAAGCATTTCCTTCAGGCTGTAAAACGCCGGAACGCCGAATTTTTCGGCTGCCTCGTCGGCTCTTTCGCGGCGCAGGTCGCATACGGCGACAAGTTCTGAAAGCTCGTCGTTTTTGTGGCATTGTGCGTGTGTGTTGCCGATGCCGCCCATTCCGACGACGCCGACCTTAAGGGGTGTTTTTGCCATGGTTATCATCCTTTCGTCCGTTGGTGAGTTTTATTGCTGTTAACATTATGCTTGTTTCTTGAGGTTTCGACGGTAAAACGGGGCAGCATGACCTCTCTTACGTAATCGGCCGTTTTCGGCGACATTCCCTGCATAAAATGGTACGCCCTTGTGTAAAGCGGCGTTTTTATTTTTGCCCTGCTCCTGTCCATGTAATACTCATGAAGCTCTGATAAAAGCCCGTCTCTGTCCGCCGTTTCGTTTATCATTGATGCCGCGGCGTCAAGTATAATCTTTTTCACGTCTTCTATGTCGGGTGCCTTAAAGTCCCAGTCGATTGAGCGGAACATATCGGGCGTGTAAAGCGGCAGAAATTTTTCCATCCACGAATAGCGGACGTCGAAATAATTCCTTGCGAGTATTACTGGTATGCCCATAGCCGTGCAGGGTGCGGCGACGTGAAGGCGTGAGGTGACAATAAGCGACGCCTCGTCCCTGTATCGCGCCAGTGTTTCTCCTGCTTTAATGTCAAGGCTTTTGTAGGTTTCGTCCTCTGAAATGCCGTTGTCAAGGAAGAATGACTGCGATATGTATTCCGTTTTTTTCCTCAGACGCTCCGGCATAAAAGCCTCTATGCCTTCGGGGGCGTCAACAAGGAACACCCTGCCGTTTTCGGGTTCTTTTGTCCTTCTGGGCAGAGCCATCGTAAGACAGCCGGTTAAAAACGCCCTTTTGCCGAGCCTGTTCATAAGCATGTACGTCGGCTCGTCGCGGCAGCCGATTACAGTTTCGGCGGGCAGCGCGCGGATATGCCTCCTGTCCGCGACGGACATTCCGTGAAACCCGAAGAAAACAGGCCAGATGTCGGGCGAAACGGGAAAAACAGGCGCTCCCTTTATTCTTATAAAGCAGCCCTGAAGCGGCAGGAGCGTCAGTTCGCCGCGATAATCCGTTATCTCCGTTCTTTTTATAAGGCTTCGGTCGCTGCGGCTTATTCCCATGTAATCGTAAAGATTGTCGACCGCGTAGCTCTGGTAACAATCGCCGAGGTTTCCGTATTGATTATTTCCCCGCACGCAGTTACGTCCGAACACGAGCCTGCCGTATTTCATCAGTTTTCCTCCAAGTAAAATTTGCGGCAAGAAGCTTTAGGACAACACCGCCTGTATTTTGTCGCGCGGCGCCGCTTTTAGAAACCCGATTACCGTAACGGAGGCGAGCCTGACGAGATTTACCGCCAGAACTGCCGTTATGAACGCTCCGAGCCCGCTTTTCAGAAGAACGGGGATACAGACTGCGAAATAGAGCGTTATATAAATTCCGTTTACAAGAATCTGATATCTTTCGCCGGTAAAGCGCAGTATGATGACGAGAAGCAGGTTTGAGACAAAGAAAACAATCTGACCGCCGTTAGCCGCAAGGAAATACCTTTGCGCTTCGCCCAGTATTTCGGGGTAAAGCAGACCGACGGCAAACGGCGCCACGGGGATGAGCACCAGAAATGCTGCGGCACCTATGGCGAGAGAGCCGAGAATGCAGAGGGCAAAAAAGCGTCTGGTGATAGGTTTGCCGTATTTTACGAGGTAGCCTATTACAACTCCTTCGAGCGGACCCGTGAGTAGCGCCGTTGCCTTGCCGAGAAGCGACGAAACATAAAAGACGGCTACGTCGGTGCCACCGAGAATGGTTTTTATAAGCACCCTGTCGGAATTGAGGATGAAATTCGAAAACGCCTGCGACAATACAAGTTGCATGCAGGAGCGGAAGACGTGACGCCTGTTTTCGGACGGCTTTAAGAGCGGACGTTTGTATATCTTTCCGACCGACACGACGTAAAGCACAGCCGGAAGCTCGCCTATTATGAAAACCGTTTCCCAGTATGAGGACAGCCTGAAAACTGTTACGCCGGCTGCCGTTGACGCGCTGAGTATGAGGTAGTAAAGAAAAAATCGCCGGTAGTTTAGCGAGAGCTTGAACTCGCAGTCGGAGTAGCAGCGAAGCATGTACAAAATGCCCGCAAGGGGAAACAGGAGGAAGGACAGAGCTTTCTGCCCGCCGAACACAAAAAGCGTGACAGTAGCCGCGAGCGCGCACGCCGCGCCGCACAAGATAAGAAAAAGGTTATAGTCGCCGTTTGACGATTCAAAGCGCGTGCTTACGGCAAGGCGCGAAAAATTAACGCCGGAACCCATTGAGACGGAAAAAACCGAAAGCAGGGCGAAAAGCGTGAGCAGGTTGCCGAATTCTTCCGCTCCGATGGCGCCGCTGAAGGACGGGAAAACAAAAAACTGTATGACGCAGTTGTATATAACAAGCCCCGCCATACTCAAAGATACGCTCTGTAGGAATCCGAACCTGTTTTTGTTCATACAACCCGCACTTTCGGATTTTAGTTACTTGAAGTATTGTATCACTATATCTTCTGTTTTTCAAGCAAATATTGTATTTTTACGGTCACTGTGCTATTATATTTGAAGCTTTAAATTTTTAAGAAGAAGTGTGTTGCGTTTGAACCTGCTGATTAAGGGTATTACCGCCGTTCTGCCCGATGGCACGGGCTATGTCGTGCGCGACGCCGACGTGTATATCGGCGGCGGCGTTATTTTGTCGCTCGGCGACGTGCCAGAGGGTTTTCGCGCCGAAAAGGTTATAGACGGCAGCGGAAGGCTTCTTGTGCAGGGGCTTGTAAACGCGCACACCCACGCTTACATGTCGCTTTTGCGCGGACGCGCCGACGACCTCAGCTTCGACGACTGGCTTTTTCGCAATATCATACCCATGGAGGATAAGCTTGAACCCGACGATTTTTACTGGGGAACGCTGCTCTCCGTTTGCGAAATGATTCGCTCCGGCACAACGTCATATCTCGACATGCACATGATGCCCGAAAAATGCGCGCTCGCAGCAGGCGAAAGCGGACTGCGCGCCGTTCTCTCCCGCGGGCTTGTCGGCGAAAGCCGCGGCGACGAGGGAGGACTTCGCCGGCTCCGCGAGGCAAAGGCGGATATAGCTCAATTTAAGGACTATGACCGGCTCGGCTTTATGCTCGCGCCGCACGCGCCTTATTCCTGCTCGCCCGATTTTATCGAAGCGGTAACAGAAGCTGCCGCGGAGCTTAATGTCGGCATAAACATCCATCTTTCCGAAAGCGCGCGCGAGGTTCGCGGCTCGATTGTCAGATACGGGCTTACTCCCGTCGCTCTGATGGAAAAGGCAGGGCTGTTTGACCTCCCCTGCACGGCGGCCCACTGCGTGCGGCTGACTGACAGCGACATGAATATTCTGCGCAACAGAAACGTCCGCGTCGTCACCTGCCCCGCAAGCAACATGAAGCTCGGCAACGGCTTTGCACCCGTGCCCGAGCTGCTCAAAAAGGGTGTCACTGTCGCTTTGGGCACAGACGGCGCGGCGAGCAACAACTCGCTTAATATGTTCAGGGAGCTTTCGCTCCTTACTCTCATCCACAAGGGTTCACACCGCGACCCGACGTGCGTTACTGCCTGTGAAGGGCTTAAAACCGCCTCCGTAAACGGCGCGAAGGCTTTGGGGCTTGAAAAAACGGGCGAAATACGGGCAGGGTTTAACGCCGACCTTGTAATTCTGCGGCTTGACTCCCCCGCCATGAACCCGCGCGCCGACATGATTTCCGCGCTTTGCTACTCCGGCTGTTCATCGTCCGTAGAAACAGTCATAGTCGGCGGCGACATCGTTATGGAAAACGGCGAGATTAAGACTGTCGACGAGGAAAGGGTTATTTTTGAAGCAAACAGAATAGCGTTACGTCTCGGCTGATTTCGTTTTGTTCTGTAACTAAGGTTTCCTTACTGTCCGCAGCGTAAAACGGGCGGGTTTTCAGGCGCTACAGTTTTTGCGCCGTTGCGGGCAATAATATATAAATACCGACATTTTTAAAGGAGCTTCCATGCGCTCAACCGAAGAATTCAAAAAGCTTATATTTTCGCTATGCGACAGTAACGGCGTCAGCGGCGACGAGGAAGAAGCCGCGGCTGTGGTGTCGCGCGAGCTTTCGCGCTTTATGCCCGTCAAAACCGACACGCTGGGCAACGTTACAGGCGAGCGCGGCGGCTGCAAAACGCACATACTGCTCGACGCGCATCTTGACAGGATAGGCATGATTGTCACCTCCGTCGGCGACGACGGCTTTATTATGGCTGCGCCGTGCGGCGGCGTCGACAGGCGCGTTCTGCCTGCCGCCGGGGTCATTATCCTCGGAAAGGAAAAGGTTTTCGGCGTCGTGACGTCCACCCCGCCGCACCTTTCAAAGGGCGGAAAGGAAGTGCCCGACTTTGACGCTTTTTCCGTCGACACAGGTCTGTGCGGCGATAAGGCGAAGGAACTGATTTCCCCGGGCGACAGAATTTTGTTAAAAACCAATCAGCGCAGACTAATAGGCAGCAGGATATCCTCCGCCGCGCTCGATAACAGGGCAGGCGTTGCGGCTGTTCTCCGCTGCCTTGAGATGCTTGAGGACAAAAAATCCGACTGTAAGCTGACGGTCCTCTTTTCCGTGCAGGAGGAGACAACGGGCGGCGGCGCCAAAACAGGCTCGTTTTCGTCCGATGCCGCCGAGTCGATAACGGTTGACGTCAGCTTCGCGGCGTCACCCGGCATACCCGCGGAAAAATCCGCACCGCTCGGCAACGGCGTTATGATAGGCTTCGCGCCTTCGCTTTGCCGCGAAATGTCAAAGGAGCTTGTAATGCTCGCGGAGGAAAACTCCATACCGTACAGCCGCGACGTAATGGGCGGCGGAACGGGTACGAACGCGGAATCAGTCGCGTTTTCAAAGGGCGGCAAAAGGGCGGCGCTGCTGTCAATCCCCATAAGGAACATGCACACACCCGTAGAGGTCTGTGACGTCGAAGATATCGAAAACACGGCGCGTCTGATGTGCGCCTACATAATGAAAAAAGGGGGCGTCGTAAATGACTGATACGCTTAAAGAGCTATGCTCGCTTTACGGCGTGTCCGGCAGGGAGGACAGCGTCCGAGAATATATAGTTTCGCAGCTTAGCCCCGACTGTGAATATTCCGTAGACAATCCCGGCAATCTGCTTGTGTTTAAAAAGGGCAGAAAAAGACCGAAAAATACAGTAATGCTTGCGGCGCACATGGACGAGGTCGGATTTATCGTAACATACGTCACCGACGACGGTCTTCTTAAGTTTGACAACGTAGGCGGCATCGACGTTTCGGTAATGACGGGCCGAAGCGTCCGCGTGGGCGAGCGGCTTATTCCGGGAGTAATAGGCGTAAAGCCCGTTCACCTTTTGAAAGAGGAAGAAAAAAAGGAGTTCCCCGAAAGGGACAGCCTTTATATAGACATCGGCGCTAAAAGCCGCGCGGAGGCGGAGGAATTCGTTCTGCCCGGCGACTGCGCGTATTTTGACTCCGATTTTGTGACGTTCGGCGACGGGCTTATCAAGGCGCGTGCACTCGACGACAGGGCGGGCTGCGCCCTAATGCTCCGTATGCTCGCCGACGAGTTGGAGTACGACACATGGTTCGCGTTCACGACGCAGGAGGAAACGGGCACGGGCGGCGCGCAGGCGGCGGCTTACACGATAGACCCCGCCTACGCTATTGTGCTTGAGACCACGACAGCCGCCGACATAGCGGGAGTAGAGGGCGAAAAAAGAGTGTGCGAATTAGGCGGCGGGCCTGTAATATCGTTCATGGACAAACGCACCGTTTACAGCCGTGAGCTTTACGGCGCGGCGTTTGAGCATGCAAAAGCAAACGGCATAAAGGCGCAGGCAAAGACACAGGTGGCGGGCGGCAACGACGCGGGAGTTATATTCAAATCAAGGGGCGGCGTTTCTGTTCTCGCTGTTTCCCTGCCCTGCCGTTATCTACACTCGCCCTCGTGCGTCATAAAGGAGTCCGACATGCAGGAAACCTACAGGCTCGTAAAGCTTCTCGCGGAGGATTTTTCCGTAAGATGATAACCTCCGACACAACAGGGCTTGACATATTTTGCGGGCGCGACGTGTTCGGCACGCGGATTGCCGCATACTACAAGGCTTACAAGGACATAGGCGGCGCACGGTTCTTTGTTCAGCGAAACGCGTCCGGCGAAGTCACCGCGGCTATATCGGATGTCGGCGGAGCCGTGACGCTTTGCTGTTCCGAAGGCTCCGGTTTCGACGAGCTTTCATCCGTGCTGAAATTTTGCGGGGCAAAAAGCGTCATGTGCGGCGGTGAATACGGCGATAAGCTAAAGCTAATAAAAACAGGCTACGGCAGCATCGTCGAAGCGCCCGCCGGCATCGTCGCGGGGGCAAATGTTGTTTATGTCACAAGTGCAAGCGAAGCGTTCAGCTTTAAAGGCGTTTACGATACTCTGAACGCGTGCGGCTTTATTACGGGCGGCTATCCCGGCTGGCTCGCGGACATTTCACTGCGAATCCGCAGAGGTACGGCGGAAATGCTAATAATAACCGACGGCGACACTGTTGCCGCCACGGCTTCGGCGCTGTTTGTCACGGAAGAAGCCGTCCTGCTGGGCGCCGTCGGCACTATGCCCGAATACAGGGGCAGGGGCTACGCAGGGGCGCTTGTCCGCGCGCTTGCCTCGGAACACACGTCGAGCGGGCGTCGGACGGAGCTGCTGTGCGAGCCGCACAGATTAAGCTTTTACACGTCGCTCGGGTTTTGCGAAACGGGAAAGTGGTTTGCGGGAACGGTTTCTTAGCTTTATAAGTGTTAATATATGCCTGCCGTAAACCTATGAAAGATTCTTCGCTTCGCTCAGAATGACAATGTTCTTTCTCTTATGTCATCCTGAGGCGCAATGTGCCGAAGGATCTTGAGTGAACATATTTCAGCCTTATGGGGAGCTTATCATTTCCTGCGGAACGCATGAATGCGTCCCCTGCCGTAAGGCTTTCAAAAACTGTGCGGAGATTGTTTTAATGAGCATAATAAAAATCGACGTCGAAACCGAAAGGCTTGTTGAACGGGCAACGGCAAGAATAAAGCCGCAGCTTGAAAAAATCGACAGGATAACGGAACAAAACCAGTTAAAGGTGCTTAACGCCTTTAGGGAAAACAAAGTAAGCGAACAGCACTTTGCCGAAACAACGGGTTACGGCTACGGCGACAGAGGGCGCGTGGTGCTCGACAGCGTTTTTGCCCGGTCGGTCGGCGCCGAGGCGGCAATTGTGCGCCATACGTTCACCTGCGGCACACACGCGCTTACAGTCGCGCTTTTCGGACTTCTGCGCCCCGGCGACAAAATGCTTTGCGTCACCGGCGAGCCATACGACACGATACGCCCCACAATAGGCATCGGCGGCGAGAGCGGCAGAGGCTCTTTAAAGGATTTCGGCATAGAATACCGCCAGACGGAGCTTGACAAAGACGGCAGGCCCGATTTTGAGGCCATATCAAGGGCTCTTGACAAAGAGGAGTTCAAGCTTGTATATATACAGCGTTCAAGGGGCTACACGCTGCGCCCCTCGCTTTCCGTGGAAACGATAGGTGATATAGTAAAAACAGTCCGCGAAAAAAGCGGCGCGTATATTATGGTCGACAACTGCTACGGCGAGTTTGTCGAAACGCGCGAGCCTCTCGAAGCGGGGGCGGACATAATAGCAGGCTCGCTTATAAAAAACCCCGGCGGCGGTCTTGCGAGAAACGGCGGGTATATCGCCGGAAAAAGGGAGCCTTTGGAGCTTTGCGCGTGCAGGGCGACTACTCCCGGGCTCGGTGCGGAGGTCGGCGCGAGCCTCGGCACGCTGCGTTCAATGTTCATGGGGCTTTTCAACGCCCCGCACGTCACGGGCGAGGCTCTTAAAACAGCGGTGTTCGCCGCCGCGTTGTTTGAGGAACTGGGCTTTGAGTCAAGCCCCACGTCAGCAGAGGAACGGTATGATATAATACAGGCTATAAAGCTCGGAGGCGCCGAAAACCTTATTGCCTTCTGCCGCGGAATCCAAAGCGGCTCCCCCGTGGATTCTTATGTCACGCCCGAGCCGTGGGACATGCCCGGCTACGACAGCAAGGTTATTATGGCCGCAGGCGCGTTCGTTTCCGGCTCGTCCATTGAGCTTTCGGCAGACGCTCCGCTCCGCGAGCCCTACGCCGTCTGGCTTCAGGGAGGGCTTAATTTCCACAGCGCGAAATTCGGCGTAACACTCGCCGCGCATGCGGTTAAAGACGCTTTAAAGCGGTGAATTAATGGACTCGCGGAAGAAGATGAATACTACGCAAAGGATTGATATAAGTGTACGACATCCTTGATATCTCGCTCGCGCCGTCCGGCAGACAGAAAATAGAATGGGTAAAGCGGCACATGCCCCTTTTAAACGGGCTTTTAAGGGAGTTTTCCGAAACAAAGCCGTTTTCGGGGCTGCGCGTCGCTTTATCGGTGCACCTTGAGGCAAAAACGGCTTATCTGTGCCTTGTCCTCGCGGCGGGCGGGGCCGAGATGTTTGTCACGGGCAGCAATCCGCTTTCGACGCAGGACGACGTCGCCGCCGCGCTGGCTTTAGAGGGGCTTAATGTTTTTGCCCGTCACGGCGTTTCGGCGGAGGGCTATAAGGAACATCTTAAAAGTGTAATCGAGTCGGCGCCGAACATCATAATCGACGACGGCGGCGACCTTGTGAACCTTATACACAATGAATATCCGCAGCTTATCCCGAATGTCATCGGCGGCTGTGAGGAAACGACGACGGGCATAATGCGCCTTGCCGCGATGGAACGTGAGGGAAAACTCCGCTTCCCCATGATTGCCGTCAACAACGCGCGCTGCAAGTTTCTTTTCGACAACCGTTACGGCACAGGTCAGTCCGTATGGGACGGCATAAACAGAACGACAAATCTTATAGTCGCCGGCAAAAAGGTAGTGGTCGCCGGCTACGGCTGGTGCGGCAAGGGCGTCGCATTAAGGGCAAAGGGCTTCGGCGCGGAGGTCATAGTTACAGAAATAGACCCCGTCAAGGCGCTTGAGGCGCACATGGACGGCTTTTCCGTAATGCCCATGCGGGAGGCGGCAAAAATCGGCGACCTTTTCATAACAGTTACGGGCTGCTGCGAGGTTATAACGCGCCGCCACTTTGAAGTGATGAAGGACGGCGCCATTCTGTGCAACGCCGGCCATTTCAATGTAGAGGTAGACGTCGAATACCTCGAAAAAATCGCCGTTTCCGTCACGGAGCAGCGGAAGAACATCAAGGGCTACACGCTAAAAAACGGACGCTGCATCAGTGTGATAGCCGAGGGCAGGCTTGTGAACCTTGCCGCGGGCGACGGTCATCCCGCCGAGATAATGGACATGAGCTTTGCAATACAGGCTTTAAGCGCGCTCTACCTTGTCAGGAACAGGGACAAGGGGCTTTTGCCCTCTCTCATGCCCGTTCCGGATGAAACCGACAACGAAGTGGCTGAAAGAAAGCTCTCTTTCTGCGGGCTTTCTATTGACACGCTGACAAAAAAGCAGAAAGAATATCTAAGCTCGTCAGAAATACAGTGAGGTGTGTTAAAGGTGATTAAGATTTCTCCTTCCGTGCTTTCGAGCGATTTTTCAATCCTCGGCGCGGAGGCCGCGCGGATGGAAAAAAGCGGAGCCGACATGCTGCATCTTGACGTGATGGACGGCAGCTTTGTGCCCAACATTACCTTTGGCGCGCCCGTTATTTCGGCAATAAAAAAATGCACTCCGCTTAAGTTCGACGTGCATCTTATGATTGACAAGCCCCTGCGTTTTATTAAGGATTTCGCGCAGGCGGGAGCCGATATTATAACCTTTCACACCGAGGCAGGCTCGCCCGTTTACGAAACAATTGAAAAGATACGCTCCTTCGGCTGCGTTCCGTCGCTTTGCGTCCGCCCCTCCACAAGCGTTGAGGAGGTGTTCCCCTTCCTTGACAAAATCGGCATGGTGCTTGTTATGACGGTGGAGCCGGGCTTCGGCGGACAGCCGTTTATTGAGGATATGCTGCCGAAAATTGCACAGCTTCGTCACGAGTGCAAAAAGCGCGGCTTGGCAGTCGACATTGAGGTCGACGGCGGCATCAATGAAGAAACGGCATCATTAGCGGCATCAAACGGTGCTAATGTAATGGTGGCGGGCAGCTTTGTTTTCAAGGCTCCCGACGCGGCCGAGGCGATTTCACGCATACGCTCCGCGGCGGAAAAGGCGTATGAGTGATACGTGAGAGAGATAAGGCACAAATGGATTTACCTAATCGAAAGTCACCGCGGCTTTACAAGTATGATTACAGTAGTAGCGGCGCATACTTCGTGACAATATGTTCGTATGAAAAAAAGCACCTTTTCGGCGAAATCAGTCAGGGCACGGTTGTATATAGTGCTATTGGTGACATAGCATGCAAGGAAATATATGTAACAAATGAATTAAGGGATAATATTGAAATAACAAAATTTGTGTTATGCCGAATCACATACACATGATCATTGAAATAGCAGGGACACGGCGCGCCGTGTCCGGAAATGAACAGTATGAAGCGTTTTCAAAACCAACATGTCAGTCAGTACCATCCGTAATCCGTGCCTATAAATCGGCTGTGTCCAAAAAAGCACACGAATTATCCAGACTAAACGTACCACCAAACGGACACGGCACGCCGTGTCCCTACGGAATAATTCTGCGGCAACTGTTTACTGATATACCGAAAAATCAGTATGTAGGGACACGGCGTGTCGTGTCTGGCAATTAGCAGATATTCTTTCGTTTCATCACATCGTCAGCTTCTGTATCGCGTCATCCTCCGCAAGCAGGTTCCAATGCTCCCTTGTAAACTCCGCAAAAAGCGCGCCGCTGCAGCAGCCGCTGCAATATTCCGAAAACAAATTTTTCAGCCACTGGTGGCGGCAGTCCGACGACACTATCAGGCGGTACCTCCCGTCGCACTCAAAAAGGCTGCTTTTCGGCAGCACCTCGCCCGAAACGCTAACCGCTTCGGCGCACGACGTCAGCGTATCGACCGTGTCAAAATCGAACGACATTACATGTTCCTTCTTAATCTGGAATATATTCCTCCGTCCGTCCGCTCTTAGCCCGTCGTCAAGCACGGTAAAATATATAACACAGCCGCCCGACGGCTTCGGCAGAGCTTCAATAAGCATTTTCCCCGACGGGTCGATATCACGCCCGAGCGTTTGTCTCGCACGGTCAAGAAGCGTCCATATCACGCGTCTTGTTTCTATGTTGGAATAATCCATCCTTTCATATGTAATGTCAAGCTCCGACATATCGTCCGTTGTCAGCTCGACTACAATCTTGTTTTCCTGAGGCGCCTCGATTTTCAAGCAATCTCCCCCTTTAAAAACCGCCTGTTGCCACGGCGGCTGATACCTACTAATATAATATTATCTGACAGCCACTTATGCAATGAATAAAATATGGAATACAAAAAAGAGGTGATAATTTGGCGGTAAAAACGGTTATTAAGCCGGACAGGCAGGAGCGCTCATTTTATTTTGACATGCTCGCTATTCTCGTTCTCCCGGCTGTAATGGCGTGGTATTACTACGGCGGCGCTGCTCTGCGGCTCGTCGCTATATGTATGCTGACGGGCACTCTGAGCGAAACAGCGGGAGCTTTTTTCATGCGCTGCCCGCGCTGCCTGCGCGACTGCAATTCGCTGTTCATAGGCGCCGCTACGGCTCTTATGCTGCCGGCGGATTTTCCGCCCTTAGCCGCTGCCGCCGGCGTCGCCTTTGCCGTGCTTGCCGTGAAGATGCCGTTCGGAGGCACCGATTTTTCACCGTTTACACCCGTCGCGGCAGGTTATTCGTTCATGTGCCTGTGCTGGCCTGATAAAATCTTCAGCTATCCGGTCCTCGACACCGGCACGGGGTACGTCAAAGGCTCGTCGCTTGCTAATATGCTGTCCGTCAACACCTCGATAAGACCAAACACGATAAACGTTTTCGATATATTAACCGGCAGCGTGCCCGGCGCCGCCGGAGTCACCTGCATAATAGTTCTGCTCGGCTCTGCAGTCTGCCTCGCATTTGTAAGGCGCAGGGCGCTTATAAACTCGGCCGGCTTTGTCGCCGCCTGCGCCGTAATGGCGTTGCTGTTTCCGAGAGTCTACTCCGAAAACGCGCGGCTTGTTTCGCTTCTTATGGAGCTTTGCTCCGGGCTACTTATGTTCTCCGCCGTGTTTATCGTCACAGACCCTGCAACATCGCCGGAAAGGCCGCTTCACCGCTTTATTTACGGTGCTTTTGCCGGCGCTGTGTGCATGCTCCTTCGCTATTTCGGCAAGTTCGAGGAAGGCGTTTTCTTCGCCGTGCTGATGGCAAACGCCGCGTGGCCTCCGCTTCAGGAAAGGCTGCTGCGCCGCGAAAAGAAACGCGCTCTCAGGAAAAAGGTAAAGCAGCGCGCAAGGGCGTCCTCCGCCCGTGGAAGGGAGGCGGCGGAAAATGCCTGACAGCAAAAAAGAGCTGAGTCCCTCAAAGGTTCTGCTTTTCGGCACGATAATAAAAAATCCCATACTCGTCCAGGTTATAGGGCTGTGTCCGGCCGTCGCCGCTTCGTCAAGCCTTACGGTTGCCCTGCTGCTGTCCTTCGTAACTACCGTTTTGCTTATTATCTGCGAGGTTTTCGCGTCGGCGGTGCTCAAGCCGCTGTCAAGCTGGTTCCGCGTCGCAGTTTACATGATTATGGGATTGCTTTTTATATGTCCTCTGATGTATATTTTAGACGAGGCGGGCTTCGCCGTCGTCAACAACGCCGGAATTTATCTTCCGCTTATGGCGGCTAATTCCGTCGTCGCGCTGCGGTGCGAAAAATTCGCAGTTAAAAGGAATGCCTTTCTCAGCTTTTACGACGCGCTGGCGACTGGCGTCGGAGTATCGGCCGTGCTCATATTGTCGGGCTTCGTGCGCGAGCTGCTCGGCTCCGGCACGGTGGCGGGCAGGGCTGTCTTTGACTTTGCGCCGCTTCCGGCGCTTACGATGCCGTTCGGCGGCTTTGTTGTCCTCGGTTTTTCGGCCGCCATACTCAAGTGGTTTATTTCCGCGTTTTTAAGCGAATATTCGCACGACATGCCCTTTAAAATAAAAAAGGCACAGAAAAGGCGTCCTCAGCGCGTCGAGGAAAAGGCGGCGCGTCCCGTTTTGACAGCCGAAAAAGCGGTAACGCCTGCCGCTATCAAAGCCGAAGCGTCCGATACGGCAAAAGCCGTGATACCCGACATTCCGAAGGGCAGGGAAAGCTTTGCGGACGTTTTATACAACAGCATGTCCGCGGACATGTTTACTGCCGAGGACTCCTTTGACGATATTCTTGCCGGAATCAGCGCGGAAAGCGGCGGCGCCGATAATCCGCCCGTAACGCGCGAGGATTTCTCCGTCAGCACGGACGGCAACGGCGACGCTCCCCGCGAGGAGGCGGAGAGGGTCATTATCCCCGTCGACCTTGACCTTGTTGAGGAGCAGGAAATCAGCCGCGCTATAGCGTCGGGCGACGAAGGGGGGAGCGCGGATTGAGCGGTTTTTTCAACATGATTCAGGCGGCGCTTTTTACGATTTTCGTTCAGAACCTTGTCTTTAACGGCGGGTACGGTTCGAGCGAGGCAATAAGGATGTCGGCAAAGCCTAAAAGGTTTCTGCCGTTTTCCATAATGATTGCGTATTTTTCAACGGTTACCGCCGTCATCTGCCGCGCGCTTGACAACATAAAGGAGATAGGCAAACAAAACGAGGCCGTTCACTCGGCTGTTTTCGGCGTTGTGCTTGTTCTTATTTATATCGCCACGGCGCTGCTTTTAAAAATCACGCTCGCGCCGAACAAGAAGTTTCTCAGCACTCTGGGGATATCCGCCGTAAATACGCTTGTGTATGCCGTTCCGCTCATAAATCGTCGCGCGGGCTACGGCTATATCGAGAGCATAGGCACGGGCATAGGTTCGGGTTTTGCTTTTATAGTCGCGCTGCTGCTGATAAACGCGGGGCTGCGGATGCTTGAAAGCAACAAAAACATCCCCCGCCCGTTCAAGGGAACACCCGCGATGTTTCTTTACGTCGCCATGCTGTCGCTTGCCTTCGCCGGCTTTGCGGGCAGCCCGCTCTTTGCCTGACGGGGCACTGAAAACAGCAGGGAACGGATTTATCCGTTCCGAATAAGACATAGTAAACATTTCGGCGTAGGGACACGGCGCGCCGTGTCCGCCTGAAGCAATAAATGATTTTACGGAACGGTCAGGAACGTTCCCTGCAAAAGATATTTTAGCATCATTTTTTCAGCATTGTTTTATATGATGAAATGAATATTATTTCAGCGGAGGAAATAACATATGTTAGACGTAAGATTCGTAAGAGAAAACCCCGAGCTTGTAAAGCAGAACATCAAAAACAAATTTCAGGACGAAAAGCTCCCGCTCGTCGACGAGGTAATCGCGCTCGACGCACAATGCCGCGCGGCAAAAACAGAGGCCGACTCCCTGCGCTCAAACAGGAACAAAATATCGAAGCAGATAGGATATTTCATGGCTCAGGGAAAGCCGGAGGAAGCCGGAAAAATTAAGGAACAGGTCACGGCAAACGCGAAAAGGCTCGCGGAGCTTGAGGCGGCTGAAGCGGAGCTCAGCGAAAAAGTCACGAAAATTATGATGACCATTCCGAACATCATTGACGAAAGCGTGCCTATCGGCAGGGACGACAGTGAAAATGTCGAGGTCATGCGCTACGGCGAGTCGACGGTGCCCGACTTCGAGATACCGTATCACACGGAAATCATGGAAAGCTTCGGCGGAATCGACATCGAGAGCGCGGGCAGAGTCGCGGGAAACGGCTTTTACTATCTTATGGGCGACATAGCGCGCCTTCATTCGGCGGTTATCTCCTACGCCCGCGATTTTATGATAGACAGGGGCTTTACCTACTGCGTACCGCCGTTTATGATTCGCAGCAACGTTGTCACGGGCGTTATGAGCTTTGCCGAAATGGACGCGATGATGTACAAAATAGAGGGCGAAGACCTTTATCTTATCGGCACGAGCGAGCATTCGATGATAGGCAAATTCATAGATACGATAATCCCCGAAGCGTCGCTTCCCCAGACGCTTACAAGCTATTCCCCCTGCTTCCGCAAGGAAAAGGGCGCGCACGGCATTGAGGAGCGCGGCGTTTACAGAATTCACCAGTTCGAAAAGCAGGAAATGATTGTCGTCTGCAAGCCGGAGGACAGCAAAATGTGGTTCGATAAGCTTTGGCAGAACACCGTCGACCTGTTTTGTTCGCTCGACATTCCCGTAAGGACGCTCGAGTGCTGCTCCGGCGACCTTGCCGACCTCAAGGTCAAGTCTGTCGACGTTGAGGCGTGGTCGCCGAGGCAAAAGAAATATTTCGAGGTGGGCAGCTGCTCAAATCTCGGCGAAGCGCAGGCTCGCAGGCTTAAAATCCGCGTCAGGGGAGAGGGCGGCAATTACCTGCCGCACACGCTTAACAACACCGTCGTCGCGCCGCCGAGGATGCTCATAGCGTTCCTTGAAAACAATCTAAACGCCGACGGCAGCGTAAATATCCCAGAGGTGCTGCGTCCTTACATGGGCGGCAAGGCAAAGATTGAAAAGAAATAGCTCACGCTATGGGGTTCTGTTTCAAAAGGCAAAAAGCAGGGAACGGTCTTGACCGTTCCGAAAAACAAAACCTTGCTTAATCTGCGAAACGGTAAGACGATATCGCAGCAGAGAGGTTTCATCATGAGCGCAGATAAAAGCAGTCCCCTTTCGGAGAGGGTTTTTACAAACAGAAACCTTATATTTTTTTTCGCGCTGACGTCGCTTCTGTGCGTCGCGGCAATCGTCTTTTCGGGCCGCACCGCCGAAACAGGGCAAACCGCCGTTGTTAGAAAAAACGGGGAGGTCATTTATAACATCGACCTCGAAAGCGTAGACGAGCCTTATACAATCGACACGGGCGGCAATATTCTGCTTGTCGAAAAGGGCGGGATATCCGTTATGTCCGCCGACTGCCCCGACGGGCTTTGCGTAAAGCAGGGCGCGATAAGCAGGCGCTCGCAAACGATTGTCTGCCTGCCGAACAGACTCTCAGTCAGCATTGAGGGCGGCGGCGAGCAGGAAACCGACGCCGTAGTAAGGTGAACACCGTCGTAGTATCATGTAACATCAAAAGCTTGACAAACCGCCATAGTTTTAGGGGTCGGCGCCCTCGACGAACCGTTTGTTATCCCCTACATCAATGGTGTTAATTACAAATGTGTATGAGTCAAGATTAAGGTATTATAGCAGGGAACGGTCTTGACCGTTCCGCAGCCTTCCAAAAGCTCTTTATCGTAAGGTCCTTCGGCGCGTTGCGCCTCAGGATGACACTAAGCTATCATCCTGCGCGAAAACCTGTCATTCTGAGCGCAGCGAAGAATCTTTTCAAGCTTCACACGGACACGGCGCGCCGTGTCCGTAGGTTTGATGTCTGACAAGCGGAACGGTCAAGGCCGTTCACATCAAGGCAAATATGCGGTTTTTTATGAAACAAAAAACGACCCCGGAGCGTTAACTGCTTCGGAGCCGTTTTTTCGTGTTATGGAGATGTTGTTGTCGTCGTCATTGTAAGCTTGTTCGTCGTATCCGATATCTTACCGTCCTCGGTATCGAGAATACCGTCATTCTGCAGGTCCGTTGTGTTTCCGAACATCGTCGTTGAGGTTGTGCCGTTGTCTGTGGTGCTTGTAAACGATGTCGATGAGGTTGTGCTTGCCAACGTCAGATCCTCGTCCGTGTTTCCGTTGCAGCCCGTCAGAAAAACAGCAGCCAGCACAACGACAGCCGCAAGAAGAATAATAAGCTTTTTCAATTCGTTACACTCCTTAAATAATCAGGGTTCGTAACATATTATTGCCCGAATACATACGGCTATTCATTTTTGTTTTCTACATTTTTTCTAAAAATTGTATTGATGATTTACAGTAAATATGTTAGTATTTCATTGTATATAAAAATGAAGGGATATGATTTTTTATGAGGTTCCCCACCGCGCTGCAGCTTTATTCGGTGCGCGACGATATGGCGGCGGATTTTGAGGGCACAATACGAAAAGTAAAGGAAATGGGCTACGACGGCGTTGAGTTTGCCGGGCTTTTCGGCAAAAGCGCAAAAGAGGTAAAAGAGCTGCTTTGGGAAGTCGGGCTTGTACCGCTTGCCGCGCACGTGCCATATTACGACATGCTTGAGGACCCCGTTTCGTCCCTTTCGCCGTATGCCGAGACAGGCTGCGAATACGTCGCCGTCCCTTATCTCACCGAGGAATGCCGCCCCGGCACCGACGGCTTTGCTTCAACAGTCGAGGGAGTGCGGAAAATAGGCGAGGCGGCAAAGGCGCTCGGGCTTCAGCTCCTTTATCACAACCACGACTTCGAGTTTATTAAGCTTGACGGCAAATACGCGCTCGACATACTTTACGACACCGTGCCCGCCGATTTGCTTAAGACCGAGCTTGACACCTGCTGGGTTAACATCGGCGGAGAGAACCCGGCCTCATACATCGAAAAATACGCGGGGCGCGCGCCCGTAGTCCACCTCAAGGACTTTTACAGCAGCGGCGAAAATAAGGGCAGGCTATATAAGCTTATCGGCATCGACGACGACGGTGACGAGGAAGAAGAATCCTCCTTCGAGTTCCGCCCCGTCGGATACGGTATGCAGGATTTCAAAGCTATACTCGCTTCGTGCGAAAAGGCGGGAACAAAATGGGTAGTAGTCGAGCAGGATAACCCGAGTATGGATAAATTCCCGCTCGAATGCGCCGAAATGAGCATGAATTACCTTAAAACCCTGTACAATTAATATTTTTATACAAGAAAGGATTTTTTACCATGGGAGACGCAGTTTTAGGTCAGTTTATGCAAGCAAAGGTCGAGGAAGAAAAGAAGAGCGGCAGAAGGCTTAAGGTCGGAATTATCGGCACAGGCTGGATAGCCGAGGCGCACGTCGAAAGCTATCTTGAGATGGATGACGTCGACATAGTCGCCATGGCGGACCTCATTCCCGGAAAAGCCGAAAAATTCGCAGAGCGCTACGGCGTTGAAAACGTCCGCTTTTATCCGAGCCACAAGGAAATGCTCGACGCGGAGGAGCTTGACGCTGTCAGCATCTGCACCTACAATATGACGCACGCCGAGTGTACTGTCTACGCGCTCGAAAAGGGCGTAAACGTGTTGCTTGAAAAACCGATGTGCGTTACGACGGAGGAGGCCGTGGAGATTTGCAGAGCTGAGAAAAAGAGCGGCAAAATTCTTTCAATCGGCTTCCAGCCGAGGCTTGACGACAACATGAAGATGGTCAGGCACATTGTCCAGTCCGGCGAGCTCGGCGAGATATACTACATTCAGACGGGCGGCGGACGCAGGCGCGGTGTGCCCAACAGCACGTTTATCGAGAAGAAAACGGCGGGCATCGGCGCTATGGGCGACATCGGCTGCTATTCCCTCGACATGGTTCTTAACGCCGTCGGCTACCCGAAGCCGCTGACAGTAAGCGGTTACACGTCGGCGTTTTTCGGCAACAACCCGCTTTACAACAATCCCGCCGACGCGGCGCGCTTCGACGTTGAGGATTTCGCGGCGGCATTCGTTCGCCTTGAGGGCGGCATAATCCTCGACTTCCGTATCTCATGGGCAATGCATCTCGACACTCCCGGCGACACTGTTATTCTCGGCAAAAAGGGCGCTTTGAGAATTCCGTCGACGGAGTGCTGGAACGGCAGCATCGGCGGCCCGATGACAATATATCACGACATGGCAGGCAACAGGGTTGCAACAGTCATCCCCGAGTGCAAAAACAAGGGCAAGGGCCTGTTCTACAAGAAGGTACGCTCGTTCCTCGACGCGGTGCTGGAGGGCGGCAAGGCTCCCGTTCCGTCAAGCGAGATTCTTTACAATCAGGTTATCATCGACTACATCATCAAGTCCGCAGAGCTTGGCAGAGAGCTCCCGGTCGTTATTCCGGAAATCTGATTTTACCCGCATAAAACTCAGGGCTGTCTCATCAATACGATGAGACAGCCCCTTTGTTGTGTTGCAGCCTTAATAAAGGCCGTTAAAGAAATCGAAGGGATTAATCGTGGTCGTGGTCTCCTTCTCGGAATTGCCCTTGTCCTCCACAAGCTTCACGGATACGTCGAACTGCGTTATCTTGTAGTTGTTGTCGATTCTGCACAGCGTCAGCTTAAGTGTGTCGCCGACCTTGCTGTTCTCAATTTTGTCGATAAGCACGTCGGGCTTCGTAAGGTCCTTGCCGTCGACGGCTGTTATCATGTCGTACTGCCTTGCGTCGGTGTTTTTAAGGTCGCTTTCCTCCCCTATATCGGTGATGATAAGCGAGCCGGAGGGCAGGCCCTTAATCTTCACAATCATACTGTACTGCTGGTAGTCGATTGCCTCGGCGTATGTGATTCCGAGCTTCGGTCTGTTCGGCACATAGCCGTGCTGCGCGAGTGAGTTGATTACGGGCTGTGCCGACTTAATCGGAATGGCAAAGCCCATTCCCTCATACTGGGTGTTTATTATTTTCAGCGAGTTTATTCCGATAACCTGCCCGTAGCTGTTTACAAGCGCGCCGCCCGAGTTGCCGGGATTTATGGCCGCGTCGTGCTGGATGCAGACCATGGTATATGTGCTTTTAACGGAACGGTCGATTGCCGAAACAACGCCGGAGGTAAACGAACCGAAAAATTCCGTGCCGCCGGGATTGCCGACTGCATACACGGGGTCGCCGACGCGAAGCGCGCCCGAATCGCCGAATTCCGCAAGCGGAAGCCCTGTTTTCTTTATTTTCAGTATGCCGAGGTCTGTTTTTGAATCGTAACCGACTCTCTCGGCGTCGTACTGTTCGCCGTTCTCAGTCTGAACCGTATAGCTTAGTCCCGAGCCGCTGATAACGTGGGCGCAGGTTATGATGTATGTGTAGCCGTTGCCGTCCTCCTTCCAGAGGATGCCCGAGCCTTCGCTTGAAGCGGAGCCGGAGCTGTTTGAGTAAACGACGATGCCTACAACCCACGGTTTTACCTTCGCGGCTATCTGAACGGAGGTAAGCGGAGCCGTGAAGCCTCCGGGCAAGTCTGACGATGACGACGGGCTTGACTGCGTTTCGATTACGGGCGCGCCGGAAGTTGTTTCGGCGGCTGATGTCGTGTCTTTCCCGATGCCGTTATCGTTGTTCCCGAAATATGCTACAAAGATAAAAACAACGCCGATTATTACAGCCGCCGCAAGGACGGAGAAGAACACCTTAAGCCCTTTGTTTCCCTTCTTTTCGGGCGGCTGCGACGGAACATGCCCGCCGTATTGCGTGCCGTAAGGCTGATACTGCCTGTTGCCGTAGGGTGAATAAGGCGGTACGCCGCCAGCGGGGCGGTTATACTGCGGATATGCCGAATAGGGCTGCCCCTGCGCGCCGTAGTCCTGCGCCGGACCGGCGCCGTAGGGATTGTTTTGTGAAAACGAGCCGTAAGGCTGTGAATTCGCGCCGGCGCCCCGATAATCCGTATAGGGAAGCGGAGTTTGCGGCTGCGGCTGCTCCTGCTGCGGCTGTTCCGGCTGCGGAGCAGGTATCTCGGTCGCCTCGGGCTGCGCGGGAGTTTCTTCCGGCTGCGCCGGCGCCTCTTCCGCCTGCGCAGCTTCTTTATCGATATTATCCGAAGGTACAGGTTCGGGTGTTATATCGGGCGCGGCTTCATATTCCTGCCGTCTCGGCTCGGGGGGCAGCTGTTCCCTCTCATCCGGGAATACGGGTGTATCTTTCCTTTCATAATCATCGGTCATATATTGTTCCTCCTAAATCTTTTATACACGAGGATAATAACTCAAAAATATTAATCAGTAATTAACAATAGGTAAAAGAAAATATTTTTATGTCTTATTTCAAGGGGAGCCAGAACGAAAACTCGGTATACCGATTCACGGCGCTGTTGACCTTAATCTGTCCCCCGTGCATTTCGACAATGCTTTTGCACAGATAAAGACCTAAGCCGGCTCCCTTTACGTCATAGCTCCTTGACTTGTCTAACTTGTAAAACCTCTCGAAAATCTTTCCGCAATCCTCCGAGGGAATGCCCGCGCCGGTATTGCGTATAGAAACGTATACCCTTTGAGCATCGGATATTACGTTAAAATCTATGCTGCCGCCCTCGGGCGTGAACTTGACTGCGTTGTCGACAAGATTGTATATGACCTGATGAATCATGTCCTCGTCGGCGTGAATTATCGTAGTCGCGATTTTGTCAAGCCCCGTTATTTCGATGCCCTTTTTCTCAATAAGCTGCTCGAAGCCTACCGTTGTTTTGAACAGCATTTCGGCAATGTCAAACTCGCGCGGCTTAAGTCCCAGCTCGCCCGCCTCTATCTTTGACATGTTAAGCATGCCCGTAACAAGACGCGACAGCCGTTTTACCTCGTCGGAAACTATTTTAAGGTAGTTTTCCCTGTTTTCTTCCGATATCGTTCCGTCAAGTATTCCGTCGATAAAGCCGCCTATGGTCGTCATGGGCGTTTTAAGCTCGTGCGAAACATTCGCGACAAAGCTGCGGCGCGACGATTCGAGAGAGGCAAGCTCCTTTGCCATTGAGTTGAACGCGTTTGCAAGCTCGGCCATTTCGTTGTTTCCCGTCACAGTCACCCTTGCGCTGAAATCGCCTACGGCGTAGCTCTTTGTTGCCGCGGACATCTGGCGCAGGGGCTTTGTAAGCTCATACGACATGAAGTAGACGGTAATAAGCGCGACGACAAGCGCGAACAGCGACGAAAGCCCGAATATTTCAATGATTGACAAAAGGAACGGCCTCATGGTTTCGGAAACTGTCTGAACCGCCGCCACAATGCCTATCGTGTTGCCGTCAATCTTAATAGGCGTCGCGTACACGAAGCTTTTTTCAGGAAGCACTCCGTCGAGCGTTGTTGTGCCGCTGTAGCTTTCTTTGTCAAGCGAATCGACAATAGACGGCGGCAGCCTGTACTTCTGGTGAATAGGACATTCGCCCGTGAAAAGCACCATGTCGCTGAGCCGCATTTCCTTGCAGTAAACAACTTCTCCGTATGTGTCGCAGACAAAGATATCGGCGTCAATCGCTTTTGACAGCATAGTAAGGTCGTTGCATATCATAAGCGCGACGCTTGACGGATTCTGACGCGCGTGCTCCGAGCTTACAAGGCTTACAAGCGTTTCGGACACCGAGTCGGCGTTTTCTGACAGCAGCTCTGTTCTCTCGTCCTCCCAGTAGTTCTGTACAAAGAACGTAAGCGAGATTCCCAATATCGTAAAGCATATTAGTATTACGAGAGAAAGAATCGTAAAGTATTCCTTGAAAAAGCTTGAGCCGCTTTTGCTCTTTTTCCTACGCATATGTCAGTCCTTGGTTTCAAATTTGTAACCGACGCTCCAGACGGTTTTAAGCTCCCATTTGTCGGAAACGTCCTCAAGCTTTTCGCGCAGTCTCTTGACATGCACGTCGACCGTTCTTGAATCGCCGTAGTAGTCAAAGCCCCAGACCTCGTCAAGAAGCTGGTCGCGGGTGAACACCCTGTTGGGGTTGCTTGCAAGGTGATAAATAAGCTCCATTTCTTTAGGCGGAGTGTCTATCTTTTCGCCGTTTACGCGCAGCTCGTAGTTTGTGAGGTTTATTACGAGCTTGTCGTAATGCACCTCCTTAACGGCGCCGCGGTCGTTTCCGCCGGAGTTTCTGCGGAGAACGGCCTTTACCCTTGCCACAACCTCCTTTGCGTCGAACGGCTTTGTGACGTAATCGTCCGCCCCGAGCTCAAGCCCCAGAACCTTGTCGAAGGTTTCGCCCTTTGCCGTAATCATTATGATAGGCTTGTCAGAGCTTTTTCTTATTTCACGGCAGACCTGCCAGCCGTCAAGCTTCGGCAGCATTATGTCGAGCAGAACAAGGTCGGGCTTTGCGTCGCGGAACGCCTGCACCGCGGCCATGCCGTCGTTGGAGATAACTACGCTGAAGCCCTCCTTTTCAAGATAAAGGCGTAAAAACTCGCATATGTTCGTATCGTCGTCAACAACAAGTATTTTTTCCGTTGCCATTTTGAAACCCCCTTTAATTTGTACAAAGTATAAGCATTATGAATAAACATCGTGTGATTAATATATTAAAGATGTGTTAATTTTACTTTTTCAATATAAGCCTTTCGGACAATATTGTCAATAGCGGCACCTGCAGCCAAAAATAAATTGACTGAAATGGCAACGTATGCTATAATATTTTTTACTTATGACCGAATTTTTACGGAGGAAGTATTATGGAAATTAACATCGCCTTCCTGTCCGTTTTAGCTCTTGCCGCTTTGATATTGTCGGCGCTCAGCGTTATATTGCTCATAGCAGTCCTTGTTAAGGTTAGACGCGGCGGCGACAGCGAAAAGCTCATCTCCCGCCTCGCCGTGTTTTCAAGTCAGCTCGACAGGCAGCAGACGCTTCTTTCCGACGAGTCCGAGCGCGGCCGTCGCGAGCAGCGCCAGTTTCAGACCGAAATGCGCCGCGAGATTGCCGAGACGCTTTCGCGCATGACGGAAAAGATTGAAGCGATGAACAGCGCGGGCTTAGAAAGCCGCCAGAAGCTTCTTGAAACGGTTACGTTGTCGCTTGACAACATACGGAAAACAAATGCCGAGCAAAACGAGCGGCAGAGCAGGATGCTCACAGAGGCAATTTTCAGGATGCAGGAGAGCAACGAGAAAAAGCTCGACCAGATGAGAGCCACCGTCGACGAAAAATTAACCTCAACATTAACGACAAGGCTCGACTCGTCGTTCAAAACTGTTTCCGACCAGCTTGAAAACGTTTACAAGTCGCTCGGAGAGATGAAGGAGCTTTCATCGGGCGTTACCGATAACGTCACAACACTGAACAGGGTTCTCACAAACGTCAAGGCGAGGGGAACATGGGCCGAGGTTCAGCTCGGCAACATACTTGACCAGACGATACCCAACATGTACGTCCGCAATTTTTCCGCCTATCCCGGCTCAAAGGAGCGCGTCGAGTTCGCCATCAGGATACCTTCCGGCAGCGGCGAAGACCACGACGCGTATCTTCCCGTTGACTCAAAGTTCCCGATGGAGGACTACATACGCTTTTGCGACGCTGCCGACAGCGGCGTGGCTGGGGCTGTTTCCGCCGCGCGGAAGTCGCTTGAGGCAAGCGTTCTTACTGCCGCCAAGTCCATAACAAAATACATAAACGTCCCCGTCACGACACCTTTTGCCATTATGTACCTCGCGACAGAGGGGCTTTACGCCGAAATCGCATCCTCCCGCTCCGGCATCAGTGAAAAAATTCAGAGCGAGCTAAACGTGATGATTGCGGGGCCTACTACTATTACGGCTCTTTTGAACTCGCTTTCGATGGGCTTCCGCGCCGTCGCCATAAACGAAAAGGCAAACGAGGTGCGGCGGCTGCTCGCGGCCGCGCGTCAGCAATACGCAAAGTTCGGCGACGTGCTTGAAAAGGCGCGCAGAAAAATAGACGAGGCAGGCAAAACGCTCGACGACGCCCAGCACAGAAACAGAATCATCAACGACAGATTAAAGGGCGTGGCGGAGATAGACGCCGCCGAGGCGGAAAAGACGCTCGGCATATTTGAAGACGATTCCTGTATTAATTCATAATGTAGCCCGGAGAGTCGCTTCAAATGAAGCTTTCGTTATAGCTTGCGGAACGGTCAAGACCGTTCCCTACATCAGGATTTACACACTTGTAAGGGTGTTTCCGTAATATTGTTTTTGAAAGGGCTGGTTGCAGAATATGTCAAAACACGGCGATATCATCGAAAAAATGACGCTTGAGGAAAAGGCCGCACTTTGCGACGGCAAGGATTTCTGGCATCTTAAAAGCATCGAGAGGCTCGGTCTGCCGGAAATAATGGTCTGCGACGGTCCCCACGGGCTGCGAAAGCAGGACCCGGAGCACAAAAAGCTGGGGCTCGGCAACTCCGTGCCCGCCGTCTGCTTCCCTACGGCCTGCACCACCGCCTGCTCATGGGAGCCGGAGCTCTTACGCGAAATGGGCGAGGCTCTCGGCGACACCTGCCTTTCGGAGGAGGTTTCCGTCCTTCTCGGCCCCGGCGTAAACATGAAGCGCTCCCCCCTTTGCGGGAGGAATTTTGAATATTTCTCGGAGGACCCCGTGCTTGCCGGAGAGCTTGCCGCGGCGTTTATCGAAGGCGTCCAGTCTAAGGGCGTGGGAACCTCTCTTAAGCATTTCGCGGCAAACAGCCAGGAAACGCGCCGCATGACGGTGAGCTCCGTCGTCGACGAGCGCGCGCTGAGAGAAATATACTTGGCGGCGTTCGAGCGCGCCGTCAAAAAGTCCAAGCCGTGGACTGTTATGAACGCCTACAACCGCTTAAACGGTACATACTGCTCCGAAAACAAGTGGCTCCAGACAACGGTGCTCCGCGACGAGTGGGGCTTTGACGGTGTTGTCGTAAGCGACTGGGGAGCGGTCAACGACAGGGTTGCCGGCATCAAGGCGGGCAACGACCTTGAAATGCCCTCCTCCGCCGGAGTAAACGCGAAAAAAATTGTCGACGCCGTAAAAAACGGCGAGCTTGACGAGAGCATTCTCGACAGACGCGTCGACAGCATAGTCGATTTGATTCTGAAGGCTAAGGAGCATAAAAAGCACCATAAAGCAGACGAAAAAGCGCAGCACGCGCTCGCGCGTAAAATCGCGGGGCGCTCGATGGTGCTTCTTAAAAACGACGATAATATTCTGCCCGTTCCGAAGAACAAAAGGCTTGTCGTCATCGGCGAGATGGCGGTGCATCCGAGATATCAGGGCGCGGGCAGCTCGCTTATCAATCCCACAAGATTAGACTGCGCCGTCGACTGCCTTCTTGACGAGGGCTACGACTTAAAGTATTACAGGGGCTACAACAAAAAGAAAGACAAAATCGATACGGAGCTTATGTACGAGGCAGTTACCGCCGCTTCCTCCGCCGACACCGCACTCGTCTTCGCGGGGCTTACGGAGGACTACGAGTCGGAGGGCTTCGACAGGCTTCACATGAATATGCCGCGTTCGCATAACGAGCTTATTAAAGCCGTGGCGGCTGTCAACAAAAACGTCATTGTTGTTCTGGCAGGCGGCGCGCCCGTCGCCATGCCGTGGATAAACGACGTCAAGGGTATATTGTACAGCGGTCTTGCCGGTCAGGCGGGCGCGGGAGCCGTAGCCGATATAATATCGGGAAAGGTTAATCCTTCGGGAAAGCTTGCCGAAACATATCCCATATGCGGCAACTGCGTCCCGTGCAAAAACTTCTTTCCCGGCAATACGGCAACAGTAGAATACAGGGAAAGCATTTACATAGGCTACCGCTACTACGAAAAGGCAAACAAAAAGGTGCGCTTCCCCTTCGGCTTCGGTCTGTCGTACACGACGTTTGAATACTCTGATATACGGCTCAGCAAAAGCGCCGTAAAAGACACGGAGTCGCTGAAAATCAGCTTCAGGGTTAAAAATACAGGCTCCGTCGCGGGAGCCGAAACGGCGCAGGTTTACGTCGCCGACAAAGAAAGCACAATCTTCCGCCCCGAAAAGGAGCTAAAAGCCTTCATGAAGGTAGACCTCCTGCCGGGCGAGGAGAAAAAGATTACCGTAACGCTCGGAAAGAGGGCGTTCGCGTATTACAACGTAAATATTTCCGACTGGCATGTCGAGAGCGGCGACTTTGATATCTGCGTCGGCTCCTCGTCGGCAGATGTCAGGCTCCGCGCCACTGTAACGGTAACGTCTTCAATGCCCGAAGTTGAAGTGCCCGACTACCGCGCCTTAGCGCCGAACTACTATAAGGCTGACGTTGTAAATCTGCCCGCGGCTCAGTTTGAGGCCGTGCTCGGTCACAGGCTGCCCCCGCCGCAAAAGGAAAACGAAAGGCTTGACCTCACTTCAAACATCGAGGACGCGAAAAACACCAAATGGGGCAGGCGGATTAACAAGGCAATCTCCACGGCAACAAAAATGGTTAATGCCGGCGCACCCTCAGACATGGCATCTGCAGTGGCTGTTCAGACGCCGATACGCAATTTTGTATCCATGAGCGGCGGGCTGTTCAGCGAAGAAATGGCGGACGGGCTTATAAAAATCCTCGGTGATGATGAGCCTGCAAAGGGAGCGGGCAAGATAGCCGCCGGTATCCCGCGGCTTGTGAAAAATCTCGGCAAATTTCTCAAGCAGATTTGACAAAGGAATGCATATTTATATAATTCCGTTGAAAGGACAGGTTTTTTTATGAAATTCGGTGGCACTTTTTTGAAGAAGTCCGTCGCGTTGCTTCTTGGTATTCTGATGGTCGCGGCTTCGGTCACTTCCGGCATCGTCGCGTTCGCTGAGGAAATTCAAGGCGGCGGCAACGCTCCGCTTCAAATCGGAGTTATTGCCGACACCCACTATTACCCCGATTCGCTCACTGGCGAGCGCTGCGAGGAATATCTGAAATATATCGGCGGCGCTACGAAGCAGTACGATGAAAGTCAGGAGCTGCTTGACGCGGCGCTGTTTGCACTTCAGAAGCACAGCCTTGAAAACGGTCTGAAATATGTTCTGCTTCCAGGCGACCTCACAAAGGACGGCGAGCTTGAGGGGCACAGGGAGCTGGCGCAGCGTCTGCTCCGCTTCGAGCAGGAAAGCGGGCTTCAGGTCATCGTAACAAACGGCAACCACGATGTCAACTGCTTCAGCGCCATATCCTTTGAAGGCGGGGTAAAGCACCGCGCCGAAATGACTTCCCCCGAGCAGTTCCGCGAGATATACAAGGACCTCGGCTGGGATCTCAAGTGCGCCGAATACACTCCTCCCGCGGGCGAAAAAGCCGGCATGCTTTCATACGCCGTTAAGCTCGACGGCAATTACAGATTAATCGTCATGGACGTTTGCAAATACACAAAGGACGCAACAGGCCTTGACGAAGACAGGCAAATAACCGACGGCGAAATCAGCGACAGCTTAATGGATTGGATACTCGGCCAGATTGACGACGCAAACAGAAGCGGTGAAACCGTCATCGGCATGGCGCACCACAGCTTTATGCCGCACTTTAAAATGCACGAGTCGATATTCGGCGGCTTCGTTCTCAGGGGCTGGGAAAAGAGCGTCGAAACGCTTGCCGACGCCGGAATGCACTATGTTTTTACGGGGCATATGCACGAGCACAAGACAGCAAGCCACGTTTCCGATAACGGCTCCGTTTTTTACGACATCGCAACTTCTTCACTTGCGGGTTATCCGAACTTCTTCAGAGAGGTTCTTCTTGACAACACAGGTGACGTTCCTTCAGTCAGTACAAAAACCTATGACGTAGACTGCGAACAGCAAATAGTCGTTGAGGGCGTCGCATACGAGAAGCCTTTCCGCGTGACAAGCTCGTTTTCCGGTTCCTTCGGCGATAATATCGAATCCTTTGCTCTTGATAAGGTCGACGGCTTTATAGACGACTTCATCTCGGCGGTAAAATCAAACGGCGGAATAGTGGGCGCCCTTAAAGCCGACTACGGACTTGACCTTGAGGAAATTTTAGACGACCTCATAAACGGAGGAATTTCCTTAGGTCCCATTAAGATACTCACCGTAAAGAATTTAATGGGGCTTGTCAACGACCTGTGCGGTCAGATTGAAAGAAAATTCCTGCAGGACCCCGCGATTATCAAGAACCTGATGGTCGATTTAATAAGCCGTGTTCTTGAAATGCCCGTATCCGAACTCCCCTGCAACAGGCTTATTGACACCTACGGCTTAGGCGACGCTACCGCGCCCGGCACGTTCGAGGACGCGGCTTACGCCACTCTCGTATATTTCTACGACGTTACGCTGAACAGCGGGGACGATTTGTTTATAAACGATTTCATCGACTATTTCAGAAACGGCCAAGGCGCAAACGACCTGTTCGACATTCTTTACGACCTGCTTCTCAACGATTTGATTCAGGGTACGCTGCTTTCAAATCTCAGTCTTAATATCAAGTTCCTTTTCCCGCCCGGAACGCTGGGGCATATCCCCGCGACGTTACTTGACGCTGTTCTCGGCATCGTTTTCAAGGGCGACAAGAGCTTTAAGAACATCATCAATTCCATTCTTTCACTCGGTTTGTTCAAGGACTTCAAGAGCATAAACGGCATTGCCGACCACTACATAGAGGAATACCTTACGCAGAGCCAGCTTGATTCGATAGGCTTTACATTTTCCGAATTTGTCGAGGCGCTCGTAACGCCGACAGACGTTAATGACATGCAGGCCGTTATGTACGCCCACGACAACTGTGAGGTAGAGGCGACTACCGAAAACTACCGCCTGCCCTCCATGGTTGCCGTCACTCTCGGCGAAGACGCGTCAACCTCAAGGAACATAAGCTGGTACACAAAATACAGCGTTACGGGAACTGACATCGAGATAGTACCCTACAGCGAAAATCCGTCCTTCTCCGGCATTCCCACAACGGGCGGAGGCATTTCGTCCGGCTCGGAGCTCGTGACGGCGGAATTCCCGGGCGTCGACTTCGGAATTTTCGGCCTGCTCCCGTTTAAGCAAAAGCTTGTCCGCCATACGCTCTCGCTCACGGAGCTTGAACCCGGCAGCAAATACTGCTACCGCGTCGGCGACGCCGAAAAGGGCTGGTGGAGCGAACCGGGCGTTATATCAACAGCCGACGGCTCCGACGACGTCACGTTCCTGCACGTTACCGATTCGCAGTCACAAAACGCAAGGCAATACGAGCGTTTCCACAACGTAATCGACACAGCGTTCAGTATGTATCCCGACACTGACTTTGTCGTAAGCTCCGGCGACCAGGTCGACAGCGGCACAAACGTCAAACAGTGGAGGTGGCTGCTCGACGGCTCCTCCGACGTGCTTATGAACACCGCGTTCATGCCCTCTACGGGCAACCACGAGAAAAAGGGCGCGGCTCTCGACAAAATATTCATGCTCCCGAACGTCCCCGAGCAGGACACGGAAAGCGGCGTTTACTACTCCTTTGACTACAACAACGTCCATGTAATGGTTCTGAACACAAACGACCTGAACGACGACGACGACGCGCTTTCCGGCGCGCAGATAAGCTGGCTCAGAAAGAGCGCGGGCGAAAGCGACGCCGACTGGAAGTTCGTCGTGCTTCACAAGGCGGTTTACTCGAACGGCTCGCACTATGACGACGACGACGTAATAGCTATCCGCAAACAGCTTCAAAGGCTCATGCCCGAGCTCGGAATAGACATCGTATTTCAGGGCCACGACCATGTTTATCTCCGCACCGCACCCATGTATAACAACAAGGTGCTGAAAAGCGACAAAGATACAAAGACAATTCAAAGAAACGGGATTGCCTATAACGCGTCCTTCGACCCGTTCGGCACGTTCTATGTCATAAGCGGCTGCTCGGGCGTTAAGAATTATATTACGAAGGACGTAAAGCAGACCGACAAGCTGTTCCCGCGGGCGGAGGCTATTTACGAGACAAGTCTTTCAATGTTCTCCGCCGTAACCATAAGCGGCGACACGCTTATGTTTAACGCGTACACCGTAGAGGATTACGGGGCAGCGGTGAAAGCCGACAGCTTCGCGATAGTCAAAGCTCAAGGGCTTTCCGGTCAGGCGGGGGCATTGAGTCCCGCTCCCTCAACGGCGGATATTCAGCATCTTTCCGTAGAAGCCTCCGAAAAGGCTATCGAGATGGCTGCATATTCAGATTTTATCGACTCGCTCGACGAGGGCTTCGACCCTGTTATGCCGACAACATCGCCGGACAGCGGCGGCGGAACGGACGCTACGTCACCTGATTCCGGCAGTAACGTATCGCCCAGCGGCAATTCAGGCGGCACAACCTCCCCGAACGGCGCGAACGGCGACACCTCCGTTACCTCAAAAGGCGACGACGACATTTCATACGACGGCGGCGCAAACGGCGGCTCGTCCTCTTCCGGCGGCAGCGGCGGCTCGTCTTACACGGGCAGCCAGTCTTCTTCGGGGGGCAGCAACAGCATAAACGGCTATTTTGACAAATACGGCAATTACCACACCTTTGAAAATTCGGCAGGCGAAGAAAAGAGCTATCTTACTTCATCCGGCACCCCCGTTCCGCTGCTCGGAGGCAGCGCGGGAAAGGCGGTCTCGGCAACAGTCATTTTCGGTATTTCCGCGCTTTGCGCCTTTGCAGCGCAGGTAAAGAAGAAAAAGGACGACGAATAACAGCACCGATTGAACTGACGGCATGTATAACAGACACGGGGCTGTACCAAAACTCTTTTCGGAACGGTCTTGACCGTTCTCGGGTTTGATACTGCCCCTCTTTTGATAGAAAACCACATATTAATAATATTCTGCGTAGGGAACGGTCGTGACCATTCCGCGGATTTTATGCATTTCGCAACTCTCGGACACGGCGCGCCGTGTCCCTACACCGAATTACTCGGAACGGATGATTCCGTTCCCTGATATACTGTATCAGCCTAATCTTGACTTTCAGACATTCTTGTAAGAGTCGAAGTCCAATGTCATCAGCTTAAGGCAATGAGTTTTCCTGCGTGGGGGCGACCGCAAGAGTCGCCCTAAGTCCGTCATTAAAAATAAACCAAGGGCGACCGCAAGAGTCGCCCCTGCAAAGCGTTCAGGCTCACTTGACTGTTTGCAGTTATGACGCACACTCTTGATTGAAAGTATTACCTTCTTTTTATATCCCTGTAGTTCAGCACGCGCAGCCCTTCTCTGCGCTGCCGCTTTTTCCTTTCGTATATAATGCACACGGCGGCGTATGCGGCGGCAAAAAACATTATTAAGGCAAATATTATTCTGAACACCATGGTGGAAAACAGCTTTTTAATCAACGATATTAAAAAGAGAAATATGTTTCTGCGAACGGTCTGCGCGGCGACAAGGTCGGTTCTTGCTATTTCCTCTCCCGCGTAATAAACCACTGCCTCGCCGAGCTTCTGCCCCGCTTCGACAGGCGCTTCAACGCTTTTGCTGACTGTCGCGGGGTCTACCTCAACAAGCACACTGTTTTCGCCGACTCCCGACGGAACAAACGTGCTCAAATCGGCTGCAGGCACCATCGCCACATAATCCGCCTGCGTTGAAAGAGTTACGGGCATTTCGGCGACAACCTGCGCGGCGGTCAGCACCGTTTCGTATTTGATGTTTTTAAACGTCCACTCAAAAATCTTCTTCGCGTCCATAAACGCGCCGTTTTCATTATAGCCGTCCCTGTCCACGTCGTAAAAGGTTCCCCGCATAACCACGGCAAGATAAGAATACCCGTCGCAGCTTGCCTTTGCTATCACGCATTTTCCCGCCTGCTCCGTGGAGCCTGTCTTCATGCCCGAAACATATTTGCAGTAATATTCCGCATAGCCGGGGTTCATCATAAAGTTTGTCGTTCTTAAAACCTTTTCGTCGTTCATGTTTGTTGCCGGTAGCGTATATTTTACAGTAGAGGTGATTTTCTCTATAAGGTCGCTCCTGTCGCTGGTCAGCGCGTAGACGGCAATCTTTGCCATATCCCTCGCCGTCGTATAGTGGTTTTCCTCGTCAAGACCGTGCGCGTTTAAGAAATGCGTTCCCGTACAGCCGATGCTCTTTACAAAGTCGTTCATCAATGTTACGAATTTCCCGACAGAGCCCTGCCCTATATAATCGGCAAGAATTTCGGCGGCCTCGTTGGCGCTCGGTACAAGCATGCAGTAAAGCAGGTTCTGCACCGTTATTTTTTCGCCGGGTTTAAGCCCCACTGTTGAGCTGTTTGTGCCCGCGAAAGTGTTAACGGCATAGTCGGGCACCGTTACGACGGCGTTTAAGTCGGCGCAGTATTTAAGCGTGACGAGCGCGGTTACAAGCTTTGTAAGCGACGCGGGAGCAGTGCGCATGTCGGCGTTCTGCTCAAAGATTACGGTACCGTCCTCAAGGCTCTGAAGATATACTATCTCGGAGTACGGCTCCAGCTCGTCAAGCAGCGAGTTGTACGCCGCCCCCGCCCTTGACGGGCAAAGCGCGGGGAGTAAATACAATACACAAAAAACAAGTAACATCAGGCGTTTCAAAGACAACACGTCCCAAATTAATATATTTAAAGAAGGCAACGATATGCTTTACGTTACAGGCGACACACACGGTGATTACAAAAGGTTTTCTAACCCGAAGCTCAAAAAGCTGAAAAAGGGCGACACCCTTATTATCTGCGGCGATTTTGGCTTTATCTGGAACAACAGCCGCGAGGAGCAGCGAATCCTGAAAAAGCTCGGCAAAAAGAAATATAACATATGCTTTATAGACGGAACGCACGAAAACTTCGAGCTTCTCGACAAATATGAGGTGTCGGAGTGGCGCGGCGGAAAAGTCAAGCGCATTTCGGGCAACCTTTACTACCTGTGCCGCGGCCAGCTTTACGAGATAGACGGGCTCAACGTGTTTGCCATGGGCGGAGGCGAAAGCCCTGACTTCGACATAAGAATGGATAACAACACATGGTCGCGCGCCGAGATACCGACAAAAAAGGAGCTGCTCGAAGCTGCCCGGGTTATCGACAAATCGGGCGGCAGCATAGATATCGTCGTCACCCACGAGCCGCCGCTTAAGATTAAGGGCTTTCTTCAGCTTAAGGAAAACAGGGAGGGGCTTCGTGTAACGGGGCTGAACACCTTTTTTGAGGAGCTTGCCGATTTCTGCCGCTTCAAGCGCTGGTTCTTCGGCTCGCTTCATGAGGACAAATTCATCTCAAGCACTCATATAGCCGTTTTTCGGAACATCGTCTGCGCCCACACGGGAGAGCTGTTAAAATAAGTTTTTAGAAAAAGCCTCCTGCCCCGCTTTTTAATAATACCGCCCGGAAAATTACCTGTCAACACCAAACGCGACTAAACAGGCGTTTTTTACAAAAACTTAATAATGTATAGGGCGACAAGTACATGCGCGCGCGCAAAAAAGTAATTGACAAAACCGCGCGCCTTTGATAAAATGTCGTTGCTGCCCGCGAGTACGGCAGTAAACGGAGAGATGTCCGAGAGGTCGAAGGTGCAGCACTCGAAATCCTGTAAGGTAAAGGTTGATTCATCCGGCAAAAATCCTTTATTCATGCGGTTTTTCGTGTGTCCGAATCATTGAAAATTTAGCTGTTCTACCTTGGAGTTCTACCTTTTTGCTTGAAGTTTAATTTTCATCAAAAATCGTGAATTTCAAGTGAAAACATACATGGAAGCGTATCGAAGTGGTCATAACGGGCCTGACTCGAAATCAGGTAGCCCTCACGGGCTCGTGGGTTCGAATCCCACCGCTTCCGCCATCAAAAAGTCCAGTAACCATGCGGGTTTCTGGGCTTTTTTCTTATTTTGGGAATTCGCAATTTTTAGTGATTTTTGACCTAAAAACAAGAAAAAAGGTAGAACAGCCTCAAAAAAGGTAGAACAAAACGGCCGATTTTTCATTTATTCGAACCCATTTACTCCTCTTCTACGTTGGTAACGCTTGCCCACTCACTTTTAAAGCGATTTGTGCTTGGAAGCTGCAGCCCGTTTTCCATTGCCTGTGCTGAAGAAATTTTTGATGCATAGTCCAAATGAGCATAAATATTTGCTGTTGTACTGAAGTCGCTGTGACCGAGCCATTCCTGTATTTGCTTTAGAGGAACCCCATTTGCCAGCAGGAGTGATGCGCAGCTATGGCGTAGATCGTGAAAACGAATTTTCTTCATACCATGCCGTTTCAGATACTCCGGAAACGCTGTGGTCAGATAATCCGGCTTCATCCGTTCCCCAATTTCATTGACAAACACATAACCATCATAGTCATAGTTGTATGAATCACCGCAGACCTTCTTATTGAATTCCTGAGCCTTCTTTGCTTCCTCGAAGTACTCTTTAAAGCTACCAACCAAGGGCAGTGTCCTCATACTGGATTTCGTTTTTGCAGAGTCCTGCTCGATGATCTGATACTTGCCGTCGATCTTGACCTGCGTGACGGTACGCTTTATGGTCAAAGTGCCACGATGAAAATCGATTGCGTCCCATTTCAGACCGAGAACCTCTCCACGACGCAGTCCGTAAAAGGCTGCTACCATTACCGGCAGTTGCATCTTCGTTCCTTTAATGATTTCGAACATCTGCTGCATTTCCTCAGCGGTAAGGAAGTTCGGTTGAAATGAATTTTTTCGAGGGCGATCAACCTTCATGGCAACATTCTGTGTCACCATATCCGTTTTCAGAGCATACTTTAGTGCTTGATAAATGATTGCGTGATAGTGGATTACAGAATTCGCAGAAACAGTCTTAAGCTTTTCAGAATAGAACTGTTGAATATGCCTTGCCTCAACTTCACGCAGGCGCAACCCCTTCTTTTCGAAGTAAGGGATAATGACGTTTTCAGTCATGTCCTGATAGGAAGAATAGGTTGCTATCTTTACTCTTACCTTGACGATGTCCAGCCATTGTCTGAGATAATCCGTGAAAAGCATGTCCGAGCTTAAATCCTGGACAGCTTTCGGTGGCTCAAATGTGTTTTTCAGTCGCGTAAGCTCCTCCATCGCTTTCCGCTTGTTACCTTTTTGGGGCAAACCGGTTGCGATCCATTTTCGATGCCGTTCCTCCTTTCCATCAACCCAGGTTAACACCACGTAATAATATCCTTTTTTAATTGTAAGAGAACCTGATACCATTATGTATTACCTCCGAAATACTTTTAATTTGTAACAGGCAGTCTCTCATCGGTACATCTATTCTAATGCACCGATGAGAAAACTGCAAATGTGCGATTGAGTATTATCAGCTAGCTTCATAAAGAACCTCGTTTATAAGATTGTTAATAACAACTGTTTCAACGTCAGTCGTTAAATCTGCAACAATATCATCTCCATCATCAACTTCGGCTTTGGCTACACACCAGTCATAAGAGAGTGTATGGTAATTCATATTTATCTTTTTGCGATAGTAGCGGCAAAGCCTTTCTTTTTCCAACTCTTTTGCCTTTTTTTCACCGCATTCTATAATGATATCGTCATCAATTTCATTGCCGGATTCGAGTAGTGCAAAGCCTTTCCTTCGGTTTCTACCTTCTTCCGTGTCCATGAACCTGGCAAATTCGTATCCATTCATGAGTATCCAATTATCTTTACCGCCGGGAAGATCAACGTTCTTCTTGACTAAATAGATCTTATTTCTTCTCATTGTTGTAATCTCCTTAAATTTAGATTTGGTTTTGTTGAAATCAAAATCGGAGATTACGGGTATGCAGCTATATAGCAGAGCCAGGGCAATAACATAAGAGTCCTTTCCCGCACAAGCCGTGGAAAAGACTCCTAACACAGCACAAAGCTTTTATACGCGCAAAAAGCACCGTAGAAATCGAATGGACATAGGTATAGGCCTATTATTCCATTCGGCTTCGTACGGTGCTTGGTAGTTATCAGCCCTTTCGGACTGCTCCGCTTGCGCGATTAAAAGTCGTTAAATATTCATTTTTACCTAATGGGTCTTGTCCGTCTTCTTCGATGACGGCTTTTGTGTTGTCTTATGCGAACGGTACGGAACAGTGCCGTATCAATAACCTCATTGAACTTGCACTTACGGCATTTAACTCTGGTGTAATGGTGATCTCTTCCGTAAACATCCAGAAGATAAAAACCGCAGTTCGGACATTTAATTTGCCGGAGTTCAAGCTTCTCAGCCCCTGCCCGAGACTGGGACAGTTTTTCTTGTATATCGGGAACCGGCTTGCTGTATCGTTCTATGGTTTCTGACAGCAT
>DCUB01000018.1:0-27780 GCA_002329365.1 Ruminococcaceae bacterium UBA1425
GTCCACACATACAGCGGAGCCGTCAGCGTGAACACAAGACAGGCAAACAGGATAGCAGGGCCGCTCCATTCAAACTGGCCGTGCTTCCTGTAGTCGAAATAGGCCATTCCGAGTTTGGCGAAAAAGAACACCGCCAGAATCAGGTCGATTGCCGGGAATACTACATTGTTTACTACCGTTTTGATCTGCGCAGATGCATCATTCCAAGTTCCTTCGATTGCACCCGCAACATCGCCGGTACCGGCTGCCATTGCAGTTGTACCCAACATACAGACCATAATCAGAGTGAGAACGAACGCGACAAAGAGTCTTTTACGGTTTTTCATAACTTTAGCCACCTTTCTCTTGAAGAGGAGACCGAAGGGATTCCCCCCTCGCAAGGCGGCTTCATGGCCGTGGGTGAGGAGTCCCAACGGCCGGTTCTATTTCTTGTTTTGTGCGATATTAAGGATTAGCGGGTGCGATATGCCATTCTTCCCACAGGTTTCCACGGATCGTTACCGTATCGGTCAGATTAAGGGACAGCATACCCGCCGGTGTCCAGCAGTCTAATACCCATGTGTATGGAGTATAGGCTCCATCCGGGAACCAGATAGGCGTAAAATGAGTACGACGGTTATAGGTACTGTAGCGGTTGTTATTGAACTCAAAGGAGGAGCTTTTGCCTGTGATCGTCCTGTCAAGCAAGCGCCAATAATCAAGGTATTGGAACTCAGGGAAATAGGTCACGGCGTTCTGTGCGGCGGTGACCGCAGCGCTCTGGTCTGTTCGAACACGAGCGGTGACGCTCTCCTGGACACCGTAGCCGCTCTTGAGTGTGCTGCCTGTGGCGGTGGGACTCATATCGTCTGGAACAATGCTCATATCGGCGGTGAGGCTGGCAGAGAAACTCTCATAGTCGAATTCCCACCAGCCATGATCCTCCCACCAGCCATTGTCTACCCAATGATACCAGCGGTCACGATGGGTTTTCCCGTCAGCATCCGTCCAACGATCCGTGTGCCAGCACTTCTCCCAATTTTCGATCCATACCCAATATTCCTGCCACCAGGGAGACCAGATGCCCCAGTTTGCCGAGATCACTTCCTCTTTTAGGGGCGTGGAGGACGGGCGCGTGTAACTGTCATTCCGGTCATCTGCCACAGGGTTTGGTGGGTCGTTTCCACTGAGATCCGTAATGTTACATCTTACTATGCCCTGCGCCGTACCGGGTCCGGACACGCTAACCTGAATGTCAACCACACATGGCTCAGACGGTGTGTGCCAACGCACCCACGCAAGCTGACTGTCACCATCCGGATAAAAAACATTGCTGACGGTGTAGGTCGCGCCCTTGATTGTGAACTGAACACGGACGGGGTTGTCGGGATCTGCCTGACCGCCACTGACCTCTACCGAGGTGATGACATCGGTGTCCACACGGTATTCGTAGTCAAACTCGGTGATCTCGGGTAGGTCCGGCTGCTCAGTAAAACGGACAATGCCGATGCCAAGCGACGAGATGATATTCGCATTGCTGACAATCTGAGTTTTGCTGCCGTTCCAAGCGGGATAGCCGAGATCCGGTGTTTGCAGGAAGATAGCCAGCGGCAGGTTTTTATGGGTAAGTGAACCCATCCAGCTCCGCAATCGACCATTTTCCTGTTGGTCATACAATGCCGCCTCGGTTGCGGTCATGGCGTATTGAAGACCGCTATAGCAAAAATACGCCAGTGGCTCCACCATGAGCTTATATTCGCCACCAATGAGCGATTCGTAGTCAAAGCCGATATAACCACAGAGACTCCGTAGCACCTGTGCGTCGGTGAAATAACTTCGAATGGCTTCGATGCTTGCACCTGCGTTGCCAGAGGAAATAATGCGCGGAAGGCTTTGCGCCGGGTTTCGGTAGCTGTAGCTATTCACTTTTGGTGACAAACTTCTCCCGCCGTTGTAGCTCAGCTTGCAGACCTTGCCGAAGTCGATGATATTGGCTGATGGAGTTTTGTTCGTTAAATCAACTGAGGTGCTTGCAATGGAGTGTGAATCAGCTTCCACAATAGTCACGCGCACTCCATCCATGCCGGGGTTCCAATAGTTTGAGCTTGTGCCGTCGCCCATGCCGCCGCCACCGCCGTCGATGTTTGGGTCGCCGGTGGCGTAGGCTTGCATAGATATGCCGAACAGCAGGACGAGGCACAGAAAAAGTGAAAGAATGCGTTTCATTCAACACCTCCTGAAAAAGTAAGAGCGCAGCCGTTTGGCTGCGCTCGGTCATCTTGTGTAGGTCAGTCCATGATCCCTACCTTTTCTCCGCTTTCGTACATATCGTCCAGAGTGCCGCCCTCGTTGCCACCTCCGACATCAACATACCCGAAGCCCGGCACATACATCTGCCCATTTCCGTTGGTGCTGCCAGGAGCTGGGTCTGCCGGTGGTGTGACCGTGGTCTGATCCGGCGTATAGGTGGGCGGCGTTTCCGTATTGCGCTCAGATTCCGGAACAGCATCAGCGCTATGGTCATCATCAATGGGAACGGGCGGTTCGGGAGGCTGCGGCTTCACGGGGTCACCTTGTATAGTCTGTTCAGTGCCAGTGCTGTCCGCGCCCTCGCTCGGGTTCGTGTCATCATCCTTGCCTCCGGCATTGATCTGTACATTTACGGCAGGATTCTTGCCATCATCCGGCATATCGATGTCCACCACCGGGTCGGAGGTCTGCGGAGTATCGTTATTGAGGACGGGGTCTTTTGTCTGCGGCTGCCCGCCAAAGCGGGTCGTGATGCTCACGATGAGCGCCACGCAGACGAGTGCGCCGACCACGAGTAGCAGAGTCTTTTTTGTCTTATCTGTCATAGAGTTTTGCCTCCTTTGTGCGTGATTTCATGATATCCTTCTAATTTGCACCCTATCACATAAGAGTGCGGAAGTCTACTGATTTTGCAAGTTTTTTCAGAACAAAGGCATATATTTCGCCTGCACCTTGAGGGTCATGCGGATGGGTGGCAGTACGGTTCCCGCAAAGCGGGTGGGAATCTCCAGCACGATGGTCGCGTCGGCGAGATATCCCTCACTTTGTCCGGAGGCGAGTCCGTTGTTGGAAAGCGTCACTCGAAGCTCGGATACGGTGAACTCCAGCTCGTCCCCCGCGTATTTGGCGTATCCGTCGCCTATCGAAGTCAGCCCCATGGTGAGGGCGAGGTGCGTATAGACATCGCCGGCGTCTACGCTTTCCTCCCATGCGTCATCGGTGGGAAACCAGCCCGCCGTGTAGCCTTCACGCACGGAGTGGTACACATCGTCATAGTTGTCGTTGACGGTGGAGATCACCGCCTGCTGTACGGCGTCGCGGACGCCCTGCGCGATAATGCTCACACGGAAGTATTCGGAGATCCCGCAGAAGATGAACAGGAGCGCGAGAGTCACGGCGATGGTCAGAGGGAATCCATCGCCGCGCCCTCCTTTGAGGAGAAAGGACAGTTTTTTCATTTCCAATACACCTCGCTCTTGCCCGTTGCCTGCGCTGTCAGCTCTATGGGGAAGCTACCCAGCCCGCCGAACAGACCTATGTCCACATCCAGCGAGAGCGTCACAGTCACTTCCTCGTTGAGCTGGATGCGGCCAGTCCTCGACCATGTGATGTCCGGCTCAATGCCGAGGCGCTCGGAGAGAACGGCAGCGCGGGTGTTGGTTTCGCTGCCCACGCGCCCGGTTATCTCAGCCTCCCGCACCAGCTCAGCGGCGTAGGTATCGAGGTTCTGCTTGGCGATGAACACCGGCAGCACCCGGACGGCAAGGGCGATGACAAACATAGCACAGAGGATCAGCACCACCACATCGATATATCCCTCGCCGGGTTTTCCGGCTTTCAGCTTCTTCAGCATAGTGTTTGCCCTCCTTGATCGGGAGGCGCATATTCCGGGTCGAGGGCGTATTCCTGTTCGATGCCATGCATATCTCGCAGACTGGACAGCGCGTGTTCAAATTCATCGGAGTGGTCGACGTCTTGTTCCTCTGCCCATTTATCCCGCACGACCTCCAAGGGATTCTCAAAGCGGAGCAGGTACTCCATGTGCTCGGTATCGAAGTCGCCTGTGACCAGCTCATTGTAGCAGATGTTTGTCGCAACAATTTCATCCGCTTTCCCAACAATAAGCCCCGGACTCATCTGAAACAGCTTATTCTGATAATCCTGCATATTTTTTTCGACCTTTGCGAAAAGAGCCTCATAGATTTCTCGATCTGTCAATTTTCCTCACCTCCTATCAGAACAGCCCGCCAAGCGACCTGATGATCTCATACACGATGACCACGATATAGGTCAGCATGAAGCAGGCCAGCATGACAAACGAGAATACCCGGATCTTTGGGGGTATCTTCGCCGCCTTTGCCTTGAGCCTCTGCAGCTCCAACTGCTTGAGGTCATGGCTGAGCATCTGGAAATACATCCGTCCGTCGTCGCCCCGCAGCACCCCGATAAGCCCGCGGACGATGTCCGAGAGCATGGGCGACGCGATACGCCCCTCGAAACGAACCAGCGCCGCCTCGTAGGAGGACGAGCGCATATCCGCCGACAGCACCTCCAGCTCTGCGGCGAAGTCGGGTCCGGCATGGCGCTTGTAGTTTTCGAGGATACTCAGCACATCCCGGCTGGCCGCCAGCTCCTGTTCTATGGTGGAGACGAACCGGGGCAACTCGGCTTCGATGAGCTCACGCCGGGCGCCCACCTTTTCTTCCGCTTTCCGGCTCTCCTTGAAGTAGACCAGAATGGCGAGGATGACCATCACCGGGGCCAGGAGCGGCAGGATGGCGAGGCACGGGAGCGCGCAGAGCAGGATCACGCCGGGTTTGACCAACGTGTAGGCCGTGTAGACCTCCGGGGTCATGTCCATGCCCGCCGCGGAGAGCATCCGCTCCAAACGGTGCCGCTTGTACTCGTCCATGCGGATATACTTTGAGAGCTTGATCGACCAGCCAAGCAGGAGCGCGTCGATGGATTTCATCGACTTCTTATCCCGTCTGCCCGCCGAGAGAAGAGCCTTTTCCGTAGAGAGCCGGGGCAGCTTGAGGATATCCGCTGTGATGAAGAACAGCCCGGAGGCAACGGCCACGCCAAAAAGAAAGAGCAAAAATGTCATGTCCGTCACCTCCTGTATTCAATGGGCTGGGTCAGCTTCACCACAAATGCGAATGAGACAAAAATGGCGGCGGCGCAGACCGCCAGCACCGCCTGTCCGGGGAGGGTATGCATCAGCGTCCCGTACCAGTCCTTATTGATGAAGTATAAAAGCGGGATGTTCAGCACCACCAGCGCTGCCATGGTTATAAACTCCTTGCGGGGCCCGAACACGAGGTTTTCCAGCTCGCCGTTGACTACCCGCATATCCGACAGCTTACTGACGATGGGCGTGAGCGTTGTTTTGAGGCTGCGGTCATACTGACAGGCTGCGATGGCGTCGCACCACTCCCGCCAGACCTCGTTGTCTATGGAGGCTTTCAGCTCGGAGAGCGCCGCGTCCACATCGGGGTCTATATGCGTGATGCGTGTAAGAAAGCTCTGGAACACGCCGCGCACGGGCGGGTTCAGATAGGAGATATTCTCCTGCACTGCTGTCTGGATGTCCTCGTTTCTGAGGTAAGCGGTCGTGATAATGGAGAGTGCCGTTTCCAGCTCAGCGGACACATCCTTTTTGTAATGGCCGGCCGTGAGCTTCACATACCAAAACGGGACGAACGCCAGCCCCACGGCCAGTACGGGCACAAGGAACACATTGCCCATCATGATGGCGGCGGACGCGCCGATGGCGAAGAACAGAAGGGACGCGGCGCAGATCGTCGGGAACTTCTGCGCCTTGCCGGTGGCCTTGAGGATGCCCTGCGCCTCGGCGATCTCCCTGCGGAGGAAGGACAGCTTTTTGCGCCGTGTGGCCTTGTTGATGTCGCTGCGGATGCTTCTCGGAGCGGAGGTCAGGCGCTTGAACACAGCGTCGGTCAGCTCCATGGGGGAAAGCCTGAGAATGAAAAAAGCACCGGCGATCATGCCGATGCAGGCGATAAGCTGGAGCGTCGTCATGCGCTCACCTCCGTTTCCTTGGGCTGAAGCAGGGCTTCAAGCTGCGTTGTGGGCATACCGTTCTCAATGAGCCGCTTTTGCAGGCTTTTGGACGGCTCACAGACCTTTTCGTGATGCCCGTCTATGATGAATTTACCGTCCTCCAGACGGTTATCCGTGATGCGGTATCTGAAAAGCGTGTTGTAGCGCCGCGCCCCGTCCGGCAGGATCTCACATTCCGCGATCTCCATCATGCGGCGCTGTTTGTTTTCGAGCTGCTTACAGAAGACCACCAGCGGGTACGCCTCGGTGACATAGCTCATAAGCGTTTCGTCCGACATATCCACGGCGCGCTTGCACAGGGAAACCATGCGCCGGTAGGTCGCTTCGCAGGAGTTGGAGTGGATGGTGGTCAAAACGGCGAAGCCGATTCTGGCCGCCTCCTGCGCGGCGTTTGCCTCCGCGCCTCGCATTTCGCCGACCACCAAAATATCCGGGTTAAAGCGCAGGCAGATGTCCACAAGGGCGATCTGGTCTACCCGCTGGCGCTCGTTCTCGCTGTCGCGGGTCAGAGTATGCACCACGGAGTTGACCACCTTCCCGTCCTTCTCCCGCACCAACTGCAGCTCTCTGGAGCCGTTTTCGATGGTGAAGATACGCTTGTTGTCGGGAATGGTGGTCAGGAGCCAGCCCGCCACAGTGGTCTTGCCGGAGGAGGTGGCGCCGGCCACACAGATGGATATGCCATAGCGCAGGCAGGCGGCGAGGAAATCCAGCATTTCCGGGGTCGCTGTGCCGCCCTCTGTGAAATCCTCCCTTGTGAGCGTCTGGCGGTTGACGATTCTTATGGACGCCGCCACGCCAACATCCGCGTCCACGACCGGCGTTTTCACGGCGGCGATTCGAGTGTTGCGGGTCAGGTGGCCGGTGACGGTGGGGCTGGCGTTATCCAGCACCATGCCGGAGGCGTGCAGCATACGGCGAATGACATTGATGGCGTGTTCCGGCGAGTCGAAATGCTCAGAGAGCTTCTCACTGCGCCCGTCCGAATACTGCACCTCCACATCCCGCCAGCTATTGATGTTGATTTCCTCAATGCCCTCGCCGTAGATGTACTTGGTCAAAAAACCGTACTCGGCCATCTCGGAGTAAAGGGCTGCGATAAGCTCATCCGTATCCATACCCGCCACGGCGATGCGCTTATCCTGGACGAACTTGGCGATATAGCGTTTGAGCTGATCCCTCGCCTCGTCGCCGCCCTCGATGATGAGGCCGGAATACTCGCTGGAGATGTACTCCTGCACATCCCGAAGCACGGAGGCAAAGTCCCGCCCTCCGACTTCCGGCGTAAAGAACAGGTTATGGGTACGGGCGGAAGCGCCGCTTTCCGACGCAAGCGTCCTCCGGGGATCATCGACGTACTCGGGGAGTACCTTGGGCTTGGATTCGGGAACGGTTTCCATTACGGGAGGCTGTGCGGAAGGGCGTCTTTCCTCCACCGCCTGAACCATGGGCGTTTCCGATTCTGCTGCCGGGGCAAATATGGAGGCGCTTCGTTTCTTTCCTAACATCCGAACACCTCCCGGATGATTTTCTCGAGTTCCTTTCGGAACGGGCGGCTGTCCTTCATGGTCAGGTCAGCGAGGAGGTTTCCGGCGAGATACTGTTCCTCCAGCTCTGCCGAATACGGCAGCTTGAACGCCACGCTGCCCAGCACTTTGCCGATATGCTCGGCGGCCTGCTGGGGTTTGATGTTTGCCGCCACCTTGTACTGCTTATCCGCATCCCATTTGGCGTCCCCCAACAGGGGGAGCTGGCTGGAGAGGTAGCTGACAGATTTAAGGTCGCAGTTGGCAAGACGGAGAACGCTGTCGGCCTCCATCAGCGCCACGGCGGAGAGGATGTCGTTGGCGATATACGAGCCGCAGTCGATGACCACATAGGGCACAATCTCCCGCAGTCCGTCCAGCAGCTCCGTCGCCTGCTTCTCCGTATAGGGCGGGTAGGTGTACTCGTTTTCCCCCTTCTGCATCCCGAGGATCGTCAGATAGCCGAGCCGCTTGTGGGTGACGCAGTTGTGCTTGATGAGGCTTTCGCCTATCCTCGCGGCGGCGAGGATCGTGCCGAGGGAACGCTCACACTCCAGCTCCGAGCCGGGACAGATGCAGGGCAGCATGGGCGCGGTCATGTCGCAGAGGACGAGCGCCACATTGCGCTTCTTATCCGCGAGGGCCTTGGCGAGCTTTACGGCGGTGACCGTCTTTCCGCTTCCCGGCGAGCCCCACACGGCGAGGACGCCGCCGCTGCTCTGCGCCTCCTGTTCGTAGTCATCTTCCGCGCCGCCGCGGTGAAAGATGCTCATTTTCTTAAAGTTCATCGTCTGCCGTCACCTCGCTTTCCGGGGAGGGAGCGGGATCGGCGGCCTCACTTTCGGCTTTATCGTCCGTTTCCGGTTCCGGCTCGGCGTACAGTTCTTCGATGAGCGCGTCCTGCGCCTCGATAAAGGCGGCGGCGTTCTCCGGCGCGCCGCGGTAGACGAGGGTGAGGTGGAGCTTCGCGTCCAGCTCCAGCGCGGCCAGCACCTTGGCCTGTTCGGGCGAGACGAGGAAGGTCACCGTTGAGGGCAGCTCCTTTTCATCCTCCACGGCCTCTCCTGTGTTGGCATCGTAGCCGGAGGAGGCGGTGACAGTGATGATCTCCACATACTGAAGCTCGGGCGGGATGACCGTTTCGCCGGTCTGCTGGAAATCCGCCACGACCACGGAGACAATATCGCCGGACCGGAGCTTGCCGGAGAGACCATTGGCAAAGGATTTGATGGTGACCGACATGGCCTGCTTCGACCCGTCGAGGCTGTAAAGGTAGGCGTTCTCGGCGGCGGGCGTTTCAGAGAGCTTGGTGGAGAGGATATAGTCCCCGACCGCCAGATCCGCTGTTGCGTACTTGCCGACCACGGTGTCCTTTTCCCTGATGATGTTGACGGGCAGATTGTAGCCTCCCACCTCCACGGTCTGCACCATGTCCTTGGTGATCTCCTCGCCGGCCTTGATCTCCTTGGCGACGCGGACGATCTCGGTTTTCTGGCTGATGCCCTGGTTGAAAAGCGGCGTAATGCCAAAGCAAATCACCAGCGCCACGATGATGCAGATGACGCCGATGACCGTGCGGTTCTTGAAAATACTCATGTTGGTAGACCTCCTGATTAGATGAAGTAAGCGGCGATGAAGCCGGCGGCAAGGAACGGCGCCAGCGGGTAGCTGACTTTCTTCTCTTTCTGCCGGAGTTTTCTGACGAAGGCTTCCGCAAGCCAATAGAGGCAGAACATGGACAGCCCCAGCATCAGCCCCAACGCGCCGGAAAAGAGTCCAAGCGTCAGGCAGGAGGCGGCGACCAGCATGGTATCGCCGGCGCCGCCTCTCTGGAAGCCCGAGGCGAGGAAAAACGGCACGGCGAGGATAGGCCCCCACAGCCTGACGGGGCTGAAATAGATCAGCCCCGTCAGCGCAAGGAGGATGCAGACGCTGTAAGGTATCGTCCGGCTCTTAAGGTCGGACACAGCGGCCGCCAACAGCAGAGAGATAAAAAATGCCGCCCGAAGGATGGCCAGCATCTTAGCTCAAAGCGCCGGCGTAGTTGAACATATCCTTGATCTTCTGGTTGAGGGTAGGCATGACCACATCCCCGAACAAGGCGTACAGACCGGCCAGCAGGAGCGCGCCGAGGACGACGGCAATCAGGATCTTCACGGCGGTGTCGATATAGCCCTCGCCGGCGTTGCCGTACACAGCGCGGCGGGAAAAGCCGAGGAAACGGGAGAGGGCGAGTTTGGCTTTCTCAGCCACAGCCTTGGCGGTGTTATTCATGTTGATAAACAGCTTTTTCATACAGTAAATCCTCCTAAAAATGTTTTGTGTGGTGGTTACATAGTAGGCGCGGACATACCCTGCGCCTGTTCGGGGAACGGGGCGGCCTCCTGCCGCTGGCTCTGGAGCTGCGAGAGCTGGTGCTGGTATTTGCCCAGCACAGCTTTGTCGAACTCGATGCGCGACTCTTTGGTGCAGGGGAAGCAGATGTCCTTGTACTCGCCGTTGCCGGCCTTGTAGCTGGGCATGGATACGAAAAGGCCGCTGCTGCCCTCCATCACCTTGACTCCCCGGATGGCGAAAGCGTCGTTGATGTTGACCGAGGCGTTGGCGCGCAGAGAGCCCTCCGCACGAAACGAGTTGATCTTGACGTCGTACTTCATCGGGTAGGCGGGCGCGGTCTGCTCGGTGGCGGACTCCGTCTGCGCGGGGCCGGCTGCTTTAGTTTGGGATTTTGCCATAGCTGTTTTCCTCCTTTTTGAGATTTTGGGTATGAAAAAAGACAGCCTCCGCTGTCATGGGGAACTGGTTTGCCGCAGAGCCATATCCTGTGAGGGCATTTCCGGCTCAAAGGCGATCTCCTTGAACTGCGTGCGTCCAAGATGGTAAAAGGAGCTGCCGCCGCTGTCGTACAACTCCACGATATCCGATACAGCCAGCGGGTGGCCGCTGAAGCCGTTTGGCGCACGGTCGCCGAACTTGTCATAGATAGCTTCGAGGTCGTTGGTTTCGATCTGTCCGTCATAGACGGGCCGGTAATCCTCCGGCTTCGGTACGGGCAGGGGCTTGCCCGGACTCACCAGCGCCGCCCACGCTCCCGCCTCCGGCTTGAGCTGCCAGATGCGGCAGGACTTGAGCGGCGCGGCAGCCTCGCCCTGCGGGGTCATTACGGCGCCGCTAATGAGCCGGTCATATACACCGTCCGTCCACTGCACCGCGAGGCCGCTTCGCTTGGCGAAGGACTCCAGCTCGTCCGAGCGGAACATGGCGTCCAGCACGGCCTGTTCGCCGCTGTCGATATACCCCGCGGGGCTGCCGTAGTAGTAGATACATCCATTACTCTGTTCGATGCCACGCATGGCGGCGCACCTCCTTTTTAAGTCATTTTCATCCCTCCAATTTCAGGAGCATCGCTCAACTTCTGCTTCGGAGCGGTGATCTGCTCCAGACGCTCCCGCGCCCACTGGGGAAGATACTCGTCCTTGAGAACGCCGACGAAATCGGAGCGGTTCCAGCGCGTCATCTCACCGTCGCCAAGGCAGGTCGAGCGGATGGAGCGTCCCCGTGCGTGGGGCCGACAGCCAAAGCCATCGTGGGCGTACCAGAGCTGATCTTCCTGATTCCAGCAGCTTTCCTTGAGAATATCCGGTGAGAGGACGAGGACTTTGCCGGTGTAATCGAGCTCGCTGGTATTTGCTTCGCAGTGGGCATGGTCGAATAGCCCCAGCGCCTGATACGCCCGCCGGTACTGATCGATAAAGACATTCAACACAGCGGGATGATTGGCGGCGCTGATCTCCGCGAGATGGTCGCGGGGAGCGTAGGTCTGCTTTGCCCAAGCCCGGTTCCCATTCGAGAAACGCCCGTCATACTCCAGATACTGCACGGTACTTGCCAGCACGAATCGCACCCGCTTGTAGCCATATTCTGCGATAACGCCGGCGGCGCAGCCGGGGGCGAGCGTGCTCCCGTCGTGATCCCGCGTGATGGCCGCTTCGATTGCCTTGCGGCAGTCCACATTGGCATCATGGCTTTTTTGCCACAGTTCCAGCTCGTTGCGGTCTTGCGCGTCCTTCCGCGACCATGGGTAGAGGTAGGCTTCATTCGCCATAGACGGTATCCTCGGCCATCAGGTGTTCTTCCAGCACATCGAGACAGATGCCGGAATCAGACAGCATTTCAAGAAAATCGTCCGGGATATCTGTCAAATCATGTTCATAGCAAGCCGGACCCACGAGAATCAACCCATTATCGTGGTCAGCGCAAGCCTCGAGTTTCGTGTTTCGGGGTAGTCCGAGTTCAACTAACAGCTCGGGGGGCACAACTATGCCACACTTGTTTTCATTGGCACAGTCGCCGCAGCCATCACAAGTACCACACGCTTTTGCCAGCTGAACAACAAGAAACTCGGACATCTTGTTGAGGTCGAGGATTACCTCAATCAGCTCATAAGCGGTCAACTTCCCTTGGAGAACTGCCACACAATGCCGGAGCTGATGCAATTCTGCGCACTGGGCAGCCGAGATCCCGCTTTCCTCCAAAACTTCAGACGGAATTACCATGCGAGAATCAGGACTGGATTCTTTAAATTTCAGTTCGTGTTCCATTCTGCTTCCTCCATTACTTCTTCATTTGTTTTTCTGGAAAAGTCGAATAGTGTCATCTGACTTGGTTCGTGTCTCTCTCTTTCACTGAGATCATAATTTCCAATAATCAGTTCGGAGAACTGACTGTTCGGATCATACCTCTGCTTGATGTTATTGATCCTGGTGGTTTCAAAGATGTGAATACCAGGCGCATCGTACAACTCTCTGATGAATTCATCATCGTTATATGAGAGCAGAAATTTCCCATCAATGCGAAGGAGTGCATCTCTTAGCCGTATATGGTCTTTCTCCGTGAACCCGCCTTCTCCAACATTCTTATAGTAGCTTTCAGTCGCATGATAGGGTGGATCGCAATAGAAAAAGCTCACCGGCCGGTCATACTGCCGAATGAGCTTTTCAAAGTCCTTGTTCTCAATTACTACCTTTGCCAAACGACGATGCGCCTGCTCGATAAGCGGAAAGTTAGCGCGCATATCATGGGGCTGGCTGCCAAAGCTGTCGAGGCTGCTGGCATAGGAATACCGAATAAGCTGATAAAACCATGCTGCCTTCTGCACATCATTTTTAGGGCTATCACGAGCGAGCGCATCTCGCACTAACTCAAAATCCTCCCGCGAATTAAGCACATATTGCAAGGCGCTCATCAGCTCCTGCGGCTTATCCCGAACGCAGCGGTATAAATTGACTAACAGACTGTTGAAATCGTTATAAACCTCAAAATCATTTCCGGGTGGTTTGGCAAATAGAATCCAACCGCCCCCTCCGAATACTTCGATATATCGTTCGTAGTACAGTGGAAACATAGGCAGGATTGTGTCGCGCAAAGCCTTTTTCCCGCCAATCCAACTCATAAAGCTATTCAGAGGTCATCGCCTCCCTCCAAGGGGAGAGAAGTCTGATTGTTATCAAAGCGGGAGCGCGCTTTTTTTAGCCCGCGAATCGCGCCGCTAATTCCAGCGATTCGGCTGGACATATGGCGTATTGTCTGGAGCAACTCTTCATCCGTTTCGGCAAAGAAATAACCTTTTGCGTTACTACAGATAGGAACGCCCTCGCGCCGGAGGGTATTGACCAAAGCTCGCAGTTCCGCGCCCTTGATTCCAAATGCGGTTTCAAGTTCTCGGCTTACCGCCGCATACTGCTCTCCACAATGAAAGATCTCCATATATCCAGCGAGTTCACTTTTCAGCATTTATGCCTCCTTTCCGGGGTCGTTTTTCCGAAAAAGAGCACAAAAAGAAGGGGCCGTTATCCCTTTCGGAAAACGGCCCCTTGCGTGTGCGAATTATTCTTCTATATTCTGTTCTCTGCTGCAATCCTTTCTGTGTTTTATTCCAGCACCATGCCGTGAAGCGTATCCATGCTGTGTCTGGGAACCGCTCCAATCTTGCCAATGTACGCTTGCCCGTCCTCCGAAAGAACAAAGCCTTTCTTTTCTATCATATCGGCGGCATACTGTTCGAAGTCGAATGCGGCTGCGACCGCATCCGACAGCTTGACACCGCGCTTTTTTAGATCACCCATTGCGTATTCTTTCAGTCCGGATAAAGGAACCAACTCATATCGGTTCAGGTTTTCTGCAACATCCAGTGCCTCGCCGAGAGAGGTGCATCCCTCATATTCCATTGCTCCGTGGAATAGCTCCATAAACATCCGCATCCCCTGGCCTCGCTCATCGAGGACATACCCGAGGTTGTTTCCGTCGTAGATCAGGTCCGCGATGCTGTCGTATTGAGAAACAAGGTCGCCGGCATGAGGGAGGATACACTTTGCCTCTAACACATGACACTCGTCCACGCGCAACGCTTCCAAAGCAGTCAGCGCAATCTTGATCTCGTCCGGCTTACCGTCGTTTGCATCCTGATAATCCGGCAGTCGCAGCCATACGCCCTCCGGGTGGTCGGACGAGGCCAGCTTGAGTTTGACACTCCAGCTATCGTCGGTGAGCTGGTCGAGGTTTGTGCCATCGTAGTAGGGCCAGAGCCCGTCCTCTGAGATCTCGATGTAGTTCCCGTCCACAAACACGCCGGGGTGCTGCACCATATATTTTCCCGCCAGCTTTTCGGTGTCGATAAAACCCATATACTCCTGAGATATGCACTCGACCTCCCGCGCAACGAACACGCCGAGACCATCCTCTTTGCCAATGTCAAAGCAGATGTCGCAGTCGTGGATATTCTGGACGAGGTTTACCACATCCATGCCGCTTTTCGGCGGGGCGTAGACCGTCAGGCCGTTCAGAATAAGGCGCTCCTTGACGGACATATCTGACAGGCGCTCGTCCAGCCAGTGTTTCTCGGCAGGCGTGATCTCGGTGAGATGCAAGGTTTTCAGATAATCGTCCATTACATCATCTCCATTCCGCTCTGCGTCTGCTGCTCAAAAGGGGCGTTCATGGGTTGACCGTCTTGCCGCTCAACAAGGCCATACTGTGAGATGGCTGAGTGATCGCGTTTCAGAATGTCCTTGCCGTAGCCGATGAGGTCGGTGTGCTTCGCCAAAAGTGCCGCATCCTCGTTCGACATCATGAATTTCATTTCATCCATCGCCAAATCGCGGAAGCCGCTGACGCTTTCCGTGAACACGAAATCGTCCATGTGTCCGGCCAGCTCAACGGCTTCCTCCAGTGCGTTACACCCGGTGGCGTGAAGAATAGCCTTGTACTTCCGCATCGGCTTATCCCCGATGTTTTGGAGCATCTCCGCAAAGTTGCTGACCGATTGAAGGTCAGCGACATCGATGGTGGCCATGAGCTGCGGGACGCGGCAGTCCACGCAATGATGTGAGGACGCTTCCGGCAGATTGGCGCTGGGCAGCTCCAAGCGGTTTCCGTCCGGCAGTTCCAGCAGTATTTGATAAAACGGCGTCTGGATACGGAAGTTCATATCCTTGTAGACCTCGTTCAGCTCGCTGTGCTGAACCACATAGCCATGCTCTGTAAACACGCCGCCCTCGCCATGGCGCTGCTCCCGTCCGATACGCTCAAAATCCAGCAGATCAAAGAGCCGGTCAGAAAGGTTATCCACCTCCGGCACAAAGCCGTTCTCAGCGTAATACCGTCCGAGCTGGGAGTCATTCAGCGCCTCGTCTACCACATGGCAGCAGTCGGCGCTGTAGGCGAGGTCGATGAGCTTGGCGAGTGAAACGGGACCGTCTTTCTTCGCTGCCTCCATTTTCAGAAGCCCCTCAAAGGCTGCGCTCTGCCGGTCGTTCAGCTCCGAGAGCTTCTGGCACAGTGCGTTCAGCTCGGCAAGGTTATCCGCATCGCTGATGTACGGCTCCATGGACTCAAAGGCATGGTATTCCTCAACTTGAAAGTACAGCTCGTCGCCCTGCTGCACCCGTGCCTTATCAAGCGCGTCGAAAAACTCAAAGGGGGTGGCGGGGAGCGTCAGTGTGGCATACGCCTCGCTCTCCGGCGCGTCAGCTTTGGCGATGTAAACATCCATGATCTTAGCCAAGAGTCATCCCTCCCATCTGCGGTGCATCCTGCTCATAAAACTTCGGGTCTGCGCCGGGGATGGCCCATCCGTGCATACTGCCGCACTCCATCGCCTGACGCTGCGCCTCCGTCACGCCGAGACGCTGGTTGTTGTAGTCTGCCAGCTCCTGGTTGTGCGCCTTATCTCCGGTATTCCAATCCGATGGGTAATAGCCGCTTTCGCCCCGCTTGATGCAGATGAGATCGCCGGTGGAGGGGAGGACGGAAAAGCACATCTTTGGTAAGCCCGTTGCCACTTTGATGTCAAACTGTTCCTGCTCGGTCTGGATGCTCCAGCCATCACCACTGCCCCAGAGGTGGGCATACAGTTCGCTGCCGTTGCTCAGCCGGATCTCTCGTTGCTCGAAGCCCTCACCGAAACCGTCCGAAGCCTGTCCGGTGACATATTCCTTGAGTGTTTCCAGCTCATCCGGGGTCAGTTCGCCAACCACCTTGCACTCGGCCACGCCCCACAGCCTGTGGTTACGGGATTCCACGGAGAAGGCAAACGCCTGCACCTTCTGATTGACGCTGTCATCCTCATGGTAGTAATGCATGAGGCCGCGGTCTGTTTCCTCTGGCAGACGCTCCCGCACTATGGCAGCGGCGATATTGTCGGCGTATTCCACCGCTGCGTAGCTGTCCAGCTCCACCGGTTCGTTCTCCAGATCGCCCCACTGATTGCGCTCATAGATGTCTGCGGTCATGGGCATATACAGCTTGAGCAGATGTGTCTGGGGTGGCAGGACGGTGAAGCTGTCCTCGCCCATGACCAGCCCAAGCCCACGTCCGTTATCCCACTTCACATGAAAAGTGCCGATGTCATCGATGTTGGTCAGCGTACCCATGGTACCGGGTTCTACCGGGTGATAGGGGTCTTTCATCTCTCTGAGCCTGATCCGGCTTCCCACGGGATATTGCTCCCGTAGGAACTTCAGCCAGTTCTGATCTACCATTTTACATTCCTCCTAAATTCATGGTGGGTCCGGACGGTTCCAACCCGGCAATGCCGAGTTGCAATCGTGCGGCTGCTTCATCCATTGTGCGGTCTGTGGCAAAGCGGGGATTCTCTCGCCAGCCTTCGTCCAAATAGGTTTCGCCGTCATGGGCAATTGCCAGATAGATTGTGGAGACATCGTCCTTGGTGACGCACAATCGCTTCTCTGTGCATTTGAGGGCGTTGAAATGGTCGATTGCATCGGTGAGCGAACTGAAGCCGTGCCGCTTTTCGTCCTTGCAGCAGAAGTTTTCCATTACGAACCAGTCATATGTGTGCGGCAGATTGGGATTTTCCGCATCCAGCAGCGCCTTGTACCCTTTTTCGGTCAGCCCGTATTCTGATAGCTGCCTTGGATTTTCTTCTCCGAACATATCGTAGAGGATATCGTCCACAGCCTTTCGCACCTGCGGATCGTCCGTCAGGACTTCATACTGAAAGCCGGAAGTAGGTCGGTACGGCAGTTCATCCTTGATGACCTGCACAAAAATGGCGGGGTCAGTATAAGCCAGCGTTTCGCCGCTGGCGAACGATACCTTGCCGATGATTGGCGCTGTAGCCTGCTGGAGTTGCGCTTTGTCGTAGGCGTAGATGTACGAGTAATCGCCGCCGTTGGGGAACAGCCTCATGCAGTAGGTGTGCGCGTCGGTTTCCAGCTTGAAGGCATAGGTGTCCGGGCGATACCGATCCGCCATCCTCGCGCTCTCATGCCCATAACAGAAGGAGCGCGCCGCCGGCAGGTCTTTCAGCACCCCGTTTTCCCGCAGGGCGTTCACCACATCATCGAATTCGTCCTTGAATGCCTGCGTTTTCAGCTCTGGCTGGTGGTCGTCCCACGAGGACACAGTGAAGCGGCCGCTCTGGTCGAAATAGAAGCGGAAGTGACCGATGCATCCCAGCTCCGCATCCTTTTCCGCGCCCTGACTGAAAAAGAGCGCCCCCTCATCCTCTGAGGCGGCGCACATCTGGTATTGATTCAGGTCGGGATAGATGAGACCTCTCTCATCGCAGAAATCCTCGAGGGTGAGATGCTCTCCGAGGAAATCCAGCCTGCCTTTCAGCTTTCGGAAGCCCTCCTTGGGGATGGTTACGGGTTCATGGATGAGGATGGTTCCGGCGTGATTAACGCCGACCTTGGGTTCTACCGTTACGGGCTCGCCGGGGTCGTAGTCGCTGCCGCGCAGGTCGTAGGCGTACCAGCCCTCTGGCACGGTATCCCTGTCGATGCGGGAATTGGTGAACAATGCCGGTTTGCCGAACAACTCCACATACTCGTATTCTTCTTCTCTGGCGTTTACGCTCATGGGATATCATCTCCTTCTTGTTTTTTCAAGCACACAACATACCACACAGTGGCGGGGATAGCTATTAAAATATCATCTGGTTTTTAAAATAACGGTTTATTTTAGCGTTGACTAATATAGTTCTCCAATATATAATTAAGTCATCGCTAAATCAGAGGTGATTAGATGAAAACGGCAATCCTCATCAAGGCTCTATGCGAGCCCATGCGTTACTCGATATTTCAGCAGTTACTTGTCAGGAAGCATTGCGTTCGGTCCCTTTCAAAGAAGATGGGAATCACGGAATCCGCTATTTCACAGCACATGAAAGTACTGCGGGAAGCGGGGCTGGTGTACGGTGAGAAATACGGCTACCATACGCACTATCTTCCCTGTCAGGAGGCTGTGGATTGTTTAGCGGAGTCCTTTGAGCAGATGCGCCAGCAGTCCCTGTCTTTAAACCGTGACCCGAAGCTGTGCGAGTGTGCGTTTCGCGAAGGGGAGGAATCCAAATGAGCGTCCTTCTCGATCTGTTCCTGACCTTTGCAAAAATCGGGCTGTTCACCTTTGGCGGCGGTTACGCGATGATCTCCATGATTGAGAACGCCTGTGTGGAGAACAAGCAATGGATCACCCACGACGACATGATGAATGTGACGGTCATTGCTGAGTCCACGCCGGGACCTATCGCCATCAACTGCGCCACCTTTGTGGGCTACCGGCAGAAAGGCGTTGCAGGCGCTCTCATCGCGACGCTTGGCATGGTGCTGCCGTCCTTTGTTATCATCTATCTGATTTCCATGTTCCTCGATAACTTCCTGGAAATCACGTTGATTGCCAACGCCTTTCAGGGCATCAAAATCGCGGTCGGCATATTGATTCTGGACGCTGCGATCACGATGATAAAGAAGATGCACAAGAAACCCGTTCCGCGCGTCATCATGCTCTGTTCGTTTGCTGCAATGCTGCTCATCGATCTTTTCTCCTGGAACTTCTCATCCGTCAGCCTGATGCTGGTGGCGGCGGTTGTCAGCCTCGCCATCTTTTTGATACAGGGTGCTCCCCCGCAGAAGGGCGGTGCGGCTAAATGATTTATCTGGATTTGTTTCTCGGGTTCCTCAAGGTCGGCTGCTTCGCCTTCGGCGGCGCATACGGCGCAATTCCTCTGATACGCGACGTGGTGCTGTCCTATGGCTGGCTCAGCGACGAGATGCTGACCTATATGATTGCAGTCAGCGAGAGCACTCCCGGGCCGATTATGGTGAATCTGGCCACCTATGTAGGCAGCAGTCAGGCGGGGCTTCCCGGCTCGGCCATTGCAACGCTGGCGGTCGTGCTCCCATCCTTTATCATCATCCTGCTGGTGATGGCGCTGCTCAAGACCGCATTGAAAAACAGGTATGTTCAGGCAATACTCCGCGGACTCAAACCCTGCATCATCGGAATTATTCTTGCAACAGGCTGCTTTATGATTATGAACAACTGCATATCCATCACCACCGGCGCGGCGCTCAATGGCCGTGCATTGGTAATTTCGTTGATACTGGCGCTTGTGTATTTCGGTTCAAGAAAGGTACTGAAAAAAGGACTCTCTCCGATTATGCTTATTGTGATTTCTGCCTGCCTTGGAATGGCCATGTATGGTGTCTAACAACGAACCTTCTTCGCCATGAATTGATGCGAATACCGCAGATGGGCTCTTTCCTGTCAGCGGCATTCTATTTATTGAATCACCATACACGCCGTCCGATTCCATATCGTGGGTCAGGTGGAGTGTGATCATTGCAAACCTCCCATTTCCATGCCGAACTCCACCTTGTCGCCCGTGGCGTCCTGATTGCTCTGGACAAAACCGTCCAGCTTGTTTGGGACATAATCACTGAGCCATGTTCCGCCAAACTGTTCATGGGTTTTCAGCCGCCAAAGGGCAAGTTTACCGATGTCCAACTGAACACCGTCCATGTGGAACAACAGATTGGTCAGCCCATCATGCTCAAATCTGCTGACCTCGGTGAATCGACTTCCGTTTTTTAGAATATTCATATCGGTCAGCATTTCGTTAATTCCGTCAATCCATTCCTGCGGGTCACCGCCGCATCCTTGCAGGATGAGCCCCTCGCTGTATCCCATGCGGCGCAGTACCTCGGTTGAAATATCTCGCATCATTCCATTCCTCCCATCTCAAAACCGTCCTGCTCCTGCTCAGCGGGATCTTCCATCATGAGTTCATCAAGGCTGAGAGTGCCGTGATAGGAAATATAGCCGCGGGCCACAAACTGGCCGTATTCGTATTCCATTCGCTGTCGGCCGTACTTCTCGTAGTCATAGAAATCGGCGAGGTTTTCGTCATACTCGAAATGCTCGGAGTCTTGAATCATATAACATCCATAATCTTCGGCGGTCTTTGCACCGGGGATGAATTCAAAGAATTCCAGATTCTGCGCCAGATGCATGACCTGCGAGGAGTAGTCCGGCTGTGCCAACGCAACTGCAGCCCCCAGCTTTAAGCGGTCACTGGGAGAGAGCTTTTCAATGGCGGCGCACATTTCGTTCAGAGATGCGATGCCCTCATGCTCCATATCCAGTGCGACATCAATTTCCTCGGGAAGTTCGCTTTCCATAAAACGCAGGCACATATCTCCGTAGCTGCTGATCCCGGCACGAATCATGGTGCGCTCGATTTGCGCCTGCGGTACGGGAAGAAACAAATAGGCTGCGGGACTGTCTGCGAGAGCGAAACGGGAACGCAGCTCCACCTCCATCAAGCTGTCTGCGTAGCGATATTCCGGAAAGTGCCGTCCATCATATGCTTGTGACAGCTCCATTCCATTGTCATAGACTACACCGTAGGGGGTGACAAGCCCCTGTTCTGACAGAATCAGTTTTTTGGCTATTTCGAAACCGTTTGTTTTCTCCATTTCCTCTTTAGACGCACAACCTCCGTTCAGGGTGAGAAAATGCTTTCGGCCAATTGCGTCCAGATGCGTGAAATCTGAAATCACCGTGCTTTCCTGACAGCAAAAGGTCAGATTGATGAACCGCTCCACGCTGTGCAGGCTCAGCCGTGAAGCCATACCTTGAAACTGTGTCAGCTCGTAAGCATCGAAGCTGTCCAGCCGCCTGGCAAGGTAGTCCAGTTCATCAAGATTGGCATTCGTCCGTTCTATCTGCTTGAGCGCGGGGGTATCGCCGCGGATCTCTTCGATATGGCAGTCCTGCTTGACCTCATCCCCAAGGTCAAGAGGCTCCAAAAGGCGAATCACATTTTCATATTCCGCGTCGGGGATGGGAAACGGGATGGTCGCCACGCCATACTCAGGGTGTTGGCGGTTACACAATACTGCTTGAAATTGCATCTGCATCCTCCTTCACATTTTCATTTCGAAGGCAAAGCCCTCTGTCTGGCTTGGTTCGCCAGAGAACAAATCCTCCATAAATTTTGAGCCGCCAATTTCACAGGCGGCTTCAAAGGCTTTGTCGCTATTGGAAAACTGCTGTGCGGCATCGATTTTGAAAAGCGCCTCTCCGATGTGCGGAAAGGCGTGTTCATAAGATCCAATCTGAAGCTCTGCTTCCGGGGTGATCCGCATATAACGCCCTTTTTCTCCGCCGATGTAGTACAGCTTTCCGTTGCCGTTGAGACTGGTGATGGTATCCTCAACCCACTGGGAGGAACTGCCGGCCGTGACTGCCTTCCAGTATTCAAGTTCCTGTTTCTCCATGGTCATCCTCCTTAGTTATAGGTATCTTCATGTCGATATCCTCTACAAATAAAATGAGCGCCGAAGTATCCTGCGGTTCTTCGCTTTACATCATGGGATGCGAAAATGTCGTTTCTTCCTGATCCATTGCGCGTTGTACCCGCTGGTCGAGATCTGGGACAATATCAATAATCTGCTCCTGCGTGTCCTTCAGCATATTCTCTTGATCAAAAGTGATGTCGTACTGATGATCCAATGTGTCTTGGATACATCGATATATCTCCGTCAGCTGGTCCGGAGAAAAAAGCATTCTCTTATCGATGAGCCCACTCCGAACAGCAAAATCTTGTTTCGCAGCCTCATAATTACCAGCCATCTGATGTCCTTGGGTAACGGCAGCATGACCGTAACACCAATCCCATGTGATAAACTGGACACCAAATGAAGTGGGGTGGCCAACGAGAACTGTACCGTTGTAGTCTGCCAGGAGCTTATAGTGTTCATCCAATCCGTCCGCTTTGAGAACAGGCGCTTCTTCCATGAGACGCATATATTCCGAAACAGTGTACGCCGTGCTAATTACTTGATGCAGGGCATCGTTTTGCCCTTCTGTTATTACATCTGATTTGCTATATCTCACGCTACCAGTACCCATGACTTTACAAAGGGATTGACCCTCAAGTGATACTTGGAAGAAATCATCAGTCGGCTCGCTTGTGCTAAACCCACGATTCTGCAGTGCGATACGAATCTCCTGAAGATAGGCATTGTTCTGTTCTGATTTCTCTTGACTCATAGCGTTTCCCTCCTGTTCAAAACGCAAAAAAGGCCGACACTCACGAATGAATGTCGGCCTTCAAAAATATATTGACTATATTTTGGTCTGTATCACATTTTGATACAGACCACTTTTACAAGACACAAAAAATTAACAAATATTTTTTTGATTTTCGAGAAAAAACTCTGCCTGGAATCGAATTTTGGGCTGAATAACGGTGGAGTTTTAGTTCAAGTCCCTACCAACGGGGGGTAACACAGGAAAATATCTTTTTTTTGCACTTCAAAAAAAGGGCACGAAAAAACCCAGAAACCGTTGTGGTTACTGGGTTTTCCGGTGCAATATCTTTTTTGCTTGCACAATATGGTTGCGGAGATAGGACTTGAACCTATGACCTACGGGTTATGAGCCCGTCGNNCCAACTGCTCCACTCCGCGATATATGGCTTTTTCAGCCACATTTGATATTATATCAGCATCTGTACAAAAAATCAAGTATCTTTTTTATTTATTTTGTATTTGACTGAATATGCTTATTATGTAATACTCTGGTGAAACATGCGGTGATACCGCCCGCAAACAGATATTGACCGTCCTGCGGGGCGGCTTTTTGTTTTTAGTTATTTGTAACACAAGCAGCCCGCTTCTCATAACATATGAATGAAAGTAAGGAAAGGAGGGCGACTAAATGGGATTTGGTAACAACAATTGTTGCTGCTGGATTATAATCATCCTGCTCTTATGCTGCTGCNNGGCAACTCCGGATGTGGTTGCTGACAGTCGCCGGCAAATCGAAAAAGGCCGTCTCGCCGGACTTGTTTCGGCGGGACGGCTTTAATTTTTAAGTGATTCAGTAACACATTCGGAGAGTTCCTCATAACATATGAATGAAAGCAAAGAAAGGAGGACGACAAAATGGGTTGTGGTAACAATTGTTCCTGCATGTTAATCATCATCCTGCTCTTATGCTGCTGCTGCGGAGACGGTTTTGGCTTTGGTGGCAACTCCGGATGTGGTTGCTGACAATCGCCGGCAAATCTAAAAAGGCCGTCTCGCCGGACTTATTTCGGCGGGACGGTTTTTATTTTTAAGTGTTTCAGTAACACAAGCGGAGAGTTCCTCATAACATATGAATGAAAGCAAAGAAAGGAGGGCGACAAAATGGGTTGTGGTAACAACAATTGTTCCTGCATATTAATCATCATCCTGCTCTTATGCTGCTGTGGCTGCGGAAACGGCTGCCGCTGATGATGAAAACATCAAGCAAAACTAAATGTGCCGTCCCGCGGACTTGCTTCAGCGGGGCGGCTTTCTGACACTGATTTCTGTAACAAAAAAAGCATGTTTGCCATAACATGTGAATGAAGGCAAAGGAAAGGAGGTAGACAAAATGGGTTGCGGATGCAATGATTGCACCTGGATTATACTTCTTGTTATCATCCTTATGTGCTGCTGTGATAACAATCGCGGCTGTGGCTGCGGCTGCTAATTAAGTAAAAACCCCGGCTTGCCTCGTCGGAAAATTTCCGCCGGGGCGGCCTTCCTTATTTTATGCATCCGATTTCAATGAGCAGCCTGACAAGCACCGATATCGGCAGCCCCACCACGTTAAAGTAGTCGCCGCTTATTGACTTTACAAGCAGCGAGCCCTTGCCCTGTATGCCGTAGGCTCCCGCCTTGTCCGCCGGCTCGCCGGTCGCTATATATCCGTTTATCTCGTCTTCGGTAAGCCTGTAAAACGTTACGTCAGTCTTTTCGCAGAAGCTATGGGCTTCACCGCCGGAGACGACGCAAACGCCTGTATAGACGCTGTGTGTTCTGCCCGAAAGCCTGCGGAGCATGGAGGCGGCGTCCCGCCCGTCCTTCGGCTTGCCGAGTATCGCACCGTCGATAACAACAATAGTATCGGCGCCTATAACCGTATCTTCGGGGAACCTGTCCGCCACTGCAAAAGCTTTTCTCCTTGCCGTGTCGACTGCCGCCTCCCCGGGAGAAAGACAGTCCGGCACGCTCTCGTCGCAGTCGGACACACATACACGAAATTCAAGCCCGGCAAGCGCCATCAGCTCCCTGCGTCTGGGAGAAGCGGACGCGAGTATCAGCCCCATAGTTTCACCTTCGCCAATCAATCGCTGTTTGACGCGTACCATACGCGCATCGCCATTTTTAACACTGCCGTCTGGGTTTTTCCGTCGGGGATTTCGTTGTTTAATACCATTTCTACCGCCTTCATGAGCGGTATTTTTTCTACCTCTAAAAACTCGTCATTGTCAAGACACTGCTCCGAAAACGTCAGCTCCGTAGCTCCGTACAGGTAAATGACCTCGCCGCAGTATCCCGGCGACGGATAAAATCTTCCGAGGTCTACGTATTTCGCGGCGGTAGCGCCGACTTCCTCCTTGAGCTCGCGCATTCCCGCCTTGAACGGGTCCTCACCGCGTTCAAGCTTTCCCGCCGGAAGCTCAAGAACAACCTCGGAATAGGGGTATCTGTATTGTTTGACGAAAAGCAGCTCGTTTTCGCTTGTTAACGCCGCTATCGTCACGCCGCCCGTATGCTCAACAACCTCGCGGACGCATTCGCTGCCGTTCGGAAGCTCCGCCTTGTCGACGCGAAGGTTAAGGATTTTGCCCCTGTGAACGTATGTCTGCTCAAGAGTTTTTTCATACAGCTCCAAATTTGATTTACCTCCCCGTATTCAGAATAATCGCGCGCGTCGCCGAATAAACATCATAGTAGCCGGCGGACAGCAGGCTGAAGATGAAAAGGAGCGATGACAAATGGAAAAAACAGTAACGCCTCAGCTGCCTACATATGAAAACGTGCGCAACATGATATATAGCATAAATCGAAAGTATCCGTTTGTCAACTGCCGTGTTTGCGGCAGGAGCCTTGCGGGGAGGGGTATTTTCGTTTTGTCCTTAGGCAACACCTGCGAGCCTGTGCTGATTGTCGGCGGAGTTCACGGCAGCGAATGGCTCACCGTTCTCGCCGCGCTGAAGTTTTTTGAAAGCGTATGCGAAAGCGTCTGCAACAGGACAGAGAAGAACGGCATCTGCTATTACAACACGCTAAGGTGCAGAGGCATAGTCGTAGTGCCGTGCCTTAATCCCGACGGAGTACAGATATCGCTGACAGGGGAGCAGGGGGCGGGGCCTTATTCGGAGCTTGTGCGCGAATTAAGCGGCGGGATGACCGCCGAATGGAAGGCAAACGCGAGAGGCGTTGACTTAAACCACAACTTCGACGCCGGCTGGGAAACGCTGCATAAACAGGAAATCGAGGCGGGCATAGTATCGCCCGCTCCCACGCGCTACGGCGGCGAATATCCCGAAAGCGAGCCGGAAACTACGGCTCTTGTGAATCTTACGCGCCGCGTATGCCCGCGCCATGTCATAGCGCTCCACAGTCAGGGAGAGGAAATATTCTGGAGGTACGGGGAAGCGGTGCCCGAACGTTCGGAGCGCATGGCAAACGCGTTTGCGGCTGTAAGCGGCTTTTCGCTCGTTGAGGGAGAGGGGCTGTACACGCACGGCGGCTACAAGGACTGGTTCATCAAGGAGTTTCGCCGCCCGGGGTTCACCATAGAAATGGGCAGGGGCGAAAATCCACTGCCGCTGTCCGACTTCAAGCAGGCATATCCGCCCGTTGAGGAGATACTGGCTCTTTCAATGGTTATGTAGAGCAAATATTATTCCCGACGCATGTAACGCCTGATTCCATCCGCGGTTTCATCGCCAATCGAATGGACGGTGCGTGCGCCGTCTCCTTAATTAAACACTTTGAACTCATAAATATGTCTTGGTTGTAGAGGCGCACACACAGGTGAGCCTCTACTTTATTTTTGCTGCGTATTGATTTTTCCCGTTCATTTTCTTATAATCGGATTTGCAGCCTGAAAAAAGGTACAACATGAAAGACGTAGGGGCGCACCTGCGTGTGCGCCCGTTACACCTATGTGTGCGCCCGTCGCGAACCAAAGGCGCATACCCTGCTTTTCGAACGCTGATTGTATAAAGGGGTGAACTATATGGAAAAGAAAAAGGTAACAGCAAAGTCGGCGGCCGGCGTATTGGCGGCTGTTGCCGGCACTCTTGTTTACGCGCTGGGCACAAATCTGTTTATCGTGCCGCTCGGGCTTTATAACGGCGGCATTGTGGGACTTTGCCAGCTCGTACGCACCGTTTTAACGGACTATCTTCATTTGTCGGCACTAAGCTATATAGATTTTACGGGTATAGTATATTATGCTGTTAACATTCCGCTGTTTATCCTTGCTTTCCGCAGCCTCGGGAGGCAGTTTTTTTACCGCTCGCTGCTCTGCGCCACGACGATAACGGTTTTCCTGTCGCTCGTACCCGTTCCAAAAGTGCCTATACTCGGCGACGACATAATAGCATCGTGCATCATAGGCGGGATTATTTCGGGCGTCGGCAGCGGAATAACGCTGCGAATGAGCAGCTCTGCGGGCGGAATGGACATAATCGGTCTGCTTGTTCTTAACAGAAAAAAAGCATACAGCGTCGGAAAAATCACGCTTGCCGTAAATTTTGTGCTGTATGCGTTTTGCCTAATTCTTTTTAGTATAAACACCGTTATTTACTCCGTAATAAACGCCGCGGTTTGCTCGTTCGCCATCGACAAAATGCACACACAAAACATCGACGTCGAGGTAAAAATCATCACCTCCGTAAACGCCGACGGGATGCTTAAGGAGATAATGGAAACGATGGGGCGCGGTATAACGTCGCTCGACTCCACCGGCGTTTACACCGGCAAGCCCTCAAAGATGTATTACATACTCATATCGAAATACGAAATACACCGCCTCCGCCGCATTGTCCGCAAGCACGACGAGCACGCGTTTATAATAGTAAACGAGGGAGTTAAAATCGAGGGTAATTATCTTAAGAAGCTGTAGCCCCCGGTATAGTACTTAAAATTTTTTGTGATATGATGTTTTCAGTTTTTATTGAAATGAGAGGTATTGTGTTAAAAAACTTATCGGTTCAGCCCTTGTCCTGGCGCTTCTGTCCGGCTGTCTCGTTTTTTCGTCATCCGCTGAGGACAGAAGTTTGAACGGCACTTTAAATATCGTCAACTTGAATTCATTTATCACGGCATCGGCAATCTGTTAAACACTATCCGGCTGGTGCTTCGCGACCTGCCCGGGCTGATAAGCGGAGATAAAAAGATTTTCGTCTTATAATCTTTTGTTTCGCTGCTGTTTCCCGCAGTCTGTTGAAGTCTATGAAAGATTCTGAGCGAAGCTCAGAATGACAGAATTTTTATTCACTCTGTCATCCTGAGGCGCAACGCGC
>DCUB01000018.1:27836-115984 GCA_002329365.1 Ruminococcaceae bacterium UBA1425
TGTCATCCTGAGGCGCAACGCGCCGAAGGGTCTTTAATTGTATTCAATTTTTGCCCTGAAAAAACCCGTGCCGGTTCGGAAATTAAAGATTCTTCGCTTCGCTCAGAATGACAATACTTCGCTCAGAATGACACGCTTGCTCAGAATGACATAATTGCTCAGAATGACATACTTGCTCAGAATGACACGCTCGCTCAGAATGACATACTTGCTCAGAATGACACGCTCGCTCAGAATGACATACTCGCTCAGAATGACATACTTGCTCAGAATGACACTTAAAAAAACCGTGCCGGTTAGAGCCGAGCTTTTCGCTCATCTTAACCGGCACGGGTTAATTTTTGTTATCGCGGTGAAAACTGCTTAAATGTCGTCTCTGCCGCTGAATATATCTTCGTACTCCATTTCCCTTTTTTCGCCGTCGGGCGCGGGGGGTGCCCCGTCGTTATTTTCGCCCGCCGCGGTTCCGGCTTCGGGGTCTGACGCGCCGTCATTGTTTTGCTGTTCTTCCGTCTTATCCGCTTCCGCTTGAACCGTATCCGGCTTAGCCGTATCCTCCTGAGCCTGTTCAGCCGGTGTCTGTGCCGTCTGCTCCCCCTGTTGAATCTCCTCCTGCACTTCCCCGGCCTGCTCCCCGCCGTCAACAGTTTCGTCCTCGTCTTCGACAACGGTTTGCGTGAATTCAGGCGTTTCGCGGTTCTTTGATATTAAAACGTCGCCGGAAAACGCGTCGTCGTCCTCCGCGCTTAGCGCCGCTTCCTTCTGGGCAAGCCTTTTGTTACGGATTGAGAACAATCCCGTCAGCAGGCTGATTGCGATAAGCATTGCCGCGACGGCTATCATGACGGTAACCGCGGGGTTCTGCTCTCGTTCTTCCTGCTCGTCTGCTTTGGTTGTGTCCGCGTCGGTTTCATGCTCCCCGTAACCGTTCGCTTCGCTAAGCCTGCTGTAATACGCCGAAAGCGGGTCCATTGTTCCGCCGGGGACAGTTGTGTTCATCACGACAGTAATCGTCATTTTTTTAACGGTAGTCGTTATCTTTCTTGTTGTTGCCGCGGTTGACGATGAATTTGGTTTCGTCGTGCCCGGTTTTTCGGTTTCGCTGCCGCTTTCGCTGAGCGTTTCGGAAGCGTTTGACGTGGTGGCTTTTGTGCTCGTCAGGTCGTCCTTCAGCGACGATACTATGCTGCTGATGTCGAGGGCTGTTGAAGAAGCGGAGGTTTTCTGCCACGGCCATGTCAGCTTTGTAGTCGTTTCGATTTTTGCTGTTGTAGTCGTTGTTGTTGTTGTGACATTTGTTTCGGAGCTGTCCTCAATGGCGCTTACTCCCGTGAAGCTGGCAACAAAGGCAAAGGCGAGGCAGACCAATATGGCCGAAAGTAAAACCGGGATTTTCTTTTTCATGTTCCGACCTCCGGGTATGTAAAAAATTATTTTTCCGACGCTGATTTTTTCGCGGCGCTTTTCGCGCTAAGCTTTTTTGCCGCCATTGATGACAGCAGCGCGAAGACGACTATCGGCAAAAGAAGAAGATAGCTTTTAGGGTCCTTGAGGTCACCGTACGCGCCTAAGCATGTATACATGATGACAAGCGGCAGCAGACCGATTATCGATGCTATCATATAGTTTTTGAACGAGATGTTCATCGCGCCGAAAATAAGGCTGCTCAAATCGTTTGCGAGGATTCCCGTCGCCTTCATGCACGCAACGACGGCAAACTCGTTTGCTCCCGCGAATTCGTCGAGCTTTTTAATTTTTTTGAACCTTCGGCTCAAAGTTTCGAGCATGCTTTTGCCTGTGAACCTGCCGAGAAAATAAGGCAGCGCAAGGCTTAAAACGGCTGACAGGAAGCTGACGAGCAGCGCCGTCCATATGTTTTCAAAAAACAGACCGCTTACTGCAAACACCACGGCAAACGGAAAAACAAGCGCGAACGATTTTATTATGGAAAACAAAATGATTCCCGCGGCTACCGCCGTCGTGCTTCCCGATATCATCGACTTTACGGCGTCGATATTCTTGACGGAAATATCGTACTTCCTGACTAAATATACGCAGAATACCATCATGGCAACCATAAAAATAACGGCGGTTATCTGGAGCGACTTGACGAGCTTACCGTAGTCCTTTTTGTCCGGGGCTTCTGTTCCGGCAACAGTTTTTTCGGTCATCTTCTTTCTCCTTTTTTGTTTCGGCAACGTATCAATATACCGACTACAAATATATCACGGCTTGCCGTCAATGTCAAATAATACTTGAGTTTTCGCGTTTCTGAACATCACGGGACGCATAGATGCGCTTTCTGAGCGATATAAGCGGGAACAAATAAAAAACCGGGATGCCAACAAGAGAAAAAACGCCGGACAGCCGCGTGACTGCCCGGCGGTTTTTTGCGTTTAAAATACAAGCTCTTTCGGCATCAGCTTCGCGGGAATGCACATGACGGAATAGCCCCCGCCCGCATGCTCATAGCAGACGTAATAAAACTCCTCGTCCGTGTAGTACGAGCCGTAGCTGATTTTTTTAAGCTTCCCGATTACGGAGGTATCTGTTATTTCCTTCGATTCGGAGAAGTATTCATAAACCCTTTCGTTTGTGAACGTACCGTTAAAATGTATGACGGGCGGATAACCTCCTCCGAGAAAGTACCAAGTTTCACTGTCGGACTTTGCAAGCCCGCTTATGCTCATCACGCGGGCGCTGACTATATCCGCATCATAACTCAGAAGCTCTGAAAAGCCGTTGTTCATGAGAAACGCAATTGTTTCCGTCATTTTTTCGGTTATCATCACGCTCACCTGTGAGCCGTCTGAAAAATGCCTCCACACCTGGTCTCCCGGAGCCGGCTTTACCGGGGCTTCTGACGTCAGATAAAAATACGGGCTTGTATTATACTTGTAATCATAGAAGTCGCCTTCTGTTTCATAGTAGTTGCTTTCGTAGTACGCTCCCTCCTCGGAATCCATTACCTTTATGCTGTCGTGCGTGAACACAAGCGTTGCGAGCTGCTCTGTAAGGGGCTTTTGCTTTACATCCGCTGATGTGTTAATAAGGTCGTGGGCGACGGCTTCAAGCAGATTTTTCCTTTGCTCCGCCGTCATCCTAAGCAGGGAATAGCTATTGTCAAGATACTTCGACGCCAGATAAACGGCGTTGTCCTCATTCTGATAGAAGGACTTGTTGAGTTTAACCTGCTCGCTGTCCTTTGCCGAAACAGGCTCGGTCATCTGTTCTTTAACAGCGTTCTTGTACCAGTCGCCGAAATTAAGCTCCCCGTATGATTTAAAAACGCTCATCGGTACATAATCATAGTGTCTTTTAAGCTTTGAGCCGTTTTCTTTTGTGTATTCGATTGTCACGGGGCTGTACAATATCTGTTCCTGGCGTGGAGCCACCGTGTCCGTATTATGCGGCTCAATTATATCGGCTTTTATAAACATACGGTGGATTTCCGCAGCCTTGCGCTTGTCGTTTTCAGTCGACAGCGTAAGCCGGCTGTTCCATGCATCATAGTAGCCGTAGGAGGGAATCCCTCCTAGTCCGTAAGAGTAATAATCATTTAAAACATCCATAATGCCGTTGTACGTCACAGGTGTAACGGCAATCTCCTTTACACCGTTCAGGTCAGGTATACGCGCGGAATACCCGAAAAGCCCTGTTGCGAAAACCGTTCCGACCGCCGCGAGTATAGCCGACTGAACGGGGAGCATTTTAAGATTTTTCACCCACTCCCTTTTGTTTAAGGTCAGCAGTATGTCGGCTATAAGGAAAACGGCAGCGGCTGCAAGAAGACCGGTAATTATTGCTGCCGCCTTACCGATTTTGGCGGTACTGACGCCTATGCAGAACGCTGAAAGCCCCGCGTCGAGCGATATGACGAAGGTCATGACCTTTGACGAGCCCCAGAAGCCCGCAATCTCTGTTTTTCTTCTTTTGAAAAGCGCTCCCGACACGGCGGCAAGCAGCGCAGTTACGCACAGCCAGAGGATTACCGGGAAAAACGGCGGCGTGCTCCACTCAAACGAAGCTTCTTCCGTGCTTTTCATGAGGTTGCCGAAATCAGACGCTTCTGCCAGAAATGTTATGGGATTGTAATGCATCAGACTGATAAAGAGGTCGTCGCCGTTCCCGCCGAACTGGGAGCCTAATGTCAGCGTGTTCATTATCTCCGAAATCTCCAGATAAACGAGCGACGGCGTAAACAGCAGTATGATGCCGAAAACGACGCCTTCGACGCTTGTGCCCGCAACGCACATAACCGTAATAAAAAGCAGGAAAATATTAAGAGTATACACTATAAAGCCGCAGGCAAGATAAAGCCACGACATAAGAAGCTCGTACGAGAACCCGAACAGCAGCACATTCACAATAAGGTCAACCAGCGCGGGCAGCAGAATCATTGAGCCGAGCAGGAACACTCCGCCGAGCAGCTTTGCGTAAAACAGCTTTGACTTTGATATCCCCATACCGAACCAGACGTTGACTGTCTTTTTTGAATTAATGAATTTGAAAATCGTCACGGCAAGTATTACGGCGGCGAGAGCAAATACGAAGTGGAGTGCAAACAGCGTTTCCTCCAGGGAGTATCCCGTTCCGAGCAGGAAAAATTTTATGTCGCTGCCGACGCTTGCGGCTTTTTCCCCGTAATACATATCGTATACAATTTCGTTCGTGCCGCCTATATATGAGGCGAGATACATAACGCCGATTAACAGGACGGACGCGACGATTGCGGGAGCATAAAGGCAGTTTCTTACGGTGTACCAAAAGGTGTTTGAAAAGGTGTTAACTGAAGATTTTTGAGATGTCATATTCGCTTCCCTCCATTTCCTCAAGGAATATCTCTTCGAGCGTCAGCGCGAACTTCTCGACGAGCAGCGGTTTCATCGCCATTATTTTTGCCTCCGTGTCCTCCTGCTTTCCGTCCGCGGTCAGAATGATCATCTTGCCGTCCTTTGTAAAGCGGCGCACGCTTATGTCTTTAAAGTCGTCCCGCTCTACGTCGCGGTCAAAAATGACGCGGTACTTTAAGCGGCTCGCGCTCATTTCGTCGACGGAGCAGTCAAGGACAATTTTTTTGCCGTTAATAAGCCCTATGTGGTCGCAGATTCCTGCAAGGTCGTGCAGGTTGTGCGACGAAACTATAACGGAGCAGCCGCTCTGCGACATATACTCAAGCACAATTTTCTCCGTCATGCTGCGCTTTGCCGGGTCGAGTCCGTCAAAAATTTCGTCGAGCAGAAGCACCTCTGGACGCGACGCCATTGCGAAGCACATTTCCGCCTGCCGCTGCATTCCCTTTGAAAATCCCGCCAAACGCTTTGTTGCGTCAAGCCCGAACGCGTCCGCCATGTTTTGAAACACCTTCATGTCGAACGACGGATAAAACCTGCGGTAGAACGCAGCCATTTTTTCCATTGTGGCGCGCGGCAGGAAGTAAAGCTCGTCGGGGACGTAAAACATCCTTTGCTTTATCTTCGGGTTGTCGTAGGTGTTTTCGCCGAAAGCCGTTATCTCGCCGCCGTCGGGCTTATAGACGCCGATTGCCGACTTTAACAGCGTCGTTTTCCCAGCGCCGTTGTAGCCGACAAGCCCGTAAACGGAGGAGTCGCCGACTGAAAAGGAAAGCCCTTCAATGGCTGTAAAGTCACCGAATTTTTTCGTTACGTTTTTAATCTCTACCATTCTGATTCTCCTTGCCGTACAATTCATTCACAAGGTCTATTATTTCGCTTTTTTCGATTCCTTTCATCCTCGCGGCGTTGACCGCCTCGCCGATACCGTTAAGTGCCTTTTTTCTCATGCTTTCGCCCGCCAGCGCGTTTTCGCTGACGAAGCTGCCCCTGCCTATGATGGTGTAGATTACACCGTCTGCTTCAAGGTCCGAAAACGCTCTTTTAACTGTGTTGACGTTAAGTCCCGCGTCGGCGGCAACGGAGCGAATCGAAGGCAGTTGTTCGTTCGGCTTGTAGATTCCGACGCGAATCAGTTCGATTATCTGATTTTTCACCTGCTCGTAAATAGGCGTGCGGCTTCGTATGTCAATACTAAGCATATCATGCCTCCTGTAAGTTGTATGTGTGTGATATTATGGTTATCACACTTGCAGTATATCACGCCGCGGGTAAGTTGTCAATATCATTTTTTCGCCGGTGTGTTTATGGGAATTACGGTAAAAATATAATTTGCTTTTGCAGGTGACAATATACAAAACGTACGACGTAGAGTGTGTCTCTGACAGCCCGCTTCAGACTGTTAAAAAACAACGCCAAATCCCATATGATTTTTTTATTATATTCGTAGGGAACGGTCTTGACCGTTCCGAAGGCTGTCTAAAGTTTTCTGTCGTAAGATCCTTCGGCGCGTTGCGCCTCAGGATGACACTAAGCCGTCATTCTGAGCGAAGCGAAGAATCTTTGGTGCCTATGCGGTGCCGCCTAAAACAAAAAAGCCGGATTCCGCTTAACGCAAAATCCGGGCTCTTAATATCAATGTTGTCCGCGCTCGGCGTCAATCACCTTTTTTGTAAGCTCGCGTAACTGCTCCATTGAGGATATGGCGCCTATTTCGGCACGAAAGCCTGCCGCGCCGCGCACATCCCTGATGTACCATGAGGCGTGCTTTCGCGCCTCCCTTATTCCTATATAATCGCCCTTGTATTCGCACAGCTTTTCTATATGCTTCAAAAGGACGTTCATACGCTCCCCGACGGGCGGCTCCGGCAAAATCGTGCCGTCCGCGAGATAGGTGTTTATGAGGCTGAAAATCCACGGTCTGCCCAAAGCACCGCGCCCTACCATAACCATGTCGCAGCCTGTTTCCTTAAGCATCAGGAGAGCGCTGACGCCGTCTGTGACGTCGCCGTTGCCGATAACGGGTATCGACACGCTTTCCTTAACGCGTCGGATTATATCCGTATTTACGGGCGGCGCGTACATCTGCTGCCGCGTTCTGCCGTGAACCGTAATGGCCGCCGCGCCCGCGTCCTCGCACCTTTTTGAAAGCTCGACGGCGTTGACGCTGTCATAGTCCCAACCCGTGCGCATTTTAACGGTAACAGGCACGGGTACAGCTTTTACGCAAGCCGCGGTTATCCTCTGCGCGAGACGGGGGTCTTTCATAAGCGCGCATCCGCCGCCGTTTCCGGCAACCTTCGGCGCGGGACAGCCCATGTTTATGTCTATTATGTCCGGCTCGTATTTCATAGCCGCCGCGGCCGCGGCCGCCATTGTTTCCGGCTCGTCGCCGAAAATCTGCACGGCTGCCGGACGTTCGTCGGGCGAAATGTATAAAAGCTGAGCCGACTTTTTGTCGTTCATGCTTATTCCCTTTGAGCTTGCCATTTCGCCGACGACATACGACGCGCCGTAGCCTACGCAAAGCTCCCGAAAAGACCTGTCGGCGACGCCCGCCATAGGAGCCAGCGCCGCCAATCCGTTTATTTCAGCATTTCCGATTTTCAACATTTTTCACCGTTATTTCGCGTCATACCACGTTTTGCCCGTGTGGACGTCCGCTTTAAGGCGAACCTTAAGCTCTGCCGCGTTTTCCATCTCCTCGCCAAGTATCGCGGACGCTTTTTCTGCCTCGTCCTCCGGCGCCTCGACTATAAGCTCGTCGTGAACCTGCATTATAAGCCTTGACCGCATGCCCTCAGAAACGAGCCTTTCGTGAACCCGCACCATGGCTATTTTTATTATGTCGGCAGCAGTGCCCTGAATGGGCATATTCCGCGCCACCCTCTCACCGAAGGCTCTGATATTGCCGTTTGACGAGGAAAGCTCCGGCAGGTAGCGCCTTCTTGAAAACATTGTTTCGGCGTAGCCGTTTTCCTTTGCCCTTGCTACGACGCTTTTCATGTAGCTGTCTACGCCGGAATAGTGGCGGAGGTATTCCTTTATATATCTGTCGGCCTCGGCACGCGAAACGCCTATATCCTTCGCGAGCGAAAACGCGCCTATCCCGTACACGATGCCGAAGTTTACCGCCTTTGCCCTGTTTCTCATAAGCGGAGTGACCATCTGAAGGGGCATATTGAACACCTGTGACGCCGTTATTGTGTGAATGTCGTCTCCGTCGTTGAACGCCTTTATCATTGTCTCGTCGCCGGAGATGTGCGCCAGCACGCGAAGCTCAATCTGCGAATAGTCGGCATCGACGAGCACAAAGCCCTCGCGTGCCGTGAAGAATCTCCGCATCTCGCGCCCTATATCGGAGCGCACGGGGATGTTTTGCAGGTTAGGCTCCGTCGACGATATCCTGCCCGTCCTTGTTTCTGTCTGGTTTAAGGTTGAGTGTATCCGTCCGTCGGACGATATCACCTTTAACAGACCGTCGCAGTAGGTCGATTTTAATTTTGCCAGAGTGCGGTACTCAAGAATTATGTCGACAATGGGGAAGTCAGGCGCAAGCCCCTCGAGCACGTCGGCGCTTGTGGAGTAGCCGCTTTTTGTCTTTTTGCGCGTCGGTATGCCCATTTTGTCAAACAAAACCTCGCCGAGCTGCTTCGGAGAATTGAGGTTGAACTCAAAGCCGACTTCGCCGAAGATTTCCGCCGTCAGCGCGCCGATTTTCGCGTCGAGCATTGCGCCGAACTCGGAAATGCCGTTTTCGTCAACCTCGAAGCCGGCAATTTCCATTGACGCAAGCACACGCGCGAGCGGTATTTCTATTTCGTACAGCAGCATATCCTGCCCGTTTTCGCTTATTTTTGACGCTAAAACACCGCAAAGTTCCGGCAGGGAGGACGATGCCTCGGATTCGGGGCTGTCCGCCCTCCTTATTGGCGAGCCGTATTCCTGCGCGAGACGCTGCGGCTGATAGCTGCTTGCCGAAGGGTTAAGGACATAACCGGCAAGCATGACATCCATACAAAGCGAGCGGATTTCTATGCCGTTTCTGTAAGCGTACGCGAACAGGGGCTTGCAGTCATAGGTGTATTTTTTTATGCTTTCATCCTCTAACAGACCGCGCGCAAAAGAGGGGAATGAAAGTGTTCCGCACGTTACAAGGCTTACTTCGCCGCCCCTGTAAAAACGCATCTCCGTAATAAAACCGCCCTCATAGCCGCATGTGAAATATGCCTTGCCGTCGGCGCGGAGATTTACGAGCAGGGCGTCGGTGTCCGTTAGCTCGCGCGTTTCGACGGGCGCGCCGCTCATTGCTTTTTCTTCTGTGGCAGGCCTTTCGGAAGCCTTTAGATTAAGCCTTTCGAGCATTCCGAACATTTCAAGGCCTGTGAGTATTCTTGTAACGGCGAAAACGTCGGGTGGCGACGAAACGTAGGAGTCAAGGTTTGTGTCAATCGGCGCGTCGCAGCTTATTGTGCCGAGCGTCCTGCTTAAAAATGCACTTTCCCTGCCCGCGGAAAGCTTGTCCTTTACGCCCTGTCTGATGTCAAGTTCATTCAGCTTTTCATATATTTCATCTATTCCTCCGAACCTTGAAACAAGCTCGGACGCCGTTTTCTGACCTATTCCCGCAACGCCCGGAATATTGTCGGAGCTGTCGCCCATCAGCGCTTTTATGTCTATGAGCTTTTTCGGCTCTACGCCATACTCCTCCATAATCTTTTCGGGGGTGTAAAGCGTTGTGACCGGTCTGCCCGTTTTTGTGGCGGCAAGCAGCACCGTTGTTTCGCCGCCCACAAGCTGAAGGCTGTCCCTGTCGCCAGTTGCTATTATGCACTCCCAGTCGTCGTTTTCGCAGCAGGCTTTTGAAAGCGTTCCGAGTATGTCGTCCGCCTCGTAGCCCTCGCACTCGATTATATTGTATCCGAGCGACAGCAGCAGCTCCTTTATTACGGGCAGTTGTTGGGCAAGCTCGTCGGGCATACCCTTTCTGCCCGCCTTGTAGCCATCGTAAAGGCTGTGGCGGAACGTAGGCGCCCTTAAGTCGAATGCCGCCGCGACTCCGTCGGGCCTGTATTCGTCGCAGAGCTTAAAAAGTATATTCAAAAATCCGTAAATGCCGTTTGTATATCGTCCGTCCTTTGTGGAGAGCAGCTTGATGCCGTAAAACGCGCGGTTTATGATGCTGTTTCCGTCAAGCACAAGCAGCTTCATCAAATCATACCCTTCCGTGATTTTTTATATACTTTCGATTTCCGCCATCAGCTCGTCTACAATCATGCTTTCCGGCACTTTTCTGACAATTACGCCCTTTTTGAATATCACCGCGCAGCCGTCGCCGCCCGCGATTCCTATGTCGGCGGCTGAGGCTTCGCCCGGACCGTTTACGGCGCAGCCCATTACGGCGACCGTAATAGGCTTGCCGCAGCCCTCAAGCCGTCTTTCAATCTCAGTTGCAAGCGGGATAAGGTCTATATTAGTCCGTCCGCAGGTGGGGCACGATATAATCTGCGGACAACGGCCCGCCATATTGAGCGCCTTAAGAATGTCGAAGCCCGCCGCGACCTCTTTTACGGGGTCATCGGTTAACGATACGCGGATTGTGTCGCCTATACCCCTCGACAGCAGCGAGCCTATGCCGATGCTCGACTTAATTATGCCCATCCTGTATGTACCCGCCTCGGTGACGCCGAGGTGGAGCGGATAATCGCACATTCCGGCAACCGTTTCGTATGCCTCAATAGTATTTATAACGCCAGACGATTTGATGGAAATGACTATGTCGTTAAAGTCGCACCGCTCAAGCAGGCGAACGTGGTTCATGGCGCTCTCCGCCATTGCGGCCGGAGTCGCCGAGCCGTATTTAGCCAAAAGCTCCTTTTCGACCGAGCCGGAATTTACGCCTATCCTTATGGGGATTCCCCTTGCCCTGCACGCGTCGGCAACAGCCTTTATTCTTTCGTGCGAGCCGATGTTGCCGGGGTTAATCCTTATCTTGTCGATGCCCGCCTCGACGCAGGCTAAAGCGATTTTATAATCGAAATGAACGTCCGCCACGACAGGCACGTTGACGGCTTTTTTAAGCTCCTCGATAAGGTGCACCGAGCTGACATTTGGCACCGCCGCGCGGATTATCCGGCAGCCCGCCTTTTCAAGCGCCAATGCCTGCGCCACGCTGCCCGATATATCGTCAGCCCTTTTGTTAAGCATTGACTGCACCGCGACAGGAGAATCTCCGCCTATCGTGATATTACCTATTTTAACCTGACGGCTTTTTCTTTTTTTCATCAAGCCAAATCGCCCCTGACAAGCTTAATTATATCCGAAAACGATATGGCAACCATCAGACCGATTAACAGCATAAAGCCAGCCGCGTGTATCAGACTTTCGTATTTCGGATTTATCCTTTTACGTCTTATGAGCTCGATAAGCAGGAAGAAAAGCTTTCCGCCGTCGAGCGCGGGAATGGGAAGAAGGTTGAAAACGCCGATATTCACCGAAACGAGCGTAAGCATGGTTAATATAGGCGTAAGGTCTGTCGTCTTTGCCGTCTGACGTGTTACCTGCGCGATATAGCTGACCGTGCCGATAGGTCCCGAAAGGTCCTTAAAGCCGTACTGCCCCGTAATAAGGTCGAACAGGCTTATCCACACAATCCGCGCAAACGAAACCGCCTCAAGAGCAGAATATTTTACTACCGACATAAATTTCGGCTCAAGCCCGACTATAACGAAGTCGAGCACCATGGATTCGCTGCCGTCAGTGTTCTTTTTCATGTCGAACCGCACATTGTCGACGGCTGTTTCGACACCGTTTCGCAGGACCACAAAGTCCACCACGCCGTCCTTATCGCGCGAAAGCAGAAAGCTTAAATCGTACTCCGTGAATACTCTTCTGCCGTTTATCATTTTTATGACGTCGTCCTCGCGCAGCCCCGCCCTTTGCGTTGCCGAGTTTTCATAAAACCTGTTTATCTGCGGCGTACCGATAAGCTTCACCTGCGTGAGCATAAAAACGACGATAAGAAAACCGATTACAAGATTGACGATGGCGCCCGCGGCTATTATAATCATCCTTTTCCATACCTTCGCGTTGCCGAAGGACCGTTCGTCGGAGCTGTCCTCCTCCTCGCCCTCCATCAGCACAAAGCCGCCAATAGGGAACAGGCGCAGCGAATACTCCGTTTCGCCCCTGCGCCTTTTAAACAGCGCCGGACCCATACCTATGCCGAACTTGTTTACCTTTACGTTAAAAAGCTTTGCAGCGGAAAAGTGGCCTATCTCGTGCGACAGGATTATAAGACCGAAAAACAAGACAGCGAAAAGTATCGGCCATGCCTTGCCCCAGAACACGGACACCGCTGACAGAAAATCTGACATTATCTAACCACCTTATTGAATATGCGTCTTCTTATACATTCGTCAAGCAAAAGTACGTCGTCTATGGTGTAGCCGGAAACGGCGGGAGCCTGCTCTGTTTCTGCTTCCACAAGACCGGCTATATCCAAAAAGCCTATTTTGCCCTGCCTGAAAAGCTCGTTTGCAGCCTCGTTCGCGGAGTTTGCCGCCGCGGGATAAAGCCCGCCCTTTTCTATAGCCCCCCGACATATGTTTATGCAGGGAAAAAGGTCGTAATCCGGGCTTTCAAAGGTTAGCTTTCCCCATTCCTCCAAATTTAACTGCCGCACCGGCGAAGGATATCTGTGAGGATATGTTAGAGCGTACTGAATAGGTATCCTCATATCGGGAACGCCGAGCTGGGCTATTACGGAGTTGTCGCTGTATTCAACAAGCGAGTGGACAACGCTTTGCCTGTGAATGACGATATCGACCTGCGACGGCGACACGCCGAACAGCCATACCGCCTCTATCAGCTCAAGCCCTTTGTTCATCATTGTAGCCGAGTCGACAGTGATTTTCGCGCCCATGCTCCAGTTCGGGTGCTTCAGTGCCTGCGCTAAAGTTACCCTTGACAGCTCATCCCCGTTCATTCCGAAAAACGGCCCGCCGGAAGCCGTGAGAATAATTCTTTTTATTTCGGAATGGTCGGCACAGCCCTGAAGCGACTGGAAAATAGCCGAATGCTCGCTGTCGACGGGAAGAATGCGTACGCCCTTTTCCTTCGCCGCGCTTGTTACAAGCTCTCCCGCCGCGACGAGTGTTTCCTTGTTTGCAAGGGCAATTTCGGAGCCCGCCTCAATAGCTGCGAGCGTCGGCCGAAGCCCCGCCATACCCACGATGCTGTTAAGCACCGTGTCGGCCTCGCAGCCGGCGCATTCGCAAACGCCGTCAATACCCGACAGAACCCTTGTGCCTGTGTCCTTGACGCGTATTTTAAGCCCGGCCGCCTTTTTTTCGTCGGCAAGCGCGGCGAGACGCGGCCTATATTCCCTTATCTGCCTTTCTAAAGCTTCAACCGAGGAATTGGCGGTAAGCGCACATATTTCAAAGCCCCGAAGTTTTGAAACCTCAAGGGCCTGCGTTCCTATTGAACCTGTTGAGCCTAAAACGGAAAGCTTTGGCATGGTGAAAAAATCACGTCCGGAAATTATAATCTGATATACTCGTAAATAAGAATCATCCCGTATGTAGCGGGAACGGCGAACATCGCGCTGTCAAAGCGGTCCATTGCACCGCCGTTGCCCTCGCCCATTATTGTGCCGAAATCCTTAACGCCGTAATTCCGCTTGATAGCCGACGCCGACAGGTCGCCGAGCATGGATATCACGGAAAGAACAGCGGCGGCGACTGCGACTGCCCACGCGGGAATGAACAGCGGCGTAATAAGCCCGAGCTTTGCGAGCAGCCCATACGCCGCCCACACAATGAGAGATACGACGGTGTTTCCCAAAACGCCTCCGACGGCGCCCTCCCACGATTTTTTGGGGCTTATGTTGGGCGACATTTTATGCCTTCCGAATTTACTTCCGACAAAGTATGCCATCGCGTCTGTCATCCAGCAGGAAAGCAGCGCGAAAAGCACAAGAAAGGTGCAGTTTGACTTTGTGTAGGGGTCATAGCCGGTTACCTTATACATGTCGCGGATAAGCATCAGCGACGACATACAGCAGGGAACCATAATCGACGCAAAGAACGCCATGGCGACATGCTCGAAGCGTGTTTTTTTATACTGCGCCAGCATCATTACAAGAAGCACAAACGCGTAGGCGAACACAAGCGTATATATAGGCAGGGGATAGCGGTCAAAAAGCCTGTATTCGATTGCGGGAGGAATTACCGCCGCCGTAATATAGCTTATAAACAGCATCGGCTTGTTTTTGACCTGCGCCGTACTTAAAATCTCGTACACCGACAAAACGGAAAAAAATACAACGAAAACACCCATTACGGGAGAAAACTGGAGTAATAGCACGGTTATACCGACTAAAGTGCCGATAATACCTGTTAAAACCTTTATTTTCATCAATCTCACACAAAGCCTTCCGAGAAGGCCCCTTACCTTTCAAAATCTCAGACAGCGCCGAAGCGCCGCGAGCGCTTTGAGTATGCATAAAGCGCCTTGTCAAAGTCGCTTTTCGTAAAATCGGGCCACAAAACATCGGAATACCAGAATTCGGCGTATGCCGACTGCCATAGAAGAAAGTTTGACAGCCGCTGCTCGCCGCTCGGACGGATTATTAAATCGGCGTCGGGCTGACCTGCCGTATAAAGCCCTTCCTCAATCGTTTTTTCGTCGACATCGGAAGGCTCTATCTCGCCGTTCTTAACCATTCCGGCTATCCGGCGCACCGATTTTACAATCTCCGCTCTGCCGCCGTAGTTGACGGCAAGGTTTACGGTTGTTCTTGTTTTGTCGCTCGTGCGTTCCTCAAGCGCCTTTACCCTTTCGGCTATGTCCCCGGGAATTTTGCTCATGTCGCCGATGAAGCGAAAGCGCAGGCCTCTCTCCTCGTTTTCCTGCTGCCGCTCCTCGGCCTCTCGCAGAAACGTCCTGAAGATGTTCATTATGGCTGACACCTCAAGCTGAGGACGTTTCCAGTTCTCTGTGGAAAAAGCGTAAAACGTGACGTACTTTATGCCTAAGTCCGCGGCGTAGGTGCAGATTTCGCGGAACACCTCGGCGCCCTGCCTGTGCCCCTCGCTGCGCTCCTTACCCCTGAGCCTTGCCCATCGCCCGTTGCCGTCCATTATTATCCCGACGTGAACGGGCAGCTTGTTGATGTCGGCCATTTTATATCTCCATTATTTCCTTTTCCTTGTCGGTGGCGACGCTGTCTACCTCTTTGATGTACTTGTCGGTAATATCCTGAAGCTCTTTTTCACCTTCCTTAAGGTCGTCCTCCGTTATCTCCGACGCTTTTTCCATCTTTTTTATCTTGTCGATGCAGTCCCTGCGGATTGAGCGAATAGCAACCTTCGCGTCCTCCGCCTTTTTGCGGACGTCCTTCGCAAGCTCCCTGCGCTTTTCCTCGGTGAGCTGCGGGAATACAAGCCTGATTATACGCCCGTCGTTCTGCGGGTTAATGCCGAGCTCTGACTGCTGAATAGCCTTTTCGATTGAATGAAGCGTTGATATGTCCCACGGCTGGATGTTTAGAATTCTTGCCTCGGCAACGGAAATTGCCGCCATCTGGTTAATCGGGGTAGGCGTTCCGTAATAGTCGACTCTGATTTTGTCGAGAACGGCGGGTGTGGCTCTGCCCGCCCTGATGGAGGCATACTCGCTTTTGAGCACCGATATGGATTTGCTCATTTTTTCTTTTGCTGTTTCCATAACTTTTTCCATGCTTATCAATCCTTCCTGTTTGAAATGCAAAGTTTTATGGCGTTACCGTAGTGCCTATGCTTTCGCCTTTGACAGCCGCTATAATGTTTGACGGATTCTTAAGGCTGAATACAAGCACCGGCATTTTGTTGTCCCTGCACAGCGAAGCCGCCGTACCGTCCATTACCTTAAGGTCGTTTGACAGTATTTCGTTGTAGCTTACAGTTTCGTACTTTTTGGCGTCGCTGAATTTATGCGGGTCCTTGTCGTAGATTCCGTCGACATTTGACGCCTTGAACATGATATCGGCTCCGATTTCGACGGCTCTTAAGGCAGCCGCGGTGTCGGTTGTGAAAAACGGGTTCCCGGTGCCGCAGCCGAATATAACGACTCTGCCCTTTTCAAAGTGGCGCACCGCCCTGTTGCGGATGTACGGCTCGGCAACCTGCTGCATTGTAATGGCTGTCTGAACGCGTACCGTAACCCCGATTTGCTCAAGGCTGTCGGCCAGAGCGAGCGCGTTCATAACGGTGGCGAGCATTCCCATATGGTCGGCGCGCGTCCTGTCCATTTTACCGCTTGAACGCCCCCTCCAGAAGTTTCCGCCGCCGACGACAATGCCAATCTGTGTGCCAAGCTCCGTGCAGGCCTTGACAGCACTGCAAATGGAGCTGACAACGTCAAAATCGATGCCGTTTTTCTGATTTCCCGCAAGGACCTCGCCGCTTAGTTTAAGCAGAATCCTGTTATATTTCGGCATTTAGCACATCCCCCCCTATTTTAAAGTATTTTAACCCATTTCGTTCGCCGTGTAAAGGAGCAATTTGAACGTTAAATGTAAACTTTTTTCAAAACAGCTTAAGTTCATAAAGCTTTGCCGCCGCTTCCGCCGCCTTTTTCTTGTAAGAGGGCATAATGCTTTGAAGCTTTTCCGTCTGCCCGCCGATGTCTGATAGCAAAGCGTCAAGCTGCGCCGCCAGCGCGTTTTCGTCCTTCAGCTTGTCTACGGGAACAACGTATCCCTCGCTTGTTCCGAAAAGGTCCTCGGCTATTCCCTTTGACTTCATGCTGTATCCGAGGACGAGCGTGGGAACGCAGGAGGAGTACGCGGCTATTGTCGAGTGCGTTCTTGCCCCGACAAACGCGCTGCACCGCGCGATATAGCCTTTTAGCTGAGGCGCCGTGTACTCGCCTTCAATAAACACCACGCGCCCCGTGTGCCTGAATTTTTCATAAAGCTCCGACAGCGGCTTAAGGTCGCTGCAAGACTTCCAGTAGACGTGCGGTATCAGCGCGACGCTGTAATCTGTATTTCCGACAATATATTCTATGAGCCGCTCGTAAGCCTTTATACCTATACCGCGGCGTTCACCGCTTTCGTACCTGAATATCAGGGGGCTTGCGTTTACGCCTATCGTCTGCTTTTCGACAAACCCTTCGGGCAGCGGAAGATACTCCGTTTCGAGCGTAAACGCGGGGTCGGGGAAAAGAAAGACGTTTGAAAATCCGTGCTCCTTCAAAAGCCCGAAGGTGCCCGTTTCTCTTGCGAAAACAGCGTCGTATGTTCTGAGGTCGGCGACATTATAGTCCGTAAAAACGTTATTGTCGAGCGAGCAGCCCCACAAAACCGTTTTTTTGCCGAGGGCTTTAAGCGTTTTGTTGAAGGCGGTCATGCTGCTGTTTTCACCGTAGCAGTAGTTGTCGCCGCCTATCGAAAGGAACAGCCCGCCGTCTGACAGCGGAAGCTCCCTGTTGAAAAGCGAATAGTAGTATTCGTCGGCCTTTTTTTCGGAAACGCGCGAGTAAAGCTTTATTCTGATTTTATCGGCGTGTGAAAGCTGTCTTGCGAGGCTGTCCCTTTCGTATGACACGCCCACAATTCTGTCGACGTCGGAAAGTCCCTCGTCCATATCCTGCTCCGGCGCGAGACTGTAAAGCGACACAAAGCTTTTGCCGAATGTATTTTTGAGCATGGCTGCCGTTGAGCGGACAATAGCCTCGCAGCCCCTGTTGCCGCTCCCCCCGTGAAAATACATTGAAAAGCTGTTCATTCAATCACCCTGTTTCAGTTCGGCGCGAACGTCGGTTATCCTTGACCTTCCCCATGAGTCTGCCCAGAGCCTGCCCGCGTTGTCACTTACAACGCCGCCCTCATCGCTCCCCACGTTAAGCACCGTTATAAAAAACGCGTCGTTTATGCTGTCGATGTTGTTGTAGATATCGTACGGCCTGCCCTTTACGAGCGTTATTGAGCACCTGTAATTGCCGGGGGCGAGATTATGCTTTTCTACGGTTACAAAAACGTCGCCGCGGCTGCCGCTTTTAAAGTTTGCGAACGGCTCTATAAACGCAGTAGCGACAGGCACACCGTCGTCGCGCAGGAAGCGAAGCCTCATGCCTATGTTTTCCTCGTCCGTAAAAGCATCGACGTTAAACTTAAAGCTTATCGGCTCGTTCCATTTGTAAACGCTGTCGGTGTTTCCCACTATGTCAAGGCTTTTGATTACAAGCCTGTCGCACTTGTAGCCCTTTACCCTGTTTTTTATGCTGTATTCATAGTGTCCCGCCTTAAAGCCTTCGCTTTTGCCGTTATACAGACGTATGGCTTCCTCGACATCGCCGTCATGGACAATCCTGCCGTCTTCAAGGACTATGGCCCTGTCGCATAGGTCTCGTATTACGTTCATCATATGGCTGACGCACAGAATGGTTTTGCCGTCGTTCGCAATGTCGGACATGCGGTTGAGGCACTTTGCCCTGAACCGCATATCGCCCACGGACAGAACCTCGTCTATTATAAGTATGTCGGGGTTGAGCGTTGACGCAACCGCGAACGCCAGACGCACCATCATGCCGCTTGAGTATTTTTTAACGGGCGTGTCGATAAACCTGCCTATTTCGGAGAAGTCGACTATTTCGTCGTATTTCGCGTCGATTTCCTCGCGCGACATTCCAAGTATCGCGCCGTTTAAATAGACGTTTTCCCTGCCCGTAAGCTCGGGATTGAAGCCCGTGCCTATTTCGAGCATAGCGGCAACTGTGCCCTCGTATTCAATCCGCCCCTCGGTAGGCTCGGTTATGCGGGAAATCAGCTTCAAAAGAGTTGATTTGCCGGCACCGTTTCTGCCGACTATTCCGACGCGCTCGCCCTTTTTAACCTCAAGGTTTATTCCTTTAAGCGCCCAGAAATCCTCGCTTACCGTTTTGTTGAGGCTTAAATTATACTTAAGCCTTTCGGACTTTGTGCCGCCTACCGGGTATGGCGCCTTTTGCCGCAGGATATATTTTTTTCCGACATTTTCAATTTTAAGCACGGTTTCTCTTTCATCCATATTGTTCACCGCTATACAAGGTCGACAAAATTTCTTTCGCCCTTGCGGAAGTTCCTGATGCCGAGTGGCAGGAACACCGCCGTAAAAACAAGCGACGAGATAAACGACGGCATATGAAATTCGTTTGTGGGGATTATACACCAGCGGAAGGCGTTGATAGCACCCGCGGCGGGATTTAACGAATAAATAAACCTGAACCTTTCGGGGACCGAGGCGCACGCCACCGCGAACGAATACGCGACGGGCGTTACATACTGCCCGATGTTTATAAGGAACGGAATAGCCTGATTAAGGTCCCTGAATTTAATATTGTAGGGCGACAGGAAAAGACCTGTGGAAAAGCCGAGCAGGGAAGGAATAATAACAAACAGGGGCAGCAGCAGCATACGCGGCGACGGAACAAAGCCCATATTGAAAAAGCTTATAAGCATTATTATAAGCAGTACGCCGAAGGAAATAAGCGTGTCGATAAATATCGCAAGTGATGTACCCAAAGGCACGATTATCCTCGGGAAGTATATTTTTTTCATCAGTCCCGCGCTTGTGAGGAACGATGCCGACGCTATCTGGAGATTTCGGGAAAAGAGTGTCCACGGAATCAGGCCGGCATAAACCATTACGGTGTAAGGCGCCTGACCGTCGGTTGATAAATCCGCAACGTAGCCGAACACAAAGGACATGAGCAGCATGTTGATAATCGGGCTTATCACCGACCAGCCGAGACCTATAAACGTCTGCCTGTAGCGCACGGTGATGTCGCGTCTTGCAAGAATAGCCGCAAGACCTCTGTATCTCCATATGTCCCTCCAGTACTGAAGGTTTTTTCCGTTAGCCTCTATTACCGTCTTTGCCATTTTTCATTCTCCGTATCATTGTAAACAGTCAAATGCAACCTGAAGAAAAACCAACGCTGAAAACAGATGATGCTTATATTTATAGTGTCGCAAAAATCGGAATTTTGTGATAAATTATAAATAAGCGAGTATGGTTCTGACCATTCCGATGTCTCGCAGTTTTCTGAATACTAAAATCTTAGAGTCATTATAACGGCATCCTCAACGGGCGCTGTGTAAAAGTTCTTCCTCTTTCCCTCCGGCATGAAGCCAAGCTTTGAATAAAGCGATATGGCAGCCGCGTTGCCCGCCCTCACCTCAAGCGTGAGAAAAGCGCAGCCGCGGCTTTTCGCGCCCCCGGCGGCGGCTTTTATAAGCCCGGAGGCAACGCCGCGCCTCCTGTGTCGCGGGTGGACCGCGACGTTTGTTATATATCCCTCGCCGCAGATTTCCAAAACGCCGATGTATCCCGCAAAACCCTCGCCGCAAACGGCGACAAGAAAAAAAGCCTGACTGTTTGTAAGCTCCCCGGCGAGCGACGCTTCGCTCCACGGCTCGGAAAAGCAAATCTTTTCGAGTGCGGCAATATCGCCTATGTGCTCCGCTATCATGGGAACGATTTTGTATCCGCCGCTCAGCACTGCTTGCTCACCCAGACCGCCATGTCGGTTTCGCCCCTGTTGGCGAAGGCGTAGTAAGGAATGAACTTGAGCTTCGAGGGCATGAAATCTCCGTTAACGGGATGATAAAGCGGCACGCCGCCGCAGCGGCACTCGACCTTTCTGTATCCCCGCGCCTCAAGGCAGAGCACGCCGAGTTTTTCGTCTTTATATTCAGACACAGGTGAAAAGACGTCGGCGTAGAGCGTCCACAGCTCGTTGCCGTTGTCGACGCCCTCCATGCAGTAAACGACGGGTCCCCTTGTCAAAGCTACTTTTCCGGCGTCTGCCCAGACCCTTGCCGAAGCCTCGTACCACCTCGGCGTCATATCCATTTCGAAAACGAGCGTGTAGTCGTCGCTGTCGACATTGAAATAGGCGTACCCCTTTATGACCTCCGCCGGGGACTTGCCGAAAGCATAATTTGAACACCACGACGGGATTCTTACGGCTATTTTTTTGCCGTTCATCCCCGAACCCTTAAACTCCACCCTGCCGTCTGAAGGGTAGCCCGTTGTCTGCTTAATTGAGATTATGCCGCCGCCCGCGTTAAAGCTTGCCTCGCTGTCCATGAACTGGTGAACAAACACGATGTCGTCGCCGAAGGAATATAAAAATCCACCGATTGAAGCTATAAAGCGCGTCATATTCGGCGGGCAGCACGAGCAGTCAAAGACCTCCGCGCGCTGTGTGATAGCCCACCGTTTGCCCTTCTTTGTTATTATGTTTCTGTCTTTCAGATTTATTTCAAGCGGGTTTTCGTAAAAGAACGACCTTCCGTCGAGCGAAATGCCCGACAAAACACCGTTGTATATCGTGCGCTCTACGGTGTCGGCATAAACCGAGTCGGCGTCAATCAGGCTCATTCTTCCGGCAAACATGGCAAGCGAAATGGCGGCGCAGGTTTCGGCGTAAGCCGTGTCGTTCGGCAGGTCGTAGTCGCCTGTGAAGCGCTCGCCCTCGCGCGCGGAGCCAATGCCGCCCGTGATATACATTCTCTTTTTTGTAATGCTTTCAAAAAGCTTTTCGCAGGCGCTGAAAAGCTCGATGTCGCCGTATTCGCGCGCAATGTCCGCCATGCCGCTGTAAAGGTAGCAGGCGCGGACGCAGTGCCCTTCCGCCGTAGTCTGTTCCCTTACGGGCAGATGGTCCTGCACATATTCGTCGTTTTCGCCGTCTATGACCTCCTTGCTTGTGGCGGCGCCGCGCGCGTCGATAAAGAACTTTGAAAGATCGAGGTATCTTTTTTCACCCGTGCAGTGATAAAGCTTAACAAGGGCAAGCTCTATCTCCTCGTGACCGGGAGTTGTGAACTCCGCCGAGCCTTCGATTCTGAACACCCTTTCTATAAGGTCGGCGTATTTTTTCATGCAGTTTAAAAACTTGTCCTTGCCCGTGGCGTAATAGTAAGCCACGGCTGCCTCTATAAGATGACCGGCGCAGTAAAGCTCGTGCTCCATGCGGTGACGGAAGCGTTCGTCCGGCTCAACGACTGTAAAGAATATGTTAAAGTAGCCGTCGTCGCACTGGTTTTTTTCTATCAGGTCAACAATAAAGTCGACATATTTCATAAGCTCCGCGTCGTTGTTTTTAGAAAGGATGTACGCCGCGGATTCGAGCCACTTTGCAACGTCGGAATCCCAGAAAATATGCGGTCTTCCCGGCATTCCTTCCTTCCACCCGAACGTGAACGCCTCAAAACGCCCGGTGTTCTCAAACTGCCTGCGGACGGCCCCGAGCGTTGTGTCCCTGTTTTGCTCCTGACGCTCGCGCCAGAAGCCACCGGTAATGCCGACGTTTCCGCTGTCTACCTGTTTGTAGCTGTTCATTTGTTTATTTCCTTTCACGGAAAGAAATTTTTCAATAAACTTTATAAGCCCGTCCTTAATAGACGAAGCGCACGCCCTGTATTCATCAAGGCTTCCCCCGTAGGGGTCGGGGATTCCGCCGCCGAGAACGAGTATTTTTTCGGGCGGGAGATAGCCGGAAAGCACGTCTGCATGCGCCTGCGTCATGCAGACGAAAATATCGGCGCTGTCGAGCAGATACCGCGTAACCGGCGACGCGCGGTGACCCGCTATGTCGGCTCCGTGCTCCGCCACCGCGGCAACGGCGTTGTCGGCGGCAGGCATGCCGGATATTGCCGAAAGTCCCGCGCTGCCGCTCTCAATATCCGTTATACCCGTTTCGCGAAGCAGCGCCCTGAAAATGCCGTCCGCCATGGGGCTGCGGCAGGTGTTGCCCGTGCAGATAAAAACAACCTTTTTCATTGTCCGTCACCTGATATTTTTATCAGTACCATAACCAGCCGAACAGGAAAATAATTATAAGCCACTGCCATAAGGAGTATTTGACCTTGACGGTGCAGGTGTCATAACGGCCGCCGTCGACAATTTCGACATATATAGTCGCCGTACCTTTTCCCCTCGCGTAAACATTGCCGCTGTTGTCGACAGACGCGACAAAAATATCTGAAGTGCCCCATTGAAGCCCCTTGTTTGTCGCGGTGTCGGGCGTTACTGTGACATTGGTTATCTGAAAGCTGTCCTTGTAATTTGCCGTACGGCTTTTTGTCTGAAACGCTACGGCGGAAGGCGAAGTGGAGTCCTCGGTATAGCTCGTGTATGCCTTTATACCCGCGTTGTTAAGCCTCATAAAACTTCTGTTATATCTGACTGCTGTATTGTAGCCGTCAAGCCAGCAGCTTTCCTCGGGATAGTAAACAAAGCTTTCGCCCTTGTTGCTCGAATAATAAACGGCCGACGAAAAATTACTCCAAAACCACGTGTCGCCCTCAAACGGAAGGAACACCGCTTCCGCGTCGGCGCTGTTCGCGGTGAGTGTAACGACAACCGAATATTTCTGGCCGTACGACAGCGAAACGGTATCGTCAAGCTTTACGGTGTGGTAGCCGGCATAGCCGAAGGTTCCGCTTGCGAGAACGCCGCGGTCCGTGCCCGATTCGGGATTATCGTCCGAAACGTCCGTGAATACTCTGACGGTGTAGCCTACGTCCTCCTGCATGGTATAGAAGCCGACAGCCTCAAGGCTCTCAAAGCCCGACGCCGTGAACACGTTTGCCGCACTGTTTGTCTTTACGCCCTCAAACGCGAGATTGTCGAGCCAAAGCATATACCCGTCGTAAAAGTAAACGGTATCGTAGTTGTCCGGCTGCTCCATTGAAAACGATGCAATCTCACATATCGACTTGTCGTAGTAAGAAAGCCAGAGGTATCCGTCTTCGCCGCTTTCCGTTGACCAACTGTTCTTGCACAGCCACGCGCCTTTATACGGCGGCATGCCGCCCGTCTTGAAACTTGAAACAGGGTAGTCATCGTCCCAGCCCACTATTGATATCTCGTGGCTTGAGAGCTCTTCCGTTACCGTGTTCTGATAATAAGCGCCCGTTGTATCGTTAAAGCAGCTCTCGTCGTAACAGAAGCTTACGGTAACGGCTCCGTTGTCTGTTATTGACTGCTTAATGACTTCGTTTCGCTCGCACGACGTTTCGCTGTCGTTTGCAAGCAGATTGACGTCCTGAAGATGATATTCCGATACAAAGCGTTCCCTTTCGCTGTAGTTTCCGTTTGCTTTCAGGTTGTACGGGGAGTACGGGTATCGGCTCTCAGGCGCTGCTCCCGACCAGCTTATAAGCGTTGCGACAGGGTTAATCCAATACCCCCCCGAATGGTAAGCGCCGTTATAGTCGTCGTTGCCGCCCTTAAAATTAATTCCGTCGCCCGTCAGCCAGCCTCTTTTGCCCGTAAACCATGTAAGATGATCCTCGGAAAGGTCGATACCGCCGTCCGCGAGACCTTTTGTAATGAGGTTTGACTCGCATGCGTTAAGCGTCCCGAATGCCCAGCAGGTGCCGGCGTTGCCCTGGTCCTTAACGCCCGTAACCCTGTCACTGTCCCTTAGGTCAAAACGGGACGGCAAAGGGATGTCCTGCGCGCTCTCGGCAGCACAGTCCGACGTCAGGTTCACCCTTTTTCCGTTCGCGTCCACAATGTACCTTTTTGCATGCCCTGTATAGCTCGAAACTGTTTCATAGCCGTAATCTGAGCAGTCAATAACTCTGATTTCGCTTTTGTCCGGCGCGAAGCTTATCGCCGCTCCCGCACCCGAAAAAGAGCCGCAAAAAAGCATAGCGGCAAGCAGAGCGGAAAAAGTCCTTTTTAACATTTAATCGCTTCCTTTTTTGTAGGTTAAGGAGCAGAAAAAACCTATATGTATGATAACACGGTAAAAAATTGAAGTCAAGCAAATTAAGAATTAACGAACCGCCCGTTTCGCCGTTTAAAGACGAAACGGCGGCAGTCTTTCAGGGCGGATTTTTGTTATAATCTATACAAAAAATTAATAAATATCTTATTTTTAGTTTACTCTTTTTTAACTTTTTAGTGTTATTTTAATACCGTCAAAGCATAAATTAACAATATGAGCTTTTTGCGGGCATGATAGATATCGGAGAGGGAGTATAAGATGAATCTGCTTTTTGCGCTTAATTCGGGCTATGTAGGGCCGCTTTGTGTTTGTCTTAAGTCCATAATGTCCTCAAACCCCGGCACGCGCTTTGATATATATATCGCCTACTCCTCGCTTACGAAGGAGGACTTCGCAATGCTTGAAGCCTGCGTTGACCGCGGCCGGTGCACCGTCATTCCGGTAATCGTCGACAACACTCTTTTTGAAAGCGCGGAGATACTGAAAAGGACGTCGAAGGAAACATATTACAGGCTGCTTGCGATGGACTTCATTCCCGACAGCGTCGACAGAATACTTTATCTTGACCCGGACATAGTGGTAATCAAGCCACTTGACGGTTTTTACAACATCGAGTTCGGCAGCAATTTTTTCGCCGGCGCCCCGCATTTCAAGCACATTATGAACAGGTACAACTCAAAAAGGCTTCGTCTGCCGGAAACCGTGCCTTACATTAACGCGGGAGTGCTGATGATTAACCTCAAGGGGTTGCGCGAGTGCTGTTCGTCGGAAAAAATCATCCGGTTTATCAAAACGACGGACATAAGGCTGCTGCTTGCCGACCAGGATGTCCTGAACGCCATGTTCTACGGGCGGATTCTCGCTGTGGATCCTCTTATATACAACCTTGACGAAAAATGCTATGTTAAAAGCGTGCCGCGCATTGACCGCGAATGGGTGGACAAGCACACCGTAATAATTCATTACAACGGCGCAAAAAAACCGTGGAAGGGAAAATACAAGGGCAACCTCGGGGATTATTATTATGAAAGATGCAATTAAGGAAAGGCTGAAAAAGCCGCAGACCGTTGTTTCCGTTGCCGCAGCCGTCCTTTTTATCGCCGCCTTTGCTTTTTCATATGTAAAATGGGGCGGCAGAATGCTTGACCTTGTTAGCGACACGCAGGGGTTTAAGGATTGGCTCCAGAGCTTCGGCGTATGGGGGCGTGTTATATTTGTCGGCATCAGGTCGTTGCAGACGGTTGTTAAAATAATACCGGCGGAGCCTCTTGAAATCGGCACGGGCTTTGTCTACGGCACACTGGGAGGCTGCCTTTTGTGCTTTGCCGGAACCTTTCTCGGCTCGCTTGTAATAATCCTGCTTACAAGGCTTTTCGGAAAGCGAGTAATAAGCCTTTTTGTCCCGGAGGAAAAAATCAGGGAGCTTGGCTTTCTGAATGATGAAAAAAAGATAAGCGGGCTGCTCTTATGCATATATCTTATTCCCGGCACTCCGAAGGACTTCATAACCTACCTCACATGCATTCTGCCCATAAGCACAACAAGGTTTATGGTTATAACAATGCTTGCAAGAATACCGTCCATTATCACCTCTACATGGTGCGGGGCGGAGCTTGGCGAAAGCAATTACAAGGTATCCGCGCTGATTTTCGGTGCGACGCTGATTTTAAGCCTTTTGGGCGTTGTCGTTTATCGGAGGGTGATTCTTGCCCGCGCCGGCTCCGAAAAAGCCAAACGGACAGTAGGAAGCAGAGTAAAATACAGATAACAGTCTTCTTTTATTCACGATAACAACAGCAGAGCTAAAAAAATTGCGAACGGTCAGAACAAAGCCGGGGGATTTGTCCTGACCGTTCGCGTTTTTTATGTGATTGTCTTTTCGGCTACCCGATATATCTGCACGCCGCAAGCGCCGCTACGGCTCCGTCGGCGGCGGCTGTGGTGAGCTGGCGAACCTCCTTGGTTCTGCAGTCGCCGGCGGCGAAAATGCCCTCTGCCGACGTTTTGCAGTCCTCCGAGGCAATGATAAAGCCGTCCGCGTCAAGGCTTACAAGCTCCGAAAAGGCGTCGTTGTCGGGTTTTTGACCTATCGCCACAAAAAGCCCGTCTGCCGGAAGCTCCTTTGTTTCGCTTGAAACTGTATTTCTGACGGTTATGCCTGTCAGCATTCCGCCGCCCTCAAGGCTTTCCACAACAGAATCGAGAACAAGCTCTATCGTATCCTTGCCTTTTACGGCGCTCACAAGCTGCTCCTCGCCCCTGAACGAGCCGCGGCGGTGGATTAAGTATACCTTTTTGCAATACTGCGACAGAAAAAGCGCGTCCTGCAGCGCGGTGTTTCCTCCGCCGACGACGGCCACGGTTCCGCCCTTGTAAAAAGCGCCGTCACACACGGCACAGTACGATACTCCTTTGCCGGTCAGCTCCTCCTCGCCCGGCAGCCCGAGCGCGCGGTGCCTGACTCCCGTTGCAATGATTACCGCCTTACAGTCATGTTCGCCGTCCTCAGTTACGACTGTTTTTACAGTCCCGCCGTCTCTTACGCCCGTTACCCGCTCAAGCTCCGTTTCAACTCCCAGAGCTGAAATCTGCTCAAAAAGGTTGTCGGCAAACTCGCTGCCGCTTATCGCGCCTATCGACGGAAAGTTCTCGACCCTCGGCGAAAAGGTTATCTGCCCGCCGAAATTCTCGCTTTCGAGCAGGAGTACACTCCTGCCCGCGCGCGCGGCATACAGAGCTGCCGTCATTCCGGCGCAGCCCGCGCCTATAATAACGATATCGTGCATTGCAGGTTAACCCCTCGACATTGCGAACTTTTTGATGTTTGACGCGTTGACAACCTTTTCGGTATATTCGCCGTTGACCGAAACGAGCGTCGGAGCCTGCTTTACGTCGAAACGCCTTGAAAGCTCCGCGTTCTCCTCCGCGTCGACGACCTCAAAATCAACGCCCGATTCCTCCAGAACCCTTTTTGCTATCTTGCAGTTCGGGCATGTTTTTGTGGTGAACAGGTAAAGCTTTGTGTCGGCCGCGGGCTTAGGCTGCCTGTTTTCCTCCGCCGAAATTATCTTTCTCGCCTTTAATTCCGACGTGTTGATATTATACAGCTTGCGCTCCTTGAATTCCTGTGTCTTTCCTTCGTTCCAGTTCTGAACGGGACGGTAATAGCCGGTTATGCGGCTGTAAACCTCCGTGCTCTCGCCGCACTTGGGACAGGTGTACTGCTCGCCCGTTATATAGCCGTGGTTTCTGCATACCGAGTATGTGGGCGAAATAGTGTAGTAGGGGAGCTTGTGATTTTCGGCAATCTTTCTGACAAGGCTCGCTGCCGCCTTCCAGTCGGGCAGCTTTTCGCCGATGAAGGCGTGGAACACCGTGCCGGATGTGTAAAGCGTCTGAAGCTCATCCTGAATCGCCAGCGCCTCAAAAATGTCGTCGGTATAGTTGACGGGCAGATGGGAGCTGTTTGTGTAATAAGGCGTGCCGCCGTCTTTTGCGGCGGATTTTATGCCCGGATAGCGCTTCGCGTCGTGCATTGCGAGACGGTATGTCGTGGATTCGGCGGGTGTTGCCTCAAGGTTGTAAAGGTCGCCGTATTCCTCCTGATAGTCGGAAAGGCGCTCTCTCATATGGTTGAGAACCTCTTTGGCGAACTCCTGCGTTTCGGTGCTTGTGAGATCGGAGCCGAGCCACCTGGCGTTTAAGCCTACCTCGTTCATTCCTATAAGGCCTATTGTTGAAAAGTGGTTGTCGAAGCTGCCGAGGTAGCGCCTTGTGTACGGGTAAAGGCCTTCGTTAAGAAGCCTTGTGATGATTGTTCTTTTTATGCTGAGCGAACGCGCCGCTATATCCATCATCCTGTTAAGACGGCGGAAGAATTCCTCCCTGTTTTCGGAGAGGTACGCGATGCGCGGCAGATTAATCGTTACAACGCCTATGGAGCCTGTGCTTTCGCCGCTTCCGAAGTAGCCGCCGGACTTTTTGCGAAGCTCCCTGAGGTCGAGGCGCAGGCGGCAGCACATGCTGCGCACGTCGCTTGGCGCCATGTCGCTGTTTATATAGTTTGAGAAATATGGAGTGCCGTATTTTGACGTCATTTCAAACAGAAGCTTGTTGTTTTCCGTTTCGGACCAGTCGAAGTCCCTTGTTATGGAATAGGTGGGAATGGGATACTGGAAGCCTCTGCCGTTCGCGTCGCCCTCAATCATGATTTCAATGAACGCCTTGTTAATCATGTCCATTTCTTTTTTGCATTCTTTGTACTTGAAATTCATCTCCTTGCCGCCGACAATGGCGTTCATCTCGGCAAGGTCGTCGGGAACCGTCCAGTCAAGCGTGATGTTCGAGAACGGCGCCTGCGTGCCCCAGCGGCTCGGAGTGTTGACGCCGAAAACAAACGACTCGATGCACTTCTTCGTTTCTCTGTATGAAAGGTTATCCGCCTTTACAAACGGTGCCAGGTATGTGTCGAAGGACGAAAAGGCCTGCGCACCCGCCCACTCGTTCTGCATTATACCGAGGAAGTTTACCATCTGGTTGCAGAGTGTCGCAAGGTGGCTTGCCGGAGAAGAAGTGATTTTGCCCGGTATGCCGCCCAGACCCTCCTGAATAAGCTGGCGGAGCGACCAGCCGGCGCAGTAGCCAGTGAGCATGGAAAGGTCGTGCAGGTGGATATCGGCCTCCCTGTGCGCCGTTGCTATCTCGTCGTCGTATATTTCCGAAAGCCAGTAGTTTGCCGTAATTGCTCCCGAATTGCTGAGTATAAGTCCCCCGACGGAGTAGGTGACGGTTGAGTTTTCCTTAACCCTCCAGTCGGTGAGATGAACATAGCTGTCGACAATCTCCTTGTAGTCGAGAATGGTCGACTTCATGTTCCTTATTTTTTCGCGCTGCTTTCTGTAAAGGATGTAGGCCTTTGCAACGTCCGCATAGCCCGCCTGGATAAGCACGGACTCTACGCTGTCCTGTATATCCTCAACGCTGACAACGCCGTCTTTAACCTTGTCGGCGTAGTCGGCAGTAACCTTAAGCGCCAGAAGGTCTATTATATCGTCGTTATATTCCTTATCCTGCGCCTTGAACGCTTTGCTAATAGCAATGCTTATTTTCGCCAAATCAAAATCGGTGATTTGCCCGTCGCGTTTTAATACCCGATACATTACCATGTCCCCCCATTAATATCCGCCCTTTGCGGGCGACTGATTTGTATTATAACAAGGATTTGTTCTGTTGTCAATACCAAAACACAATATATATGAAAAATTATTTTATGCGGCACTATATATAGATTTATCCGTGTAAAAACGACAAAACAGTCAATATATATCCCCTGAATGCTGTTTTCCATGACAGGAAAAACATACCATAACGCAGGGGGAAATTTGCACCGATAGAAAAAACCGCACCGTCAGTCGGATACGGTTTTTCGTTTTATTATATGCTTTTCCACACTTTACGGAACGGTCAGGCTTAGAAACTTCCTTGACTCAATCCTTCAATAATCCTCGGGTAGTTGAGGACGCCGACCCCTGCAAAATGACTGAAAGTCAACGTCGTAGGGGCGCATCTGTGTGTGCGCCCGAAGCCGGCATAAAAAAGAAAATATGATGTTGGAAACGGTTCTGACCGTTCAGAAGCCCAAGCGTTGATACAGACCCTTTTTTCTCAAAGCATGGGCGAAAATGTCAAGGAAGTGCTGAAAAGATTCTGAATTCTGATTTATAAGATTCTTCGCTGCGCTCAGAATGACAACATCCTGTCATCCTGAGGCGCAACGCGCCGAAGGATCTTGCAATAGAAAGCTTTTGACAACCTGCAAAACGGTCAAGACCGTTCCCTGCTTCAAGATAGTAATGTGTATACCATGTGCTTACACACCTGTTTACCTTGTTACTCTTGACAACAGGTGCGCCCCTACTTTACAAAACGATTACTGTAAATCCTTCACAAAACCTTTTATAAGCCCGTCCCTGCCGAACACGCAGTTACGGCTGCCCTCGTCTGCGGGGACAACCCTTATTGTTCTGCCGCCGCTTTTGACTACGGTTACGGTGCAGCCCCTGTCGCAGAGCGTGCACAAAACATCTTCGGAGGTTTCCTCGACAGGCACCTGCTTTTTAAACCCGCTGCGCTCGGTAAGCGCGCCCGTCGGACAGAGCCTTACGCAAAGCCCGCAGTTGTTGCAGCTCGTCTTGTCAAGCGGGAGATTGAATGCCGGCGCGACATATGTTTCAAAGCCGCGCCCCACAAGCCCGAGCGCCGTTTTGCCGGCTACCTCGGAGCAGGAACGTACGCACAGACCGCAGAGGATGCATTTGTCGGGGTTGCGTTCGATAAACTCGTTGCTGTTTCCGTCAAATCTGCTTATTTTTTCGCCTTTGAGCCTTTCGGGGACTATATCGTATTCGTTTGCCGTTTTAAGAAGCCTGCATTTAAAAAACTCGCGGCAGCCGCACTCAAGGCAGCGCATTGCCTCGGCGACGGCGTCCTCCTTCGGGTAGCCGTGTACTATCTCTTTGAAGTTGTTCTTTCTCTCCTCCGCCGAAAGCTGAGGCATGACGGGACGCTCACGGCGTTCCCTGTCCTTTAAGTCCTCTGCCGTTACCTCGCGCGAAACATAATACGGCTTTTTTATAGATATTTCTTTCCCGCTGAGGTAAGCGTCAATTACCGCCGCGGCTTTTCCTGCCTCGCCGATAGCCGAAACGGCAATGTCGGCGCCCTTGTTTGTGGCGTCGCCCGCGGCGAAAACGCCTTTTATGTTAGTCATAAACGTGTTTTCGTCGGCAGCTATTGTTCCCCACCTTGTTTTGTTTAGCATTTCAAAGCCTTCGGCGTCGGTCTTCTGACCTATTGCCATTATGACGGTGTCGAGCGAAAGCTCCTCAAAATCGTCTGTAGGTACGGGCGAGCGTCTGCCGCTCGCGTCCGGCTCGCCGAGCTTCATTTTCTGAAGCCTTATGCCCGTCACTCTGCCGGTTTCGCCTAATATCTCCGTCGGGTTTTGGAGGAACCTGAAAACCACGCCCTCCTCCTCGGCCTCTGTTACCTCAAGCTCGTCGGCGGGCATTTCGGCGCGCGTCCTTCTGTATATTATGTAAACTTCCTCCGCACCGAGCCTTACGGCTGTGCGGCAGGCGTCCATCGCGGTGTTTCCGCCGCCGCAGACGGCGACGCGTTTTCCTATCTCCGGCGGGTTTCCGAGCGACACCTCGCGCAGGAAGTCTATGCCGCCGATTACTCTGTCCGTTTTTTCGCCGGGGATTCTCATTTCGCTGCTTTTCCACGCGCCTATCGTGACAAGCACAGCATCGCTTTTGTCTTTGATTTCCTCAAGCGTAATGTCACTGCCGATTCTTACATTGTTTATTAGCTCCGCGCCGAGCTTTTCTATGAGAGATATCTCCCTGTCAAGTATCTCCTTCGGGAGCCTGTACTGCGGTATTCCGTAGCGGAGCATGCCGCCCATCTTCGGCATCATGTCGTAAACCCTGACGCGGTGACCGGCAATAAGAAGATAATATGCCGCAGAAAGACCGCCCGGACCGCCGCCTATTACAGAAACGGTTTTTCCCGTGTCGGTCGCTTTTTCCGGCAGCCACGGCTCGGACTTTTCAAGGTCGGTGTCGGCGGCAAACGCCTTAAGGTACGCAATGGCAACCGGCTCCTCGACGAGCCTTCTGCGGCAGTTTTTCTCGCACGGGTGCGGGCATATGCGCCCTATCGACGCCGGCAGCGGGATTTTGTCCTTAATAAGCTTCAGAGCCTCGTCGTATTCGCCGTTCGCGATAAGCCCCACATAGCCCTGGCAGTCCGTTCCCGCCGGGCAGTTTAAGGAGCACGGCGCCTTGCAGTCGCCTGTATGGTCGCTCATTAACAGCTCGAGCGCGATTTTCCTTGAGCTTATTACTCTTTTTGTTCTTGTGTTTATTGTCATGCCGTCGGCGGCCTTTGTGGCGCAGGCGCGCAGAAGCTTCGGAACACCCTCGGCCTCGACTACGCATATTCCGCACGCGCCGTAAACCTCGACGCAGTCGTCATGGCAAAGCGAAGGGATGTATATGCCGTTTTCGCGCGCGGCCTCAAGTATGGTCGCGCCCTTTTCGGTTTCGATAACCTTGCCGTCTATTGTGAGCTTAATAATTTCAGCCAAAAATATCATTCCCATCCGTTTTAATATGACGCATCAGATTCAGTCGCGGATAACAGCTCCGAATTTGCACGCCGCAAGACAGCTTCCGCATTTTGTGCATAGCGCCGCGTCTATAACGTGCGTCTTTTTCAGCTCGCCCGTAATCGCTTTTGCGGGACATTTTCTCGCGCAAGCCGTACAGCCCGTGCATTTTTCGCCGTCTATGCTGTATTCAACAAGCTCGCGGCACTCGTGCGCCGGACATTTTTTGCTGTTTATATGCGCCTCGTACTCGTTTCTGAAATATTTCATAGTCGTTAGGACGGGGTTAGGCGCCGTCTGACCGAGCCCGCACAACGCTCCGTCCTTTATAGCGTTTGAAAGCTCATCCAAAAGCTCAATGTCGCCCTCTTTGCCCTCGCCCTTCGTTATCCTGTCGAGTATCTCAAGCATTCTCTTTGTTCCTATGCGGCAGTGGACGCACTTTCCGCACGACTCCTTGGCGGTAAAGTCGAGGAAAAACCTTGCCATGCCCACCATGCATGTGTCCTCGTCCATAACGACCATTCCGCCGGAACCCATTATGGCGCCCGTCGCGCCGAGCTTTTTATAGTCGATAACCGTATCTATAAGCTCTGCCGGGATACAGCCGCCCGAAGGCCCGCCCATCTGAACTGCCTTAATAGCCTTGCCGCCGCGGATTCCGCCGCCGATGTCGAAAATGACGTCACGGAGCGTTTTGCCCATCGGTATCTCGACAAGCCCGCCCCTGTTTATTTTGCCCGTCAGCGCGAAAACCTTTGTGCCTCTGCTGTCGGGCGTACCCATCGCGGCGAACGCCTCGCCGCCGTTTTCGATAATCCACGGGATGTTTGCATATGTTTCGACGTTGTTTATGTTTGACGGCTTGTGAAGATAGCCCGACTGCGCGGGGAACGGCGGCTTCAGCCTCGGCATACCCCTGTTGCCCTCAAGCGACTCTATGAGCGCCGTTTCCTCGCCGCAGACGAACGCGCCCGCTCCCGCCTTAATCCGCATTTCGCAGGAAAAGCCGGTGCCCATTATGTTCTGACCGATAAAGCCGTTTTCCCTTGCCTGCCCTATGGCCTTTTCGAGCCGCTTTATGGCAAGAGGGTATTCGGCGCGCACATAAACTATTGCCTCGGAGGCTCCGATGGCGTACGCGCCTATCATCATTCCCTCAATCAGGTTGTGCGGGTCGCTTTCGATTACTGCCCTGTCCATGAACGCGCCGGGGTCGCCCTCGTCCGCGTTGCAGATTATGTATTTATTGTCGCCCCCGCTCTGCCTTGCCGCGTTCCACTTAAACCACGTCGGGAAGCCCGCGCCGCCGCGTCCGCCGAGACCGGACTTTTTTATCTCCTCAATAAGCGTTTCGGGCGTCATTTCCGTGAGCACGCGGCGAAGCGACCTGTATCCGCCCCCGGCTATATAGTCCTCGATTTTTTCGGGATTGATTAAGCCGCAGCGCTTTAGAGCAATTCTTGTCTGCTTTGACAAAAACAGCTTATCCTCGTCGCTGACTTTAAGCGCGGCTATTTCGGACTCGTTGCCCGTTTCGATGTATTTTATAATGGACCTCACATTTTTCTCGTTTACCTGAACAAGTCTTATAAGCGTGCCGTCGTCTTTGTATATGTCGACAATAGGCTCAAGATAGCACATGCCGTTGCAGCCGGTTACGGAAAGCTCCGCCGCCACATTGCCGCTATTTATGTAATCTTCAAGCAGGCCGTATATTTTGCCGGCTCCCGCCGCTATGCCGCAGCTGCCCTGTCCCACAAAAAGCTTCACTTTGACGCCTCCCTCAGCTCTCTTATAATTTTCTTTGCCTTATCGGGTGTAAGGCTCCCGTAAGCGTCGCCGTTTATCATCATAACGGGCGAAAGGCTGCAGCAGCCGAGACACGCGACGTTTTTAAGCGTAAACAGCCCGTCCTTTGTAGTCTGAAGGTCGGATATCGAAAGCTCCTCCTCAATTGCCTGCTCTATGCGAAGCGAGCCATTGACGTGGCAGGCGGTGCCCTGACACAGCATTATCAGATATTTGCCGACAGGCTCAAAGCGGAACTGCGTGTAAAACGTTGCAACGCCCACCACCTTCGCGGGCGGGATTTTTGTGGCTTCGGCGATTTTTTCAAGGCACTCCCGCGGAAGATAGCCGTAAATATCCTGCGTCTTTTGCAGGATTGTTATAAGGCTTCCCGTAACCCCGGCATACTTTTGAAGCACGCCGTCCATAAGGCCAAGGTCGATTTTTTCGCAGGTACAAGGCATATTTATCAATCCCTTCAAATTGGCATAAAAGCTATTATCTAAAATATTATATATTATGCCCTGTCGCATTTCAAGTGAAATTTTATGTTATATTTCTTTTTATATAACTTTTTATTTAACTGAATTGCACGGCACAAAAAGAAAAAGCCGCCCCGAAAACCGGGACGGCCCGTTGTTTTTTACATCTGCGGCGAAAACTTCTGCCTTGTCTGGTCGATTTTCTGCTGCTCGACGCTCTGCATCTGGTACCAGCCCTTTTCGTTCATCTTTGAATAAATCTGGCTTTGAACGTCAAGCGTGTCGTTTAACACCGTTTTGAACGTCGAGCGGACATTTGGCGTTGTCGACTCAATGCTTCCGTGCATCATCAGGTCGCATGCGCCTTTAAAGTTGCTGAGTATGGTTGTCATTATTGTTTTGTCGTCCATATTGATTTCCTCCCGCAAATCATTTTATCAGCGAATAAAACTGTGAATACGAAGTGCCCTGCCTGTCGGCGATGCCCTGAACAAATCTTTTAAGATCCGCGTCCTGCAGCTGCCCCGCAAGGTCGGTACAGCTTTTTTTAAGGTCCTGTTCATGGTTGAGAGCGTCTTCGATATAAAGTAATTCCTTTGGTGACATGTGATATCCCCCTTTTCATATTGTTGTGCTACTATTATTAGCCAAAGCTTCCTCAATATTCATGGGGACATCGTTTTTTGATTTGCGGTTTTGCCCTGATTTTAAGGCTCTGACGACATCAGAAGCACAAGCTCGCCGCCCTGCATCATTCTTTCGGCGGAAAACGACAGGTCGGAAAGCTCGTTCCCGTCAAGCACGGCGCGGCGGACATAAATACCCTCGCCCTCACGGCGGACGGTAAAGGTTCTGCCGTTGTGGAGGTGAAAAACCGTCTTTTTCATATACGGCGAGCCTATAATCATCAGGTCCTGCCCCGAAACGGGAAAGATTCCGCAGACGTTCCAGACATACAGCGACGACAGCCCGCCCGAGTCGTTGTTGCCGGGCAGGCCGCCCCTGCCGTCGGAGAACATATAACGCCGTCCGGCATCTAAAACCTCGCACAGCCTGTCGTGCCTGCCGGCATAATGATAGGCGTAGGGCGCCTCCATGTCGGACTCGTTGTTAAAGCCCTCAAAGCGCGCGCTTGTGTCCCCGGGACTTGTATAACCGAAAAAGCGGTCGAGCAAAGCTGCAAATCTCTCTCTGCCTCCGGCAATTTCGATTCTCTTTTCCATATCCGACATAAGCCGGAACGAATAGTTCCACTCGCTGCCCTCGTAATAGTCGGATTCTTCTGTCATCAGCCCCGTTTTTGTGTCGAAAACGTCCTGCCAGCAGTCCTTGTACCGTTCAAACACACCGGCGTCGGCGCCCATGCGCCTTGCCGCCTCCGCCATGGCGGCGCAGCCCTCCGCTACGTCGACAACGTGCGTCGCCCTTTTAATGCTGCCGTTGTGAAAATCGTCGTAATGCCTGCTGAAAAGGTCTTTTTCCGCCGCCTTAAGAGCGCGTTTGTAATCCGCCCCTATACCCCTGTAAAAAGCGTCGCAGATGGAGTGCTCGGCAAGCATCCTTGCCTGCGAGCTGTGGCTGTTTTTATAATGCTTTGAAAGTGTTAAGGTGTGCGGGAAATGCCCCTCTGACTCGCAGAACGAGAAGAATGTGTTCAGTATTTTGCGTGATATTTCGGGATATAACGTAAACAAAAGCGGGAGCTGCGTTTTGTAAATATCCCACATAGTTGCGAAATCTGTAACGAAATCGTCGCCGTCGCCCACAAAGTTTTCGCCGCTCCAGTCCGACGGCTTTACAAGCGAGTGATACATGTTGGAGTAGAATATGCGCCTGTCCCTCTCCGTCGGCGCGTCGATTTCAATCGCGGACAGTACGTCGTTCCACTTTTTGCAGGCGTCCGCGGCAACTGCGTCAAAGCCGCGGCTTTCAGACAGCGCGTCCCGCCGAGCTTTTTCGATGCTTTTCGCCGATATCGAAAGCTTCATTTCATATGTACCTTTGTCGGGCAGCGTGAACGACACGCCGTAATTGTCCAAAACCTTGCCGAGCGAAAGCTCCGTTTCTTTTCTGAGCGGCAGATAGTCGCGCCAAAGCACAATATCCGACGCGCTTTCGCATATGCCGTATATGTAAAGCGGCAGCCCCTGCATTACAACCTCGGCTTCAAAAGCGTTGCTGCCGACAAGCCTTATTTCTGTTTTTTCGGAATAGCCTCTTTGCTTCGGGTCGTTGCTCAAAAAACCGTCGTTTGAAAGGTCGACGGCTACCTGTCCGCCCTTTTCGCCGAAGGTATATCGGTGCACGGCGGCAAGATTGCTGACTGTCAGCTCGCATTTTATGTCGCTTTCCTCAAGTCTGACAGTGTAATATCCCGGTTTTGCTACCTCGTCCTTCATGTTGAAAAAGCGCGCGGAGTCGTATATATCTCCGTAAAACGGGGTAGTAACGGCATAATTGTAGTAGATGTCAATCGCGCCCGTGCCGCTCTGGTGTAAATGAGAAAAGCCGAGACACCTCATTTTGTCGCCGAATGTGCGCAGGCTGTCGGGGCTGTAGTTTCCCCTGTGGTTGCCGTAGCCCGTAGGGTATCCGGCACAATAACAGCCCGCCGACAGCCTGCCGAACGGCAGACAAGCGGCGGGATGTGTGTTTCCGCATATGGCTTTTATAAAATACCAAGCTTTTGCTATGCCCTCCGGCTCAGGAAGGTCTATTCTTCCGCTGCCGTGGAACACGTCGACATATGAGCAAAGGTCGTCCACTTTTTATTCCCCCGTATTACTTTTAATTTTCCGTACCAAAGGCGCCGCAAGCTTAACGTATATCGGGTAAAGCCTGAACCTGTAAAGACGGACGAGCGGCAAAAAACGGCAGTAGCACCTGTATTTGAAATCGGTGCATTTTATGAGCTTTCCGTTCCTGTAAAAAGCCTTCAGCACAGCTATAATCTGTTCGTCCCTGACGCCGCATTCAACCTCGCGCTGATTGTCTCCGCGCGTTTTGTAGCCGCTGCCGTCGACGCCTATAATCCTGTGAAGAACATATCTGCCGTCCGGGCGCACATAAAGCGGAACGTCGTGCTTTTTCAGCCGTCCCCCGGCGCGGGCGAGCACCACCTTGTCCGTTCTGTTCCGCAGCATTGGCAGCATGCTGTAGCCCGCGGTGACAAACGAAACCTCGCCGCCGCTTTTAAGCACCTCTTTCATCGCGTCCGATATCTCGTACAGGTAAACCGGCTTACTCAATAAAACCTGCTCCCTTTAGCTGTCCGACAAACTCCGAATAATCCGTTTTGGCGACGGCTTCGGCAACCTCGTATTTTTCCATAATGGCGGCGATGATTTCATCCTCGCTCTTTTCCTGTTCGAGCATGCTCCATATAAGCTCGCCCGTGGCGTTAAGCGTTACTATGCCGTTGAAGTCCATGACGGCGTCACCCACCGCGACAACAATGCTGCTGTCCCTTACCTTGCAGAGCTTGTAGCCTTCCTTTATCCTCATTGAGGCGTCAGTCCCTTCTTCATGGTTTCATATGAAAGCCTTACGGCGTCTTGGCTTATGTTGCAGCCCATTGAATAAACCTTGGTTAAGCCGAGAACCGCATCTATCGTTTTCAGAACCATTGACATTCTGTCCAAATCGACGGGGCGGAGCGTCTGGTTCAAAAGGGCGTAGATGGCTCTTTTTTCGGGCATTTCGTATATCTCGTTTTTTTCCGCCCTGTGCAGAAAGCATATGCCCCCAAGCTCATAAGCCGCGTTTACGCTTATGTCGTGCTTTCCGCTGAAGGGCGTTCCGAACACAAGCGCGTGACCGTCAATCAGGCGTATCGCCGGCTTGTCGTCGTTGATTATTATAGCTCTGTCTGCCCCGAAATATTGCTGCCACAAGCCCGTATGAGTTGATTTTCCTGTTCCGCAGGGCGCGGAAAAAAGATATGCCCTGCCGTCCAGGGCGACGGCGGACGCGTGAAGCATCATGCCGTTGAAGTGTACAAGCCCGCTGTAAAAATCGGCTCCCGCCAGTATATATTCGCAATCCTCAGCGCTCAGCTCCGCGGTTTTCTCGGAAAACCCGCGTATACGCTCCTTAGTTACGGCAATCCGTATTTGCGGCTTTTTACTCTGGTCATCTGCAAGATATTTGCTGCACCGTGAACGCAGCTGCCCGTAAACAGGCTCTATGCTGACGTTTAACCCGGCAATATTGTACATACTCATAAAGCTCTCCACGGTATTGTTTTTGTCCGGAGCAGAATTCGGATACCCAACCTTACTTATTGCTGTGTTGACTTAATAAGCACCGAACAGGCAGGCAGCGAAAACTGCCTGCCTGCTCTTTCAGCCTTTTATGACCGTTTAATGAAGATGATATTAATCCTCGAAGGAAATGACATTGGAGTAGAGCGTTACCCTCGTTCCGTTGGGATACTCAATCTCGATGTAGCCGCGGGCGAATATCGGCTCGCCCATATAAGAATTCTTTGTGACCGCGTAGTTACCCGCAAGCGTGTTGTACTTGGCTGTACCCGTAAGAACACCGGCACCGCCCGGTACGAACGCACCATTGTCCGCGGCAATCGCCGGGTCAAACGTCAGGACAATACCGTTCTTCTTAACGGTGTATTTCGAGCTTCTTTCTACGTAGAAAGTTACCTGATCGTTCGCTTCGTCACGGTAGATGCCCGTTACCGAAATGACGGCATCGGGAATATCCTGAGCGTTGTAGACCGCGGTGTAGCTGTTGTCCTGAACAGCCTTGAATTCAAAGGTGGGATAGAGGCTGACTATTTCGCCCCTGTCGTTTATCCAGTATGAGAAGTTGCCGGGCGCGGCTGTTATGGAGGCGTCAGCGTAAAGACCGAACTCTTTCTGCCCTGATGTCGCACCGTCAAAATATGATATTAATACCGAGCCCGAAATGTTGTATTGGGGTACTACAATATAGTTGTCCGAGCCTGACCTTACGGGAACGATGGCGTTTTCATACTTGTCGGATACCTCGTCGAAGGCAGATGTCTTAATCGAACCCGCGAAGGGTGATTTGTAAGTGTTAAGGTCCGCGACGGGGATAATATAATTGCCGGATCCGTCACTTATCGCGCGGGGCCAGCCGACGAACTCATACCTCGGCATGTAGGGTATGGCGGTTGTAACGTAGACGTAATTATCCAGTGTGGGATTATAGAACTCAACGCCTTCAATGTCGCCCGTCGTGTTCGCGTATGCTACCTGATAACCAAGAGAAGCGTCGTTGAACACAGCTTCGATTCTGGTGTTGATGTTGGTTGAAACCGTGCAAACGGGTTCGGTGGAAAGAATTCTGTTGGAGTCGGGGTTTACCCAGTACAGGAACTCGACTTCGGGCGAAGTTTCAACGGCTGTAAGAGTAATGTCGGTGTTGGGGTAATACGATGCCTCGGTGCCGTTGATTGTTTCGCCGCTGTCGTATTCGCTGGCGTATTCAACCTTTCCCGTGCCGTTGACTCTGACGTCTGCCTTAACGGGGTTGAACGCCTGGTATTCAACCTCGTAAATGTTGGCGTACATCATTAACCAGCCGTCTTTAACGTAGGGGTTGAAATAAGTCTCAAGGTTTTCGATAATATCGATTGCCTTGTCTGCATAAATCTCAAGCTGTGCTCTGTTTGTGTCGACGTAGTTTATAAACCAGTTAATCTGCTCAACCTCGAGAACTTCGGCAATCAGGTCGTTTGCCTGATCAAGATAGCCCACAATGTCCTCTGCCAAGTCGACATAATAGTTGATGTCTCCGTTGCCAAGCTCTCCGAGCGCGTCTATGATGGTGGAAGCCATTTCGGAATTGAGGTCTGTGACAAGCTTGCTGCCGTAATTGTCGGCAAGCTCGACTATGTCAACGATTCTCTCATAGTTGTCATAGAAGAAGAACAGCAGATCCGCGTAATCGTTGAAATCCACCGCTTCAAGGTCTGCCCTGAAAGCCTCGATCTCGTCAATAAGCTTCGGCTGTCCCGGCTCTATCCCGAAAACATAGGTGCAGATAGCGTAATCATTGTAAACGTAAGAGCTGTCTATTGTTTCCTTAATGCGGTTGTACATTGTTTCGCCGCCGATGAGATAAAGGTCGATCTGAAGGTTTTTAAACTCTTCGATGTCGCCGAAACTTCTTGGCGGGGATCCGGGAAGCATCTGTGCCGCAAGAGTATCGATGTCGTTGTACAGGCTTGCGAATACGTCGATGTAATCGTTGTAGGTTTTAATCAAATCTTCGTAACCGTCTTCAAGCCACGGACCGATGTCTTCGTAAACGCCCTTTACGGTGCTTACAAGGTTGTTTAATATGGAAATTTCGTTCGCGTCGAGTCCGAGCCAAATGCGGTATCCCACGTCAAGCGTGTCAACACTGCCGGCAGCCGTCTCGGTAACATCGCTGAACACGGCAATATATTTTTCCATGCCCGCGACCTTCTGGAAACGTTTTTCTGTTGTGCCGACCTTTACGGTGTCGGGAATCCACTTGTAGGAAAACTCCGGTTCCGCTATAACATTGGAAACGTCCGGATAGGCGATAACAGTGAGATCACCGTTTTCGAAGGTTGCTTCAACGTTCGGAACGGCATCCTTGACATAGGCAACGGCCCTGTCGCCCAACAAACTGGATAAAAAGCTCTTCTCGTTTGGCTCAAGTGTGAAGCCTGTAAAAATGTTTTCGATCTTATCCTTTGCGGATACTCTTGATGTCACGGCGCTGTTATAAACAACGTCTGCTTCGCGCTTGATGCCCTTGTCAACTCCGATAAACGCGCCGTCGATGACTGTGACATGGGAGCCGGCGGCGTTGTGGAGACCCCATTCAATGCCGATAAGAGCGCTCTTTTCAACAGTGAGGTATGCGTTTTTAGCGACATAAACGGCACTGCTTACGGGAACGTAAGAATACGTGTTTGTCGTGGGAATTCTTATCTGCATTCCGTCTACAAACAGACCGTAAATTGAAACATTACCCGATCTGATGTCGATTGTGGGCTTTGAGTACGCGCTGTCGGCAACCGTGTTGAGCATTTCCACGGTTGATACCTTTGCGAAGTACGAATAGATATGCCCGTTTTTGATCGTGACATTGCTGTTTATAACGGTAATTGCCGACTGACCGTAACTACCGGCGAGGGTATACCCTTGGAGGTCGAGAATAATGTTTTTATTCTCGATTACGACTGAGGAATTACCTGTGTGCTTTGCCAATACAACAGTATCACCATCGCCGGCGGCATCTATCAACTGCTGAAGAGTCGGTTCAGCCGCAAATGCCGTTAATCCGGCACTGACAATTCCGATCATCATGAAAGCCGCCATGATAACCGATAAAATTCTCTTGCTTGTTTTCATCCTTTTCATCTCCATTAAAATAGTTTATAATTATGGAAGCTGCGCCGCCTCCAGAATTATCTGTCAGGGCAACACCGCCTGGATTTTGTTGTACAGTTGTGCCGATGCCTTAAACCGAAGCTGTTACAGTGTTTCCGTAGAAGACGTACTGCGTTCCCGTCGGGTCCTCACACACGGCGTAGGACCTTGCGTAATAGATGGTGCCGCTCACCGCCTTTTCCTTTGAAAGAGCATAAGTGCCGCAGGACTCGTTTGAAACGCCCGTGCCTCTTTTAACGGCGGCGCTTTCGCCCATAGTTACCGCGGACAGTATAAGCGGCGACGACAACGATGAAGACATAAGAATACCGTGCTGCAAAAGAGTATAGCCTTCGGGGATGCTTCTTTCCGCAAAGAATGTGATTTTGCGGTGGGCGGCGTCGGTAACGACGTTTGACATCCTCGTTACCGGCTCGGGAGTTACATCTTCGCCGTAAACCGCCGTGAATGTGTCGTTGTAATTTATTCTGAAGCTGTAATTCCGTTCATAGCTGACAACGGCGCCTTCGCTGTTCTTCCAGCATGAAAACGTTTCGCCCGAGGAGTTCTTTTCGTCGGCCTTGATGCTGACCGTGTCGTAGTTGTTGTATGTCCCGGCGCCCTCGACATTTTCCGTGTTCGTGAAGCTTACGGTGTAATCAGTTTGATTGAGGGTATAAAGCGGCCTGACGACAATGATGTCGGTGTTGATTGTAACGTCGGAAATCGAATGATCCCATGAAACAAAGGTGAAGCCGGGAAGAGACATTTCCTGCGGAGGCGTGACGACGCTGCCGAGCTTAAAGTCTCCGGACTTTAATATAGAGCCTGCATAATTGAGGTAGGAAACGTAATGATAGCCATCAAGCGGAGTGATAAAGACTGCGTTTATCTGAGTTTTTGTAACCAGCTTGAATTTAATTGTAGGCTCGTAGGAAACAACCCTATCGGTGTATGCGTTATACCAGTAGAGGAATGTCTGATTCTCGTATCTCTTTTCGGCTGTGAGGATAACCTCGGTGCCTATCGGTACGGCGGAATTTATATATTTGCTTTGCGCCCGGGAGGTGCGGGTACCGATGGTGTAGTTTATAAGTCCTCCGCCCTGCGGACTGAAAGTAAGAGAGGTTTTGTCGTTCCCGTCGCCTGTGTTGACAACGCCTGCCGCAAGCGCGGAAAAACCCAATGCCGCGGATGAGATTATAAGCGCCGCCGATATAAGCACCGCCAGCGTTTTCGTTTTGAGCGAATATTTAACCGACATTGCTATTCCTCCGATTTTGAATGCTACAATTAAACATCTTCATTATAAGTGATTCTTTTGATAAAATCAACCTATTTTAAAAAAATATTTCATATTAACCATATTTTCAGAACACGCGTTTTTTGAAAGCTATATGAATTCGGCGACTTTGACCGTGACTCTGCCTTCGTATCCGAACTGCGGCAGAACGGTAAAGCCCTCGCAGCCGCTTATCGTCAGCTCCGCACAGCCGCTCAAAAACTGAATTCTGAAGCTGACGCGTCCGCCGGAAACGGGGTAGTTCCGCACTTCCACGGCGTTGTCCGCGGTTTTCCACTCGTCGGGTATTCCCCGTCCTATAATCAGTGTGCGGTCGGTTTTTTCGGAAATCAGCGAATCGAACAGCACCTTTATTGCCACCGACTGGCCCCAGATGTGCTGGCAGGAGCCGCCGCCGCCCGCCGCGTGGGGGATGTCCCACGGCGAGCTCTCGTCGGGATATCCGATGCCCTCCCACCAGGCGAACGGCCCGCTCTGCGTGTTGTCGAGCATAAACTGATACGCCTTGATTCCGGCGTCCCTATATCTTTTTCCCCTCAGCGCCGCGCTTCCGTACCCCGCGTTGTAGGAGCTTGAGTAATAACCGTGGGGGAAGCCGCCGAAGTTATATCTGTTTTCGGTGATGTCCCTTCGCGTTTCAAAGCCGTGAGCGTATGTTTCGTCTATAAGGTCGAGCATGGGACCATATTGGGGCGCGCCGAGAATATACGCGTCCCACGCCCAGCGCCCGAACAGGAACATCGACGCCCAGTTTGCGTCCCTCGGGTCTTTTCTCTGCCCCATTCCGTTCGGCTCAAACATGGAAACGGGTATATAGCTTATCGAATACTTTTCAAGCGTTTCGCTCATAACCCTGTTGCACTCTTTAAGCAGGCTGTCGTACTGCTCCTTTGCCCACCTTTCCTCGGCCCTTTCATCAAGACGCGAGCAGATGTAAGCGTATGACGCAAGTCCCGTTAAAGCCGACCAGTTATCTATCATCCAGTAGCCGTTGCTGTCTATTGCCATGGTGCGCTTCATTATTCCGCTTCCGCCGTTTATCCTGTCCTCGGCTATTTTGTGTGTGTTCTCGCGGATTTCACCGAACTTTTCCCTTATATATTTCTCGTCGTCCGTCTTGAGAAGATACAGCGCGAATACCCAGCTGTATTTCCACTGAGCGTCCGGGTACTGCACATTTTTCAGGATATACCTGACATATTCTTTAAAATGCCTGAAGTCGCCTATCGTAATGAGCATAGCGAGTATTCCTATCACGTCGTGGTCGAACACCCTGTCGTAGCCGTTTTCGCCGACGTGAAGCTCATCGCCGTCCTTGACTATCTGAGTGTAAACATACCCCGCCTTATAGGCGTCTGCAAGCCGCATGTCGGGCAGCTCGCGTATTTCCACCAGCGGCTCTACACGCCTTGTCCAGTATTCCTTCATCTCGTTATAGTGCTCGTCGAATCCGCCGAGCGCGGCGATTTTGTCGTTTGCCGGATAAGGATACAGCCCCCCGTACCTGTCGGCGCCGACAGCGAAATCCAGAACAAGTGTTTCGCCCGGCTCAACGAAGCTCCGCTCTGACTGATTATTTAAAGGTATAAGCAGATGCGGCTTTTTCGGCAGTTGAAGCCTGACGCCCGAATCGTTTTTGACGGTCATCCGCGTATAAGCTATAACGAATTTTTTACCGTTTATGTCTTTTCTGTCGGCGAAATTCTCAATTTTGAAGTGCGCCCCGCGGCTGCAAAACTCGCTGACAAAGCACGGAAGCCAGCCCTCACTGTTGTACCATTTGATTTTGCCGTCAATGTCCTCGGGGCAAAAGCCGAACGTAATAAGCGCGCCGCCCCTGTCGCGCAGGAGATAGCTGCCGTCAATAAACGCTATCGGCGCGTCCTTGTCGCCCTCCGCTCCGAAGCACGCTGTAAGACCGTGGTACTTCTTGCATATAAGGCCCTTTTTAAGAACCGCGCCCTTTTTGAACATTACCTTTGACGCGGAAGATATTTTGAAAAACGCATTTACGGCCGCGCCGAACGCCTTTTGCCTGTAATCATCTATCATAATCCGAAATATTTTATAAATTCTCCTGTAAAATTTCTTAGCTGCTGTATCTCAAGCCGTTCGCTCGCGGTCATTTCGTATGCCCTTGAACGTGTTACCACCGTCATCGGTATGCCTTCGAGCGAAAGGTAGTATTTCGCGTTTACGGGATAAATCTGACGCTCCGTCATTGACGCGAGCCCGAGGAAGCTCTGCATGATTTCGGCCTTTTGCGGCTCCTTTTCGTAGTTTTCGCAGAGCCACTTGTAAAGCTCGGGGTGGAAGTTCCCCATAACACCCGAAAAGCCCGCGGCGCCGTCGCGCAGCGACTGAAGCAGCGATGACGAATTCGCGTTGAAAATCTTAAGCGGAGTGCCCTCGACAGCCTTTATCTTTGCCTTTATTACGTCAGCGTCACAGCATGTGTCCTTGATAAAGGCAAACCTCCCCGTTTTTGCGAGAGCGCCGAGCGTTTCGGGCGAAAGGAGCCTTTTGTACGGGTAGGGGCACTCGTATATGCCGAACGCCACATCGGGCAGCTTTGAGATTACATAGCCGACATTGTCAAGGAACACCTCGTCGTCCTCGTCGGGCTTTGCGAATTTGTTGGAGATGAAGACATAGGCGTCGATGCCCGTGTTGATAAAAGCCTTTGCCTGCTCCGCCTGTTCGTCGAACGTGTCGGCGACATGACCCGACGCTATTACAGTCATGCCCTTCGGCGCGTTCTCCTTAACAAACCTCATAAGCTCAAGCCTTTCCTCAAAGGAGAGGAAAAACATTTCGCTTGACTGGCAGACGGCGAAAAGCCCGTCGACCTTGCCGGCATACCACTCGAGGAGCTTTTGCACGGCGTTGTAATCTATTGTCTTATCTTCCTTGAACGGCGTTATCATCGTGGGGTAAACACCGTTCGGTATCGTCCTTACCATTCTATCACAACCCTTTCGGATAAATTGACGTCAGTTATCTGTTAAAGCGCTTACTCTATCGGTATGAGCCGGCGGTTTTCGGGGTCGTTTTGCAAAAACTGCGGATATTTAGCATTTGTGAATACAGTGTAATCCTCCTCGCCTTCATAGAACCACCTGTAGAAGTCCCTTATGCCTTCGTGCAGCACACAATGGAGCATATCCTTTACGAACCATGTGTTTTCGGGCAGGATGCATGTCGACGCGTCAATTATGTTGTCGGCCGAAACGTGGTTGTGGCCGTCGTTCACCTTCTGGACGTATCCCTCGCCAAGCGTTTCGCCGAGCAGAGCTACAGTAGCGCCGGCGGACGCGTATTTCGTATCGACAGTCGCGTCGCTGCTGTTTTTATAAGACTCGACAAGCGGTGTGCGCTGCATGTTGTAAGACGCCAGAATAAGCACGCGAACGCCGTCCTCCTTGGCGGAGGAGAAAATCTCCGCAAGGCTTTGCTGGACGCCGTAGTGATATTCGTCGAGCCTTTCTATCAGCGAAGCGTTTTTGACGGGGTCGAGTACCTCAGCCTTTGTCTGCTCGTACAAGTCGTCCGTAACAAAGGCCCATATACCCGGCATTTTGCCGAGTACGGGCATAAGGAATTCGTCGTAAACCCTGTCGATAAGCTTCGGAACAAGCCTGTTTACGACGTCGGCAAGCCCCCCGAGCACACCCGTTTTGTCAAGCAGCCATATAAGCGCCTTCAGGCTCTTTTCGACAAAGTCGTTATTGAGCTCGGGCAGAGCCTGAACCGCGTAGCGGACAACGGCGTCCTTGTCGACAACCACCTTTTTTGTCAGCAGCTCGCCCGCAACCTGTGTGCCGAGTATCGGACTGCACTGGAATACAATAGAGTCGACGTTGCCGTGACCGTATTGTTTAAGGTATGCCGTGGCAATTGTTCCCCCCATTGACGAAGCCCTTATGTTCACCTTTTCGTGGCCGGTGATTTCCTTGACGCGCTCGATGTACGCGTTCAGCTTATCGGCCGTTACAAGCGGGTCCGTTCTGAAGTCGTAGCCGAAGTAATAGTCGCTGTTTACACCGTGTGTGCCGTCTGTCGGCAGCCCGGACTCCAATGCCGTGACGTTCGGCTTTGAGTCACCGTTGTCGTCCATCGCCATGTCGCCGAGCATGTCGTTAAGGGCGGGAATGAGCGCGTCGCAGAACCCGTCGTAATCGCGCGTTATTATCAGGCGCAAAACGGCGGGCAGAAGCTTTGTGACAATATCCGTAACGGAGTCGGTACCCGGACGGAAGATAAGCTTTTCGTTCTCCGTGCCGTAGTTGCTGTAAATCTTCGCGCTGCCAAGCCCGGCTACATAGACCATGGGTGAAAAGCCGCAGTCGCAGGCTGCCGAGCACGCGTTTTCGGCTTTCCCGGCGCCGTATACGGGAACCGCAAGGCAGGAAAACAAAATCACGGCGGACATTACGACAGCAGTTAAGCGTTTCATTCTTTGCAACCCCTTACGTTATTTATTTCAAGAGAAGCTCCATCAGCCGCTTTTTGAAAAGAGCGGCGTTGATTCCTGTAATAACCTCGGCGTTTTTTGCCTTGTCTTTATAAAGCCCGCCGTCCTGCCTGTGTATGATTACCTGACCGTAGTCAGGTTCCTCACGCGTGCGGCAGTAGCAGAAGACCGGCGTGCTGCCCGTGACAATATCGTCCCAGAGCGCGACGCTCATCGCGACGGCGTCGGGCAGGGTGGCTATGCAGCCCCTTCCCTTTTCCATATTGGAGGTTTTTTGCCTTTGGAGGCATTTACCGAAAAACCTCTGCTTTTCACCCATAGTCAAAAGCCTGTCTATCTCCGGGCTTTTGAGCACGGCGTCGCCGAAGCAAAGGTCACAGCCTATAATAGTCAGCGGAATTCCGCTGTTTAACAGCACGTCGTAGCTCTCGGCGTCGACGTAAACGTTGAATTCGGCAACGGGCGTAACGTTGCCCGGTCCGAAGCCGGCAGTACCCATGGAGTATATATGCCGAAGACGCCTCATCGTATCGGTGTCCTTAAGTATCGCGAGCGCAATAGTTGTGGCGGGGCCGAGCATGACAAGCTCTATTTCGTTTTCGGGATAAGCTTTGAGCGTTTCAAGGATATAGTCAACCGCGTGCTTTTCCTCGGACTTCCCTGACGGATTTATAAGGTTCATGTCGCCCATGCCATCGTTTCCGTGAAAGTCCTCCGCCGAAAAAGCCGGACGGTAAAGCGGCTTTGACGCGCCGCGATAGACGGGCGTGTTCTTTTTGCAGATTTCGGCAGTCATCAGGGCGTTGCGTGTCGCCTTTTCAAGGGGGACGTTGCCGCTGACTGTTGTTAAGCCGAGAACCTCGACGCTTTCCGATTCAAGCGCCATCATAATCGCGTAGGCGTCGTCGCTGCCCGTGTCGGTGTCGATAATGAACTTCCTCATTTTATCACTCTTTTTGCAAAAAAAATTTACTAATTTGAACTATACGGCGATTTATTGTCGGAACCTCCAATTTATTGTTGTATTGATAACGAAATTTTAGCATTATTTCTAATTAGTCATTTTTCAGCGGTTCCGGGGTTCAGCCATATGTACGTCGAGCTGCGGGAACGGAATCTCGATTCCGTTGTTGTCAAACTCTTTCTTTACGTTTTCGATAATATCATAATAAACAGTCCAGTAATCGTCTGTTTTGCACCAAGCCTTTAATACAAAGTTCAGCGAGCTTGTGTCGTGCTCGGCAAGGCGGATTAAAGGCTGCGGCTCTTTTAACACAAGCTCGTGCCTTATTGCCACACCGAGGAGCAGATTTTTTACCTCGTCTATATCCGAGCTGTACGCGGCCGAAAACTTGAGGTCTACCCGCCTTGTGGGAAGCGCGGTGTAATCCGTAAGCGTCTCGCTGGAGATGACGCTGTTCGGTACCACTATCTTCTTGTTGTCCGGCGTGTAAATCTTCGTATAGAAAATGCTTATGCTGTGAACAACGCCCTCATACTTTCCGACGCTTATATAGTCGCCGACAAAGAACGGCTTGAATATCATTATAATAAATCCGCCCGCAATATTGCTGAGGCTGCCCTGAAGCACAAGACCGACGGCAAGACCTGCCGAGCCTATTATCGCTATCATTGAGGTCATGGGCACTCCGAGTGTTGCCGCCGCGGTTATTATAAGAAGTATTTTCAAAATGATTCCGATAGAGCTCAGCATAAACGACCGAATATTCGCGTCGAGCCTTTCGTAAAGCTTCGACTTTTTTATGGTTTTTGAAATAAAGCCGACGACCCGGAAGCCGACGGCTATGATAAGAACAGCGGCAATCAGCTTTACGCCGCTCGTAGTGCAGAATTCAGTTATTGAGTCGACAAGGGTATCCCGTTTCATAGGCTTATCACCTCGCCTGTCAGCTTTGTGAACTTACCCGCAAAGCCGCCGCCCGTAAGCATAAGAATTTTTATCGCGTCGTCGCGCCGCGACGGGCCGGATATCCTCTTTACGTCCGGCCTTTTATCCTTGTCGTCAAAGAAAAGCTCAAGCTCATAGGAGCAGCCGCCGTCAAGGAAGTCGAGGCGTACCGTTATTTCTCTCGCCCCTTTGTCGCTGTTTTGCGCGGCGATATACCAGTTTTCTCCCTTTTTGCGGGCAAAAACCGCGACGTCGCCTATCCTGCTTTGCGGCAGCACCGTCGTTTTGTCCCATGTCGTCGGAAGCTGCCTTATGAAGTCCGCGAAAATCTGCTGGCTTACGACGTGCGGGTCTTCGCTTATTGTCATAAACGACGAGGTCATTATAACGGTGTTTGCGAGCATATGGGCTATTGTGGCAAAGCCTCGGTGTTCGGGCACCGTGAAGCAGAGCGGCGTATAGTCGGCGTCGCCCGCGACAAGGCGCGTGAACGGCAGAATAGCCGTGTCGTCGGGGTCGCACAGGCTCTGAACGCCCCTTATCGCCTCCATGCTCATGAGGTTCGGATATGTCCTTGAAAGCCCCGTGGGCTTTTGCGGATTGTGCAGCAGCACCATAAGCCGGTTTTCGGCTGCCTCCTCGAGGAACCTTCTGTAAACGTTTATCATAAACTGTGTTTCGGACTCGATATGGTCGAGCTTGACTCCGGCAACGCCTGCCTTAAGACACCTTTTGAAAAACAGCTTTCTGTAAAGGGAAAAATACGGGCCTTTCCTGACTGACTTCCAGACAAAAATGCCAACTCCCTTGACCGCCGCATCTCTTGCCGCCAGCGCAACCTTTTTGAACGCCTGCCCCTCTGTAATGCCCCACATTCGCCACCCGGCGTCAATGATGTTGTACTGATAGCCCATTTCGTGTGCGTAGCTGTTGTAAAGCATTGCCGTTTCAAGCCTTTGGCTTTTTTGCTCTTTTATCAGGAATGACCATGCGGACTTGCCGGGGATTATCCACGCGTCGTCGGCAAACATCCCGCGCTCCGGCTCGGCGGCATTTTTAATTACCTTACAGTTAACAAGGTCGTTGAGGGACCGGCAGGCAATAATCAGCCTCCACGGAGAAACGCACCCCTCGACATAAAAGTCGCCCGAATCCCAGAAATCGATTTTCAGCTCTCCTCTGCCCTTTGAAAAAAGCGCCGCGCCCGGATAGTTTTTCAGGTCTGCCTCGGTTATCATTACATAGCCCTTGTCGTTTTTAAGCTCGAACAGCGCAAGGCATGCAAGGTCGACGTCCTCCGGGAGATAGCGCGTTTCCTGCTTCATCGTTTTGCCCTGCAGCTTTTCTACGTCCGTCTGATACCAGCAGACGGAATCCATGGGAAGCCGGAAGGTTGTCGTTTCGTCGTTTATCAGAAACCTCATGCCGGGGCGGAACACAAAGCGGAAGCCGAAGCCGTCGTTCCATATCCTTATCTCTATTATGTATTCAAGCCCCGTCGGCACATGACGGACGGGAACAAGGTATTGCCTGTGACGGTCAACGGCCGTTGTGTCGTTGCCCCTGTCGCGGTATTCCGTGACGGACGGGTCCTCCGAAGGCTCGCCCACAAGAACGTCTTTGCCGATATCGACGCCCTTTATTACAAGCCCCATATAAGAGTCGGTTATAATCTGCTCGCCGTCCAGAAAAACGTTGTATAAAAGCTCGCCCCTTCTGTTTAAAAAAGCGCGGAGCTTTCCGTCGGGGCTTGACATCTCGAACGGGAACAATACCTCGTCGTCACCGGGGAAGGATACGTCCGTAAGAGCGCCGAAGGACTTAGCGGCGTACTTTGCCGTTGCTCCGATTCCCTTAATTCTCGCGCTTAGCTGAAACAGACTTCTGACCGTCTTCCTGAACATGGCTTTTACCTCTCAAAAATAATGTTGCATTATTACATTTCTCATGCTATAATCTGTACAAATTTTATGGAAAGGGGTCTTTATGAACAATTCTGTTATAATAACCGCGGACAGCCCGGTGGATTTAAGCCATGAGGCATCGTCGCGGTACGGTGTCAAAATAATGCCGCTGCATATAATCCTTGACGGCAAATCCTACCGTGACGGTGTTGACATAGTTTCGGAAAGGCTTTTTGAATATTACAGGGAGCACAGGGTGCTTCCCTCCACCGCCGCAGTTTCAGTCGCGGAATACTCCGATTTTTTCGACGGGCTGACAAGCGAGGGGGCGTCTGTCGTACACATGTCTTTAAGCTCTGAAATTTCGTCTACATACCAAAACGCCTTTCTTGCCGCAGAGGAAAAGGAGAACGTATATGTGCTTGACACAAGGAGCCTCAGCTCCGGCATGGCTCTGCTTACGCTTTACGCCTGCGACCTGCGCGACAGAGGGCTTTCCGCAAATGAAATATACGAAAAGCTGAAAGAACAGGTTCCGAAGGTTCGCGTCAGCTTTGTTCTCGACACGCTCGACTACATGAGCCGCGGCGGGCGCTGCTCGGCGGTTACCGCCTTCGGCGCTAATATTCTCGGCATCAGGCCGTCTATTGAAATGAACGACGGCAGACTCGGCGTTTCAAAAAAATATCGCGGCAAATCATCAGATGTTATGCTGCGGTATGTGTCCGACAGGCTCGGAAACGGCGAGGAAATCGACACGACGCGCTGCTTTCTTGTACATACGGGGCTGTCGCGGGCGCAGCTCGACGAGCTGAAAAGCGCCATTCAAAGGCTCGTGCCGTTCGGGGAGATTCATGAAGCCTTCGCAAGCTGCACCATCTCCACTCACTGCGGACCGGGCTGCATGGGCGTTATGTATATATGGTTAAATAATTTTTTCTATCGGCTCAGCCTGAGGGCGGCGAGCAGAAGCAGGTGCGCAGCGATAACGCGGCCTCGGCTGAGCTCACACAATGCCACGGTATCAAGCGATTTTGTCCTTAACGTTTCTACGTCAAAATATTTGAAGCAGTCTTTAAACATCTCCGAGCGCGAGATGCTTTTGAGCTGCTTCATTTTGTTTTTCGCGTTATTCCCATATATATTGCATGTCAGGACGCACCAGAAAACCGTCGCCGTGTAGCGCGCCGCATCACTGAAATAATCGTCGGCAAGCTCCGGGAAAAACTTCAGGCAAAGCTTTGCTTTTTTTTCGTACTGGGCCGTAAGCGAGGAGGCTAAAAGCGGCTTGTATTTTTTTCTCATGGCGCTTTCGGGGTGATACCTGTAACGGTATAAGGCTTCGCCGACAGCCACCGCCTTTTGCGCGTTCAGATAGCATTCCATGCAGAAAAGCGTGTCCTCGCCGATAGCGATATCCGTATCGAAGGATATGCCGTTTTCTTCAATCAGCCTGCGCGAGAAGATGCTGCGCCAGATAAACAGAAAGCTACCGCGCTTATGCATTTCGGCTGCAAGACTTTTTATTTCTTCTTTGCCGATAGGCTTTCCGGGAGTGAACGGAGGCATAACAGCCGTGTTTTCGCCGGCTTCGTCAAAGGAGCGGTAGCCGGAGGTTACAATATCGGCTCCGTATTTTTCGGCAGCTTCGTAAAGCCTTTTGAACATTTCGGGCGAAGCTTTGTCGTCGCTGTCGACAAAGCCGATATACTCTCCCGAAGCGATTTTTAAAGCGGCGTTCCTCGCCGAGCTTACTCCGCCGTTTTTCTTATGTATAACGGTTACCCGCTGGTCGGAAGCAGCATACCTGTCGGCGGCGTCGCCGCTGCCGTCGGTCGAGCCGTCGTCCACAATTATTATTTCGATTTCGCGCAGCACCTGGCTTGTTACCGAGGAAACGCATTCGTCCAGGTACTTTATTCCGTTAAAAACGGGAATTATCACGCTGACCTTAACGTCCATCAGACGAACCGCGTTCACACAAAACGTTTTCGTTTCGCGCTTTGTGCCTGTAACGCACCCTTTCTGTTTATTAGTCCGTTATCCTTAAAATAATTTCGCTTAGGTACTTTTCGTCATCGCAGCCACCTACGCCTTTTCCTGCTCCCGCCTCGTTGACGTACTTGTTTTTAACAGGCGTCTTGTACTTTACGCCGCTGAGAAACCACTCGTATTCAATGTCTACATGACCGATATCAATAGCCTGAAAGCCGTCGCGGTAAAGGTCAAACGCCAGCCCGGTGGCGGCGGGCCCCAAAGCTAAAAGTATCAGCCGTCCTTCGGCGTGAGCTACGGTTTCGCGCAGCAGCTCGCCGTATTTTGAAAACGCGTCGCTGACGGGACCTAAAATCCTTTTGACGGAGGCGGCGTTGTCAAACAGGTCGTTGCCGACGCCTAACCGGCTTTTTTCGCCCTCGACTATAAGTATGTCACGCCCGTCCCAAATCTTGCGGAGAAGGTCAAACCTGCCGCGGCTTTTGCTCTTGTCGTTGAACAGCATATAGCAGCGCGACATAAAGGCGTTGCCGTATTGCTTTTCGGTTTTTATATATGAATACCATATGCGCCTGTATTTTGCCAAATGCTTTTTCCAGTGCGCCGCGCTGTCGTTGTCCATATACGAAAGGCTCTCAAAAACATCGGGCAGACAGACAAGGTGGAACGGCTCGTCGCTTGAAAGCACCTCGCGCAGCTTGTTTACTGCGAACGGGTCGGCTCGCTGAAACGAAATATCGGTTCCCGCGGCAAGCTTTGCCTCGCCGTCGCCGAACCTGCTGACGGAGCAGCCGTTTTTTATTATTGTTTCAACTGTATCCTCAATTGTCATCACACAGGGCGCGGGCTTTGACCTGCTGTAAAAGTAATCGTACGCGCTTCTTAATTTTTCTTCCGCTTTTCGCTTTACGTCAAAAAGCCTGTTCCACAAATCTACAAGCAGCTTTTTCATTGCGGCGGCACCTCGGGAAGCGCATATCGGCGCAAAAACGCGTTGATGAAAAGCGGGCCTAAATCGATGGCGCACAGCAGCGGACTGCCGCCGTTGTCGATAACCGTTAACCCCTCGCCCTCGCTGCCCTTTGCAAGGTTTCTGTCGAACAGCTTTACGGTATCGCCCGAAACGGGGTCTATCCTGTAAACAGACTGTGTCGCGTCATTTGTCGCAACGTAAAGGTATCCGCCGAAAACCTCGCCGCCCTGAATCTTGTGTACCGGCTCGGAAAGCTCCACGGTTTTTACAAGCTCTCCCGTATTCATATCATAGCATATAAGAACGGGCGAATTGTCGCGCTGCGCCGAATAGAAAAGCCCTCTTTCACCGTCGGCGGCAATCCATGGGCAGCCTTTTAGCTGATGCTCGGGCGAGAGCATGAAATATGTGCCCGTAAACTGAAGAGTGTCGGCGTCGAAAAGCGCGCATAAGGGATATTTCCACTGCTTGCTGTCCTCAAGAGCGGCGTAAATGATTCCGTCATAGCAGCTTATGCCGCCGATGTGCGCGGAATTATAGTTTTCCTTTAACTCCTTTGGGATTGCGTCCATGTTGAAGTTAAGCCATGTTTCACCGTCAAGCTCGGTCTTGAGGAATCCGAACCTTGAGCTGTAAATAAAGGAGTCGCCGTCTGTCGTTATCCCCTGAGAGCAGGCTAACGCGCCGAGCAGCATAATATTGTCCTTATCCGCCTGTTCGGGACCCCCGTAGCCAAAGCCGTCGATTATCATTGTAAGGCACCAAAACGGCGCGGCAACGGCGGAAAGCACCAGCGACAGCGCGAGCGAAAGAACGCCGAACCTTTTTAACAAACCGAAAAACCAACTCATGTTACCCATGTTTTATACTCCTTATCAGTCAAACATTACATCTGAATACAGTGCGAAATGATCGGACGGAAGCCTGCCGTCGTACTGTTTTGTTACAATTTTATATGTGAGGGGCGAAACGTCGCCGGAGCAAAGCACATAGTCTATGGTCTTGCTGTCGTTAACGGGATCGTCCGTATAGCCGTGGAACGTGTTTCCGCTCATAGTGTAGGAGGCTTTATACTTCGTGTCGTACAACACTCCTGATATCAACTTAGTATAAAGACTTCCTTCCTCTTTGAAGTTAAAGTCGCCCGTGCATACAACAGGCGTTCCCGCGTCGGTAAATTCCTTTGCCTTTTCTAAAACCATTTCAACGCCCTTTTCGCGCGCTATGCTTCCTTTATGGTCAAGATGTGTGTTGATGTGCGCGTATTCGAAGCCTGTTTCCTTGCTCCTTAAAACAGCCCATGTGCATATACGGTATGTTGAGGAATCCCAGCTGTACGACGGCTTGTCGGGCGTTTCGGATATCCAGAAATCGCCGTTGTCCGTGACCTCGTATTTGTCGCGCAGGTAGTATATGGCGGAGGATTCGCCCGTTATTGTTTTGTCCTCCCTGTAAAGCCCCACTCCGTCGTACTCCGGCAGCAGGAGGTCAAGCGCCAGACGCCAGCCGACATGCGCCTCCTGCACTCCCAGTGAGTCGGGACAAGCCTCCGCTATCGTCTGCGCGGCCGCGCCGTATCTTTTTTCCATCTCTTGACCGTTACATTTAAGGTTAAAGGCATAACCCTGACGTAGCCCTCCGGCTTGTCTGCGCCTCCCATTTCGGGCCTTTCCGTAAAAAGGCACGCGGCGGCGGACGAAACGGCAAAATATAAAGAAAGCATCAACATGAAAAACTTTGAGTTTCTGAAAAAATCATACACAGCGTCCATATTTAACCCTCCAGCTCAATTAATTTTGTTAATTATATCACAGCATATGATTGAATACAAGATAAAACGCAGAACATTCGGGGCGACGTGAGTTATTGCTTAAAGGCGGACAGAAAACCTTTCGTGTCCGGCAGTTCCGTTACACTGGACAACGTCCGCGCGGTGTGGTAAAATTACAGCGTCCCTATTTTTTTGAAAGCGAGGTGGTTTTCAGTGCCGTCCGTAACACCCTTGTCAAGAGCGCAGCTTCGGCGGCGGGCAATGCGGCTTCCCGTTTCGCCCGGCGTATATCTGATGAAGAACAGCAAGGGCGAGATAATTTATGTCGGCAAGGCAAAGGCGCTTAAAAACCGCGTTTCGCAGTATTTCGGCTCCCAGAAAAACCTCGGCGCGAAGGTAATAAAGATGGTCGAAAACGTCGCCGATTTTGAATATATCCTTACCGACAGCGAGTTTGAGGCACTTGTGCTTGAATGCAGCCTCATTAAGCAATACATGCCCAAATACAACATCCTGTTAAAGGACGACAAGGGCTACAGCTATATAAAGGTTACGCGCGGCGACTGGCCGCGGATAAGCGCCGTTCTTCAGCGGCTCGACGACGACGCCGAATATATAGGACCTTTTACAAGCGTATTTGCCGTGTCGAATTCCGTCGACGAGGCGGTAAAGGTATTCCGTCTGCCTACCTGCTTAAAGGAGTTCCCGCGGGACGTCGGAAAAAGCCGTCCGTGCCTCAACTATTTTATCTCCCAATGCTCCGCTCCCTGCGCCGGAAAAATTTCGGGCGACGATTACCGCGAGTCCGTCCGCGAAGCCGTCGCGTTCCTGCGCGGCGGCAGCGCCGCTACGGTCACGGAGCTTCGCCGCAGAATGGAGGAGGCTTCCGACAACCTTGAATTCGAAAAGGCGGCAAAGCTGCGCGACAGGCTCGCCGCCATTAAAAGGATAAACGAAAAGCAGAAGGTCTTTTCGGCGTCGGTGCCGGAGCAGGATGTTTTCGCCGTCGTATCCGACGGAAAAAAGTCATGTCTTAACGTTTTGCGTTTTCAGGACGGCAGGCTTATAGAAAGCGAATATTTCATCATAGACGCGCCGGACTCTCCGGGCGAGGCACGGCGCGAGCTTATCAGAAGCTACTATGCAATGAGCCGGAGGATACCTCCGCGCGTATCCTTGGACGCCGAGCCGGAGGACAGGGAGCTGCTTGAAGCATGGCTGTCCGAAACGGCGAAGCGCAGGGTTTCGATAGCCGTTCCTCAAAGGGGAGAGCAGGCGCAGCTTGTGGAAATGTGCCGGAAAAACGCGGCCGAAAAGCTTTTAAGCTCATCGGGCAGAACGGGCAGGGAAGCCGCGGCCCTCGCCGAGCTTGCCGAGCTTCTGGGGCTTGCCGGAATGCCCGACTACATCGAGGCGTACGACGTATCCCACACCGCCGGAAGCGACAACGTCGGGGGAATGGTGGTGTTCAAAGAAGGTGTGCCTTTCCGCCGCGCCTACAAGCTTTTTTCAATAAAGGGCTTTGAGGGGCAGGACGATTACGCGTCGATGGCTGAGATGCTCGAACGCCGGTTTATAAGATATACGGAAGAAAAGGGCAGCGGCGAAGGCTTCGGCAGGCTTCCCGACCTCATTCTGCTCGACGGCGGACACGGCCAGGTAAACGCCGTGCTGCCCGTATTGAATAAGCTCGGCATTGACGTGCCCGTGTTCGGAATGGTAAAGGACAGCCGCCACAGGACACGCGCCGTAGCGGCGGGCGGCGGCGAAATCGCGCTAAGCTCAAAGAGGCAGGCGTTTACGCTTGTTTCGTCAATTCAGGAGGAGGTACACCGTTTTGCCGTCGGATACCACAGAAAAAAGCATAAAAAAAGCAGCCTCGGCACATCTCTTACGTCTATTGAAGGCGTAGGCGAGAAGCGCGCAAGGGCGCTGATGAAGCATTTTAAAACCGTGGCGGCAATAAAAGAGGCGTCGGTCGACGAGCTTTGCGCCGCCGCGGGAATGACGCGTCCCGCGGCAAAGGCGGTTTACAATCATTTTCATGAAAAAGCCGACGAATAACAGAACCGCTGTATTTATAGTCAATATCGCAAGGGTCGCCCCTACGATAATGTAAAATTAAACGGTTATTTGATTTTCGCGGAATCGGTTTAATCCTCCACTACCGCGTTTTTTGCCTTATCCGCGTCAATTTTTATCTGTTCGCTCAGCTCCTCAAACGAGGCGAATTTTTTCTCGGGGCGGATAAAATCAAGCAGCCGGACCTCTATGCGCCGGCCGTAAAGGTCGCCGGAAAAGCCGAAAATGTGCGTTTCGCTCAGAAGCCTGTTGTCGGTTATGGTCGGGCGCACGCCGATATTCGTAACCGACCTGTATGACGAGCCGCCGACTACCGTTTCGGACACATATACGCCGAAGCGCGGCACCGCGAAATTTTCGGGAAAGTTCTGATTGATTGTCGGCGCGCCGAGTATCCTGCCGCGCCGGTATCCGCCGACTACCTCAAGAGTGTATGAAAATGCTCGGCCGAGCATCCTGTTAGCGGTTTTAACGTCGCCGTTTTCTATAAGCTCGCGTATGCGCGTGGAACTTACGGGAATTCCGTCAACGTCCACCTCGCCGCTTACAAGCGTTCTGATTCCGCGTTCGCCGCAGAGAATTTTCAGCTCCTCGGCTCCCGCGGCGGCGCTCTTTCCGAACCTGTAATTATACCCGCAGCAAACAGCTTCCGCGTTCAGCTTTTTTATGATTACCGAATCTACAAACTCCTTCGGCGTCATGTTCATTATCTCCGAAAAAACAACATATACGGGCGTAACGCCCAGCTTTCTTAAAAGCTCCTCGCGCGCTTTTGCGGTCATCAGCTCGCGCGGGGCGCTGCCGGTCAGCCGCTCGAGGGGGTGGCCGTCAAAAAGCATTACACAAGGCAAAAGCCCGTCATTCTTCAATGACAGGGCGTTTTTTATTACCTCGAGGTGACCTATGTGAAGCCCGTCAAAGCTGCCGAGAGCTATGGCGCGTTTGTTTTGCATCAACATCACTCCGATTATCTTTTCCTGTGTTCAAGCTTCATCCGTTGTTCCTTTGACAGCGTTCTTTTACGGAGCCTTAACGATTTGGGCGTTATCTCAAGCAGCTCGTCGTCCTTTATGAACTCCATGGACTGCTCAAGGCTGAGAATTGTCGGCGGAACAAGACGCAAAGCGTCGTCGGCGCCCGCAGCCCTCATGTTTGTGAGTTGCTTTTTTTTGCATACGTTGCACACGACGTCCTCGTTTTTCGAGCATTCGCCGACAATCATGCCCTCGTACACCTCAACTCCGGGGCCGATAAACAGCCTGCCTCTTTCCTGCGCGTTGAAAAGGCCGTAGCCGGTGCTTGTCCCGCTCTCGTGGACGACAACGGAGCCGCGCTCGCGCGTTACTATTTCGCCCTTGTAAGGCTCGTATCCTGCAAAAAGCTGGTTCATGATGCCGTTGCCGTTTGTGTCGGTCAAGAACTCGGAGCGGTAGCCTATAAGCCCCCTTGACGGGATTTTAAACTCAAGGTGGGTGGAGCCACCGTCACGCGCGCCCATGTTTTCAAGCTCGCCCCTGCGCGGGCCGAGCTTTTCTATTACGGCGCCGACGTAAGACTCCGGCACCTCTATTATAAGCAGCTCCATGGGTTCGAGTATCTGACCGTCTTTTTCTTTATATATAACCTCCGGGCGCGAAACCTGAAACTCGTAGCCCTGACGCCTCATGGTTTCAATCAGAATCGAAAGGTGAAGCTCGCCTCTGCCCGAAACCTTGAACGTGTCTGTCGTTTCCGTCTCCTCAACCCTCATGCTGACGTTTGTTTCGACCTCCTTAAAAAGGCGGTCCCTGATGTTTCTTGAGGTGACGAACTTGCCCTCCCTGCCGGCGAACGGACTGTCGTTTACAATGAAATTCATTGAAATCGTCGGCTCGTCAATCTTTATGAACGGCAACGGCTCTATTCTTTCGGGGCTGCACGCCGTTTCGCCTATATTTATGTCCGAAATGCCCGAAACGCAGACGATGTCGCCCGCTTCGGCGGACTCCACCTCAACCCTGCGAAGCCCCTCAAACTGATATAGCCGCGAGATTTTCACGTTTTCCTGTTTGCCGTCGGACTTGCAGAGAACTATCTGCTCGCCCCTTGACACCCTGCCGCGCTCAATGCGTCCGATGCCTATCCTGCCTACATAGTCGTCGTAGTCGAGGCTTGAAAACAGAATCTGGAGCGGGCCGTCGGTATCGCCCGCGGGAGGACTGATGTTTTCGATAATGGAGTCGAGCAGCGGGCGCATGTCGCCACCGCGGGCGCCGGGGTCAAGGGAGGAATAGCCGTCCCTTGCGGAGGCGTAGACGACGGGGAACTCAAGCTGGTCGTCGTCGGCGCCGAGCTCGATAAAGAGGTCGAGCGTTTCGTCGACAACCTGCTCGGGGCGCGCGCCGGGACGGTCAATCTTGTTTATGACAACAAGCGCCTTTTTCCTGAGGTCAAGCGCCTTCTTCAAGACGAAACGCGTCTGCGGCATGCAGCCCTCGAACGCGTCGACGAGCAGAAGCACACCGTCCACCATCATCATTATGCGCTCGACCTCGCCGCCGAAATCGGCGTGGCCGGGAGTGTCAACAATATTTATTTTTATGCCGTTGTAGTTAACCGAGGTGTTTTTGGAAAGAATGGTGATGCCTCTTTCCCTTTCGAGGTCGTTCGAGTCCATTACTCTTTCCTGAACCTGTTCGTTCTGCCTGAAAATGCCGCTCTGTTTAAGCATTTCGTCGACGAGCGTCGTTTTTCCGTGGTCGACGTGAGCGATAATGGCTATGTTTCTGATGTTTTCCCTGCGTGCCAAAAAAGTCACCTTTCAGATATTGAGATTGTTATTCGCTCTTCATTTCGACAAGCTGCTTTTTGCCCTCAAACGCATCGACGGAAAGCTTGACGGAATCGTATATGGCGGCTTTGATGTCGTCGTCCGTAACGCCGAGCGACACCGACCACTTTTTATCGATAAAAGTATTCATGCACATGATATCCGCAAGATAAACGGCGTCGATGCCGGGCTCGATGTTTTTCTTCCTGTAGTCCTTCATTAGCTTCTTGCCGTAAAGCTTGAACATCCATTTTTGAATGTGGATAATCTTTCTGTCCGGCACGCCCATCGCGGCGTGAACTATTTTGAGGAACTCGTCCCACGTCAGGTTGTAGTAGCTTATGGGATACGCGTTGCCGCCCTTGTTGCGCTCTGCCGCGCCGACAATGCTTTCGGCGACCTGGCGGACGGTAAGCATGGCGGTGCCGCCTTTCGGATACATTGTTACCTTTCCCATGTTTGAAAGCTGCTCTATGAGAATAACCCAGACGGGGCGGCGGCCGGGCTGTGTGCCGAATATATAGGGCAGCTCGAGCACGGCGACGTCCATATCGCCGTCGGCGAACGACAGCGCCGCTTCCTCCTGTGCTATGCGGCTTCTGATGTACGGATGCCTTTCGCAAAGCTTCATCTCGGGAAGCTTCTTTGCGAAATACGCGAAGTACGAGCCTAAAACGACGCTGCTTTTGACACCGCATTCCTTCGCGATGGCAAGCAGTCTTTTAACGGGGTTTATGTTGTACTTTTCGTAAGCCGCGTAAACAGGCGGCGCGAATTCCACACGCTCGTCGACTCCCGCTGCGAAAACAAAGCAGTCGCAGCCCGTCATGGCGGCCTTCAGCTCGTCGTCGGTCATCATAAGATAGTTGCCGAACGTAAGCTCCATTTCCTTTGGAATCGGCGCGCCCTCGGGAATGGGCGGAAGCGCAACAGAGCTCACCGAATGACCTCTGTCGATGAAAAGCTGCGCCGCGGCACAGCCTAAAAGACCTGTTCCGCCTATCATGAATACCTTCATTTTTTCTCCTCCGTTCAATTTAGCCGAAATAAGACAATAGCACTATAACTGTTATAGTTTACGGCAGCAAGCGCGAATAGTCAAGAGTTTTGCATCAGAATGCCGCAAATTCATACTCATAAAGCCTTCGTCATAAAGCCTTCGTTAGTATTTTTCTTGACAAACGCTATTGCATCTGATATACTTGCATCAACTTAATAAAGGCGGGTTTTTGATGTCGGTCGTGTCCGATATGGTTTTATTCAACTGAATACCATACGCATAAGCAACTGTAAAACGGGTTTACCCGTGTTCTGCCGTTGCTTGTAAACGACACACCTGACAGACTGCTTCATATTTTAATGTAAGCGCGGTGTCATTGCCGCGCTGTTTTTATGAATTTAACCGCGGAAGCATTCTGCACCTTTAACGGTGTGGTGTGTCCTGCCGCGGTTTTAATTTTTCACGGAAAGGGATGTAACCATGAATTCATTTGAAGCTCTTGAATTTGATATAATTCTCAGCCGTCTGTCCGAACATGCTCTGACCGAAGCGGCAAAGGCAAAATGCCTTTCGCTTAAGCCCTGTCTTGCCGAGCGCGAGGCGAAAAAACGGCTTGACGAAACGACGCAGGCGCGCCGCCTTATTGAACAGGCGGGAACGCCTCCGCTGACCTCGATGACCGATATACCTCAGCTTCTTACGCTTGCCGAGGCCGGCGACATGCTGCTGCCCGACCAGCTTGAAAAGTTTTTGTACTTCCAGACCTCCTGCAAACGGCTGCGGCAGTATCTGCAGCGAGCGGAGTCAACCTGCTGCCCCATCGCTTTTTACGGGCGCTCAATTGATGATTTGTCAGGCATCGGAGCGGAAATAGAACGCTGCATACGCGGCGGGCAGGTGGACGACAGGGCAAGCAGTAACCTGTATGACATACGCCGCCAGAAGACGGCTGTTTCGGAACAGATAAAGGCAAAGCTGAACTCAATTTTAAGCAGGAACAAGGCGTGGTTTTCCGACAGCTTTGTTTCGGTGCGCGGCGGTCATTTTACTCTGCCCGTAAAGCGCGAGTACAAAAACAACGTTCCGGGAACGGTGATAGAGCTGTCGAACACAGGCGGCACATGCTTTGTGGAGCCGTCGTCCGTTTCGCGTCTGCAGCAGGAGCTTGACCTTTTAGAGCTTAATGAGGACAACGAGATAAGAAAAATTCTTTACACGCTGACCTCGCTTATCACAGAGGCGCTGCCCTCTATAAGACGCAACACGGAAGCAATGGAAACGCTTGACTTCCTGTTCGCTAAGGGCAAATACAGCATAGCGTCGCAGTCCTCGCCCGTAACGCTCACCGCCTCAAGAGAGATAAGAATAAAAAACGCCTGTCATCCGCTGCTCGACAGAAGTAAAGCCGTTCCTCTCGACTTTGAGCTGTGCGGCGACATCCGCGGCGTTGTAATAACGGGGCCGAACACAGGCGGGAAAACGGTGGCTCTTAAAACTATCGGCTTGCTCTCGCTTATGGCTCAAAGCGGCCTGCATGTACCTGCCGACGAAAGCAGCGTTTATTCACTTCACAACCTGTATCTTTGCGACATAGGAGACGGTCAGAGCATTTCGGAAAACCTTTCGACATTTTCGTCGCATATGAAAAACGTAATCGAGATTATAAAAACAGCCACGGAAGAATCGCTTGTTCTGCTTGACGAGCTCGGCTCGGGAACGGACCCGGCGGAGGGGATGGGGCTTGCCGTCGCCGTGCTTGAGGAGCTTTGCGGGCGCGGCTGCCTGTTCGTCGCCACCACGCATTACCCGGAGGTTAAGACGTTCGCTGCGGCGCGCGAGGGACTGCAAAACGCAAGAATGGCGTTTGACCGACAAAATATCGCGCCGCTTTACCGTCTGGAGGTCGGCGAGGCGGGCGAAAGCTGCGCGCTGTACATCGCCGAACGGCTCGGCATGCCTGAATATATTCTTGCAAACGCCGAAAAGGCTGCGTATAACCGAAAGGTAACGGAAGACGGCGATATTCCCGCGTTCATCCCCGCACCAAAGGCGGCAGCCGTTTCGTCACCGCGCATAGTGCCGGACAAAGCGCAAAAGGAAACGTCCGATGATGCGCACAGGTTCAACATCGGCGACAGCGTTTTCATACTGCCGAAAAAGGAAATCGGTATCGTCTGCGCAAAAGCCAACGATATGGGCGAGGTGGGCGTGCAGGTCAAAAAGGAAAAGAAGCGGATATCGCACAAAAGGCTGCGGCTTCATGTCCCCGCTTCGGAGCTTTACCCTGAGGATTACGACTTTTCTGTTATTTTCGACACCGTCGCGAACAGAAAAGCCCGCCACATGATGAACAAACGTCATATGGAGGGCAATGAGATTATAGTCAACGAAGACGACAAAGCGGGGTTTTGATATCAGAGTAAAAGAAAGGGCTGTATAATGACCAAGAACAACCAAGACTAATCCCTAAATGATGAGTCTTAGTAGGGAACGCATCTTGACCGTTCCGGAACTCAGGCGTTGATACAGTCCTTTTTTCAAGATATGGGCGAAAATGTAAAGGAAGTGCCGAAAAGATTCTTCGCTTTGCACGATAAGATTCTTCGCTTCGCTCAGAATGACAGGGGCTGTCCCTTATGTCATCCTGAGGCGCAACGCGCCGAAGGATCTTACAATATACGGGATAGTAGGACGCGGCGTGCCGTGTCCGAAGCTTCACAAAACCTTGCACAACGGTCTTGACCGTTTCGTCAGGTATTGTAATAACTTACTGCTCGCCGAAGCACAGCCCGGGATATTCCGCGAAAAGGTGCGAGCGGTCGTTAAAATACACAAGGCTTACGTCGTCGTAAGGCCCCGTGCCGTCTTTGTAAAAAACTATCTTTGTAACGCCGGCGTTTATAAAGCACGGGTCGAATATCTCGTTTTCGGAAAGCCCAAGCGAGGCGAAAAGCAGGAAGGTGTTAAAGCAGGCGTGCGCCGTTACAAGTACCTTTTCGCCGTTTTTAAAGCGTCCGCGCAGGTATGCAACAGCCTTTTTTGCGCGGACAAGACTTAAGTCGTCAGTCCGGGCGCCGGACCACACGATAAACCGTTCGAACTCCTCCGTACCCGGCGCGGCGACTGCAAAGCTGTTTTCGGCGCGTATTTCGTCAATTGTCCGCCCCGCGTAATCCTTTGTTACTCCGCACTCCGTGAAAATCGGATGAACCCAGACCTCCCGCGCGCCGTTTTCGGGCTGACGGGCAGCGACTGCCGACGCGGTATCAATCGCGCGCCGCAGGCCGCTCGATATTATGCAGTCGAGCGGGAGACATGAAAAGTGCCTGCCGAGCAGCTCTGCCTGCCGTTGTCCGAGAGGTGTAAGCCCGGGGTCATGCTCCTCCCCGGGCGGCCTTTTTTCTCCCGTGTTATCGATGTTTCCGTAAGACTGTCCGTGGCGCGTGAGATATAGCTCCATCTCGACCACCGGCTTCGGGCGTTCCGACATTATTAAAAATCCTCCGTTTTATTTTTCTCCTTTTATGGCCGAGGTGATGCCTCCGAACACAAGCGCCGCGACGGGCCATACTATCCATGTAAAGCCCCAGTTGTTTGTATAAAAGCTCCAGCCGAGGTATATTGCGACGACTATCGGCCAGTAAACGCCGCCTATCTTTTCTATTTTTTTGTTCTTTACCTTTTCGACGGCGTCGTATTCGCCCTCTGATAAAAGCCTGTCAAAGCAGCTCTTTACAGTGCCCGAGGAAACAAACAGGTTCACCGCTGCAGAAACAACGGCAAGCAGCAGCGCGACCATAAGTATGCAAACAGCGTCGGACGCTCCCGTCGCGCCCGCTACAATAAGCGGTACAGCGCTCAGAATGCATAATATGACTCCTATGACCGTTTGGGCGATATATTTTCTTTCGAATGACGCTCTTTTTTCACGCACCACGCCCGCAACGCCGTAAAGCAGCTCAAAATCCTTTTTATCAAGGTATTCGAAGCGTTTCATTTTCATGGAGCTTGTTATGAAAATGGCTACCGCGGCGGCGACAATTGCAAGAAGGACAGTGACGCCTATGCCGGCAACCGCTCCCGCCGAGATGCCGAGCCCACTCGCGCTTTCCTCATGCAGACCGCAAAGAAGGATAAGCGGCACGGGCGACATTATGCACATCAAAACGCCTGTGCCGATACGCCTGCCGTATGCGCGGCTGCTTTCGATGTATTCGTTTGCTTCCGAGAGCGAAACGCTCACGCGGCTGTCGTTTTCGTCACTGTCGGTATAGACTGTTTCGTCTAAATCATCCTTAAGAAGATAGTCGGTGGTTACGCCGAAAATTTTAGAAAGCTCGAGTATCTTGTTGATGTCCGGTATGCTCGCCGCGCTTTCCCATTTTGAAACGGACTGCCTTGAAACGTTCAGCTTTTCCGCAAGCTCCTCCTGCGACCAGCCGTTCTTTTTTCTCATCGCTATAATCTTGTCTGCGAGTATCATTTTTATTTCTCCTTTACCGCGATATATTTCACGTTCCCCGTGCTCGCAATAAAAAGATATCATTCCTTGCGGTTGCACTCCACCAATTACGCTTTGAACTTGCGCAACCGGCGGTTGCGAATGTTGATATTACAGGACTTTTACCCTGAAAACAGCCGTGTGACCGAGATATTCGGCGACAACAAGCGTTTCGCCCGCCTTCAAAGCCCTGCACCGCCCGCCGGAAAAGCTGACGACTGTTTCATCGTAGTCTGAGTATTTTATCTTTGCCGAGAACGGAAAGAAAACGGGGATTTCCTTTTTTTCGGTTGTAGTCATATGAAAGCGCACTGCAAGCGAGCAGCCGGACTTTACAGTGTAACATCCTTCCCCGGTGCTGAAGGCGATGTAAACCGGCAGAACGTGCCCCGGTCTTAACGGCATCGCAAGCTTCAGGTTTTCGTTAGCCGTGTCCGAAAGGTCGGGCGCGTCGGAAAGCGAAACAGAGATTTTGTTTATTCTTGTAGGCCAGCAGCCCCACTCGGTGCCGTAGGCGTAGCCTATAAAATTTTCGTCACAAAGACGGATGTGCCCGTTTGGTCTTGACGAAATGCCGCAGTTGTGGCAGGCTACGGCTATGCTTGTCTTTAGCGCGTCGCACTTTGTAAACGCAAAGCCGTCGTCTGATTCATAAACGGAAATGTAGCTGTTTTCCGTGAACCTGTCGGACGTCGTAACGGCTATGAATTTGCCGAAGTCGTCTACAAATTTTACGTCCGCCGAATCGTCGGCACCGGAGGAGGTAATCGCGACGCCCTTATACTCCATTGTCGCGGGCCAGTTTTCGTCGGCTGCGTCGGCAACGGCGACGCGCGTCTGACGGATACCGCCGTCGCACCACGCGTAATAGATATAAAGCACGTCACCTATATCGACAAACGAAGGCTCTCCCGCTCCGAACTCGTCGCGGTTGCCGTCGAACACCACAATGGGCGAGGGATCGCCGCCCCAGCCGCTGCCGTTCCATTTTTCAAAGAACCCGTCGGGCGTGCGGCTTCTTGCGACATAAACGCAGTTGTCAGTGCCGCGCGCGTCGGTTGTGGACGTGTAGCCGATATAGTAATAGCCGCCGAATTTTACAACTCCGGGGTCGCACGTTGAAAACGCGTCGGCCGAGCCGGGGGTGGGGTAGAGCACACGCTTTTCATTAGTCCAGCTTTTGCCGCCGTCGGGCGAATGCCTGTATTCAATCCAATCCCACTCGCCGTTATCGCCGGGGCGGGCCGTCCATAGGTCGATGCTGCCGTCGGCGTTTACGAATATCGACGGTCCGTAGGCGTATTGTCCGCTGCCGGAAGGTGTGAATACGTCGTATCCCTCGTCTGTCACGGTGACGTTAATATGCTTTGAGGGGTCCGGCGCGACAATTATTTCGCCGTCTTTGTATTCGCGGCTTTCAAGCGGAGTGTATTGGACGGGATTTATAAAAAGGTTGACATCTCCGATAAAAACTGTAACGAAGCTGAGAAAAAACGAAACGACAGATGAAAACAGTTTACCCATATTATTTACCGTCCTTTGTCATTGAGTAGTAAAATCCGCATACAAAACATCGCTTTCTTTATACTTAAGCTAACATATGCAGCCATAGCTGTCAAGCCGAAAAGGCTTGCCTTTAAGATTCTTCGCTGCGCTCAGAATGACAGGCTTTTTACAGCCCGTATAACGGCGTTTCTAAACATCCTTTAAACATCTTGGCGTAGGGACACGGCGTGCCGTGTCCGAAGCTATAAAATCTTGCGGAACGGTCAGGACCGTTCCCTACTAAATAACAATCCCTAAAAAAGGCTCAGCTGTTCGCCCGAAAGCTTGTCCTCAAACTCGCTGAGGTATGCGAAAATCCTGCGCGTATCGCACAGCACTCCGTGTCTGCCGCACTCGGCGCGGAAAATCTTCATCAGCCGTTCATTGTTTTTGCTGATGCATTCATAGCAGTTCCCGAACTCCTTTATATACTTTTGCCTGACGCCGGGAAAATGCTCGTCAAGCTTCTGATAAAAGTATTCGCGGTCGCCCTCGCGCAGCGTGACGCCGAAGCCGAAGCAGAGTATGCCGTAAACGCCCGCGCCGAAGCAAAGGTCAAGAATGCCCAAAAGGTTTTCCTCGGTGTCGTTTATGAACGGTAAAACGGGGCAAAGCCATACGACGGTAGGTATGCCCTCGTCGCGAAGGATTCTCAACACCTCCGCGCGGCGGCTCGTAACGCAGACATCAGGCTCTATCACACGGCAAAGCGCGTCGTCAAATGTTGTAATAGTCATCTGAACGACGCACTTTGTTTTTTTGTTGATGCTTTTCAAAAGGTCTGTGTCACGCAGAACAAGGTCCGATTTTGTTATTAATGTAAAGCCGAAGGCGTATCTGTCGGCAAGCTCGAGGCAGCGCCTTGTCAGCCGCTCGCTTTTCTCCACGGGCTGGTACGGGTCGCACATCGCGCCTGTGCCTATCATGCAGCGCTGACGCTTGCTTCTTAAAGCCGCCTCAAGAAGCTGAGGGGCGTTTTTCTTTACCTCGACGTCCTCAAAATCATGCTTCATCTGATAGCAGACGCTTCTTGAGTCGCAGTAAATGCAGCCGTGGGTGCAGCCGCGGTATATGTTCATTCCGTTGCGCGGAGATAATATCGACTTTGCTTCTGCGTAGTGCATATAACTCCCTCTTTATCTGAGCAGTGAGCGTACATAGTCCTCCGACACATCCATGCGCTTTGCCGCTTCGCCGACGCTCATTCCGCCGTCAATAAACCTGCGCGCAACTGCTGAAAGGCTTTCGCCGACCTCTATTATATGCATGTCGGGGTCATAAATCCGCACGGCGCGCTGTCCCCACGAATGCTCCTTCAGCTTGTGCACATATTCAATATACGGCAAAGACTCGAGCTTTAAGACAAAGGCATCTAAGGAGTCGTCCTCAAAATAAAGCTCCGCATCGCCGCCGCCGAATTTAACTTCGCTATCTATAAAATTCTCCCAGCTTTCGAGTGTCTGGAGGGAAAGACCGCCCGTTAAGGTGACGTTTGCGCCGAAGTCGCATATTACCTCGCAGCCGAGAACGTCGCGATAAAAACGCTTTGATTTTTCCATGTCCTTCACTGCTATAAGCGTCGCGGTGTATTTCATAAACGCTCCCCCTTCATTTTAAGAAACAGAATCGCCTGACGGTAGCCCTCGAAGCCCTGCCCCGTAATTGTTTTTAGGCATGCCATTCCGGCGTAGGAAATCCGCCTGAACTCCTCGCGGTTTTCAACAGCCGAAAGGTGAACCTCGACGGCGGGAAGAGTGACCGCCTTCAGCGCGTCGAGAATCGCTATGCTCGTGTGCGTGTAGGCGGCGGGGTTTATGACAATCGCGTCGGCGTTTTTGTAAGCCTTTTGAATTTTATCTACAATTTCGCCCTCGTGATTCGACTGAAACACCTCGCAGCCTACGCCCTCGTCGGCGCATACCTTTTCAATGAAAGCGACGAGGTCTGGGTATGTCTGAGATCCGTAAATTTCCGGCTCGCGGATGCCGAGCATGTTAAGGTTCGGCCCGTTTATGACAAGTATCTTCATAAAAACATCTCCGATATTTTTCCGGCCGTTTCGCGCGGGTCATTGTCGTTTTCAACAATGTAATCGGCAAAAGCCCTGTAAAGCTCCCTGCGGCTTTCGTAAAGAGCCTCCGCGCCGTTCCTTTCTGATAACGGTCTGTTCTGAGCGGGCAGAAGCTTTATGTCGCGCTTTATCCAGATAATCGTTCCGTTCTGGTGAAGAAGCGAATAGTTTTCCTGTCTTGTAACGCAGCCGCCGCCCGTTGCTATTACAGCGCCGCTCATTTTTCCGAGCCGCCGAAGCACCTCGGTTTCCGCTTTGCGGAAATATCCCTCGCCGTGTTCCTTAAAAATGTCGGGTATCGGCTTGCCCTCGCTTCTTTCAATTTCCTCGTCGGAGTCGACAAACGTCTTGTTTGTAAGCTCCGCCGTAATTTTTCCTATTGTGCTTTTTCCGCAGCCGGGCATGCCAATAAGAATGATGTTGCCCATTGAGCTTCGCATTCTGTTCGTTATCTCAACGATTCTGCCGTCCGGAATTTCCGTGTCAAGAAACAGCTCCGCGCTTTTAACTGCCTGCGCTACAAGCATCGAAAGCCCGTCGGTGTGAGGTATTTTCAGTTCCTCCGCATCGAGCAGCAGCCTTGTTCTTGCCGGGTTGTATATAAGGTCGAGCACGGCGCGGCAACGCGGAAATTCGCCCAGAGAAACGGGGGCAATTCCCGTGCTCGGGTACATTCCGACGGGTGTTGTGTTTACTATTATATCGGCATCCTCGTGCTTTTTCAAGTTTTCGTAATTATCGCTGCCGCTCCTTGATATGACGACTATCTCGGACGCGCCGAGGTCACCGAGCACCGTTCTGACGGTCAGCGACGCGCCGCCGCTTCCGAGAACCAATACCTTCGCTCTGCGAACGTCGGCTTTGCAAAGCTTCAGCATCCATAAAAAGCCGTAATAGTCGGTGTTGTGGCCCGCAAGCCTGCCGCCGCGGTTTACAATAGTGTTTACGCTGCCTGTTCTCCTTGCCGTGTCCGAAACAGTGTCGCAAAAGGACATAACGTCCCTTTTGTGCGGAATAGTGACGTTAATCCCGTCAAGCGAAAAGCCGCCGAAGAATTCTTTGAGCTTTTCACGGGGCATTTCATACAGCCCGTACTCATAGCCGCCGAGCATGGCGTGAATCTGCGGCGAGTAGCTGTGCGAAAGCTTTTCGCCGAGCAGACCGAACCTTTTCATCATATGACCTCCGAATAGCTGCCGAGGTAGCGGAACTCCTCGCTTATTTCTCCGAGCTCGCATATAAGACGTGCAAACTCCTCGGAATATACGGAGGTTTCGACGTCGAAATAGAACATGTACTCGAAATCCCTGTCGGGCATGGCGCGGCTTTCAAGCTTTAGTAAATTCATGTCGAGCGCGTAAAAGCGCGACAGCGCCTTGTAAAGCGAACCGGGCTTGTGCGGCAGAGCCATCATTATGCTTGTTCTGTCGGCGCCGGGGTAAATTTCAAGGCTGCGCGAAATGCACACAAAGCGCGTGTGGTTGTTGCCGTTGTCCTGTATGGCGGACGAGATGCTGATAAGCCCGTAAAGCTCGGCGCAGCGGCGGGAAGCAATTGCGGCGACGTCGTTTCTTTCGGACTCCGCGACAAACCGCGCCGCTTCGGCAGTGTTTTCGCACTGCGTTATCTTTACGCCTTCAAGTCCGTCGAGGAAGGCGGCGCACTGACCTATCGCCTGTTCGTGCGTAATGATTTCGCGGATATCCTTTAGTTCTGTTCCCTTTTTTGCGAGCAGACAGTGGTCAACCTTAAGACGGACGCTGCGGACGATGTAAAATCTGCGCGAAATCATAAGGTCGTAAACCTTTTTGACGGAGCCTGCAATGCTGTTTTCTATGGGCAGCACGCCGTAGTCGCACATGCCGCGGCTTACGGCGTCGAAAACGGCCTCAAAGCTTTTGAAATGCAGAACGGACGCAGTTTTGAACAACCTTTCGCACGCTATCTGTGAATACGCGCCCTCCACTCCCTGGCAGGCGACGCGGGCGTTCTGCGGAAAAAGCTTCGGCGTTTTTTCCATAGCTTCGCTTATCGCACGGAAATCCTCGCTGCCGCTTTTTAGTATCCTGTTCTGGTTTGAGCGGCTGAGCTCAAAAAGAAGCGAGTAAAGCACCTTCATATAATTCCTGTATTCCGGGCGCGTCAGCTCCGAAACGCGGGCTACTATTTCCCTTTCCCTTTCGGCGACGAGAACAGGCAGATTTCCTTCCTTTTTAACCTCGGCTATCTTTGCCGCTATGTCCATACGTTCGCCTATGAGCCGTACAAGTTCTTCGTCAATAGCATCGATTTCTTTTCTGTATTTCTGAAGCTCCATTTATATCTCCTTCTTTCTTTCAAGAATCGCGTCATATACCGCAAGCGCCGCCGCCGCCTCGACGCACGGCAGAGCACGGAAAACTATGCAGGGGTCGTGGCGCCCCGGTATCGCAATATCGGTGTTTTCGCCTGTTTTCATGTTAACCGTTTCCTGCCTTATTCCTATTGACGGCGTCGGCTTGACGGCAACCCTGAACACGACGGGCATACCGGAGGTTATGCCGCCGAGGATTCCGCCGTGGTTGTTCGTTTTTGTCTTTATCTCCCCGTTGTCCGTATAAAAAGCGTCGTTGTTCTCGCTGCCGAAAAGTAACGCGCACGAAAAACCGTTGCCGAACTCTATGCCCTTTACGGCGGGTATGGCGAAAACGGCCTTTGAAATCCTGTTCTCCATTCCGTCAAACATCGGGTCGCCTATACCCGCCGGAATATTTAAAGCCACGCACTCGATTATTCCGCCGACGGAGTCGCCGCGCGCGCGTGCTTTGTCGACAGCCGCCGTCATTCTCCCAGGCTCCGTCTGCCCCGCTATACTTTTAACAGATGCGCTTATCGTAATGCCCTGCCGCTCTAAAATCTGAAGACATATGCCGCCCGCTATGCAGAGCGGAGCCGTAAGCCTTCCCGAAAAATGACCTCCGCCCGAAGCGTCCTGAAAGCCGCCGTATTTCACCTGCGCGGTGTAGTCGGCGTGCGACGGGCGCGGCTTACTTTTCAGCTCCTCATAATCGGACGGACGGGCGTCGGAATTACGAATAACGGCCGTCAGCGGCGCGCCGCATGTAAAGCCGTCCTTTAAGCCCGAAAGAAATTCGGGCGCGTCGCCCTCGCTGCGCGCAGTAGAAAACCTGTTTTTGCCCGGCGCGCGCCTGTCAAGAAACTGTTGCAGCCTACTTATGTCTATTTCGATTCCCGCCGGCAGCCCGTCTATTGTTACGCCTATGGCGGGGGAATGTGACTGCCCCCAGATTGAAACCTTTATGTTTTCTCCGTACACGCTGCTCATACAGTGTCCTCCGTTTCGGTTTTTCCGCCAAGCCTGTTGAAATCGCTCCAGAACGCGGGGTATGACTTCCGCACAGCCTCTGCGCCGTGAACGGCTACCTCGCCTTCGCATACGATTGAGGCGACGGCTGCGCTCATGGCAGTCCTGTGGTCGCCGGCGCTGTTTACCGCCCCGCCGCGAAGCTGCTTTCTGCCGGTAATAACAAGCCCGTCGTCCGTTTCCGAAGCAACGCCGCCGAGGGCGTTTATCATGTCGGCTGTTGTGCGCAGCCTGTCGCTTTCCTTGAAGCGCAGGCGCGCTGCGTTTTTAATAACTGTTCTGCCCGGCGCGACGGACGCGAGGACTGAAATTACCGGCACAAGGTCGGGGATGTTTTTAGCGTCTATTTCGGCGTTGCCCTTTAAAATATCCTCAATTATTCCCGTAATCCTTTTATCACCCTGAACGGAATCACCGCGAAGCCCCGTGCATTCAACAGTCCCGCCGGACAGCGCACCGGCGCAAAGCCAGAACGCGCCGTTTGACCAGTCGCCCTCCGCCTCGCATACACCGGGCGATATATATTTCTGAGCGTCTGTTACCGAAAAAACCCCGTCGCGAAAGGTTGACTTGACTTTGAAATCTGCCTGCACAGCCCTTGTTATGGCGATGTAATCTTCCGACTCAATATTACCCGAAACGTTTATCACCGTTTCGCCCCCAAGCAAAGGCGCCGCCAATAAAAGACCGCTTATAAACTGTGAGGAAACTCCGCCGTCAACGGTAAAAGCTCCGCCGCGAAGCATTCCGCCGCAGACTATCGTGTCGGGCGAAGGGTCTGAAAGCCGCGCGCCGTGTGAGACGAGAGCTTCCCACAGCGGCGAGAGCGGGCGTTCGGGCAGCCTGCCGCTTATTATAAATGTGCAGGGCTTTCCGAGAGCGCAGGCGACGGGCAGCATAAAACGAAGCGTCGAGCCGCTTTCACCGCAGTCAAGAACAGCATTTTCGGGCACATCTTTTATCGGCGTTACGGTAAACGTGCCGCCGGAGAAAACAATTTTTCCGCCGAGCGCGTTTAAGCAGCGGACGGTCGCCGATATGTCCTCCGACGTGTCGGCGCACCTTATTACCGTTTGCCTGTCCGACAGCGCGGCGCATATGAGCAGACGGTGAGCGTGCGACTTTGACGCTACTGCGCGGACGCTGCCGCGGAGCTTTGCGGGAGTTATTATGACAGTCATTTCAGATACCGCCCCTTAGAAATTCATTAAAGTCAGCAAGGGAAAAGTCAATCAAAACGCATTTGCCCACTTTTTCCGGCACTACAGCCGTTATGGTGTCGCCGGAAATTTTTTTGTCGGAGCAGAGAACGCCGAAAATTTCATACAGGGGATAGGGGCATTCCGTCGGCAAATCTGTATTTTTTATTGCGGATATTATTTTTTCGGCGCAGTCGGCGGAGCAGTACCCCGCTTTTTTTGAGGCTCTCGCCATCACCGCCATTCCTATGGCTACCGCTTTTCCGTGAGATATCGAAAAGCAGCTTCGCTGCTCTATGGCGTGGCCGACTGTGTGGCCGAAATTAAGAAGCCGGCGAAGTCCCGTGTCAAACTCGTCCTCTGACACTATATCCCTTTTCATTCTGACGCATTCCGATATGACATATTCGCGGTCAAAGCCCGTACCCTTTTCTTCAATGTGCAGAAAAAGCTTTTCATCGCCTATTACGCCGTATTTAATTACCTCTGAAAGACCGTCCCTCAGAACCTCCACGGGCAAGGTGTCAAGCGTATCGTAATCGCAGACGACGAGCGACGGCTGATGAAACGCTCCGGCAAGGTTTTTGCCCGCGTCGAGGTCAATGGCGGTTTTGCCGCCCACGGAGGAATCGACAGCCGCCAGCAGCGTTGTGGGAATCTGAACAAGCCGCACACCGCGAAGATAAGAAGCGGCCGCGAAGCCCGCAAGGTCGCCTACGACGCCGCCGCCGAGAGCTATTACAGTGTCGCTTCTCGTTATCCTGTTTTCGGCGAGCCAGTTAAGAACGGCTATAAAATTTGCGGCATTTTTCGAGCCTTCGCCGTTAGGAACGGTAAAAACCGACACTTCAAAGCCGCTTGCCGCAAGGCTGCTTGCAAGCGTCTGCGAGTAAAGTCCACAGACGATGTCGTCCGTGATGACGGCGGCTCGGCGTGACGGCGTAATTTTTGCTAAAAGCTGCCCCGCATTGCCGAGCAGCCCGCCGCCAATAAGAACGTCGTAGCTTTTTGACAGGCTAACTTTTACTGTCGTCACTGTCCGTCAACCTCTTTCTTTCGTTCGCTGCCCTCGCGGAGCAGCGTAATAAGCCGTTCGCGGTTGTTTCCCGCAATAGCGTCCCTGTACTCGCCAAGACTCTTAATAAGGATATCTATTTCGTTTTTCAGGTTGTCGCCGTTTTCGAGGAACAGCTCCGCCCACATGTCGGGATTAAGCTGCGCCACACGTGTTAAGTCGCGGTAGCTGCCTGCCGAAAAGCCTTTGTGGCTGCCGGCGGAGGGGCTTTTTATATACGCGTTCGAAACGACGTGCGCGAGCTGGGAGGTAAAGGCAATAAGCTCGTCGTGGCGCTCGGCGGTAATTGCTGAAAACGAACCGAAGCCGAGAGGCGAAAGCAGCTCCTTTATGCACTCTAAAAGCTCAATGTCGTCAAACCGAGGGGGGACAATGACCATAGGCGCACCGCGGAAAAGCGCGGGCGAGGAGCTTTTAAAGCCTGCGTTGTGCGTTCCCGCCATCGGGTGACCGCCCACATATGTAAAACCGTATTTTTCGCCGAGCAAAAACCCCGTTTCGCATATGATACGCTTTGTACCGCAGAAATCCATTACAAGCGCGTCGCGCGAGATATCGGGAGCGTTTTCCTCAAGCCATTTCGCTGCCGCGACGGGCGGTACGGCAAGAATAATAAGCCCGCAGGCACCGATGTTTTCTTTTGTCAGCGTTCCGTCCGCCGCGCCGCTGAGCACGGCAAAACCGTTTATGCCCGCGTTTTTGTCAAAGCCCAATACGGTGCGGCCACTCTCGGCGAACGCCTTTGCCGCCGAGCCGCCTATAAGCCCCAGACCGACTATTCCGACGGTCATTGCCGCACCACCTCCCGGATTTTCCTTATTTTCGCGGCCATCCCCGAAAACTGCCCGGGCGTCAGCGACTGCGCGCCGTCGCACAGCGCGTGGATGGGGTCGTTATGAACCTCGACCATTATTCCGTCCGCGCCGGCTGCTGCCGCCGCCAGCGCCATAGGCTCCACAAGGCGCGATATCCCCGTAGCGTGGCTCGGGTCTATCACGACGGGCAGATGCGTCATTTCGTGGAGCATGGGCACCGCGGAAAGGTCGAGCGTATTTCTTGTTGCCGTTTCAAACGTGCGTATGCCGCGCTCGCAGAGTATGACGTTGTGGTTGCCCTCCGACATGACGTATTCGGCGCTCATAAGAAGCTCCTTTAAGGTGTTCGCAAGTCCGCGCTTTATCAGAACGGGCTTGTCTGTTTTTCCGACCTCCTTTAAAAGGTCGAAGTTCTGCATGTTCCGCGCACCGATTTGAAAAATATCGACGTCCCTAAACAGCGGCAGGTCGTTTACGTTCATTATTTCGGAGATTATCGGCATACCCGTTTCCTTTTTCGCCTCAAGCAAAAGCTCTATGCCGTCCGCCTTAAGCCCCTGGAAGTCATAGGGCGAGGTGCGTGGCTTGAACGCTCCGCCGCGCAGCACGTCGGCACCCGACGCGCTGACGCTTTTCGCTATCTCCGTAACCTGCTCCCGCGATTCGACAGAGCAGGGACCGGCAATCATAATGAAGTTGCCGCCGCCGATTTTCAGGCCGTTTCCTATATGGACAACGGTATCCTCGGGGTGGAACTTGCGGTTGACCTGCTTATACGGCTCGGAAACGCGCTTGACGGAGTCGACCATTTCAAGGCTTTCGAGCAGACCGATGTCAATGGAACTTGTGTCGCCTATAAGCCCCAGCACCGTATAGTTTTCGCCCTTCGAAACATGAACGTCGATGTTATGGCTTTTAAGCCATGAAATAAGGTGGTTTTGCTGTTCCTTCGTTGTTTCCGGTTTTAATACCGCTATCATGTCGCCATCCCCAGTATATAATAAATTAAGCCGCACAGTTGTGATTCTGTGCGGCCTTTAAGGCTGATATCGGAAAGGAATGATTATAAGATATCACTTGTCGGTTTGCAGCACGAATCACTATTACTTTTGTTTGTAAAGTAATAAAAGTAAAAGTATTCGGCTGTAAACAGAACAGACTTCATTACATGGAATTCCTTTCGTTTATTTAATACATTGTAACACAGACTTTTTCCGCTGTCAACATAATTTTTGAAAATCTGAAAAATGCAGATAATCGCTTAAAACTCCGTTTTTGCGTAAGTTTATGCAATTTAATATGGAAATAATAAGAGAAAAACGACTGAATTTGATTTGTTACAATATATCATTCCTAAACGTCAGCTGATTTAAATGGCTGTTTTGAAGTGTTTAATAGATAAAAGCTGCGTATGAAAGGTATGATACATTTTTTAGTATATCCTTTAAGAGTCGCCAAACGGTTCCTCTTATGAGCTGGGGTATTTACAATTTGGAAAATATATGATATGCTAAATTGTCATAATTTGTATATTTCTATCATGTTTTGTTGGAGGACTGTAATGAAGCAGGATACCGGCCGAAAGCTGAGGCTTTTGAAGATTGTGGAGATGCTGCGCCGCGACTCCGACGAGCAGAATCCGCTGACAACAAGGGAGATTGCAGCAGGCTTGTGGGGATGGGTATTTCCTGTGAAAGGCGGACACTCACAAAGGATGTACGTCTGTTAAACAAATCCGGTTACTGCCCTGAACCTCAGTTCCTTCGGCATGAGCACCTCGGAGCGAAGATAGGCAAGCAGCGCCTTCTCCGCCGTCATGCCGTGATACTTGAAAAATCCGATGGCTGCAAACGGTGCTGCTCCGAGAATGCACAGCCAGCTTAAGGTTTCAATGCCGAGAAACGGTTTTAATAGAAAATACAGCCCCACCGCAACGCCGCAGGCGAGAACAGAAAAAACGAACTGACGAAGCGACAGTCCGAAATACACGCTTTCCGTGTAGTCACGGATTTCGCGGTTTATGGTCGTGGAGGCGATATGATGCTTAGCGAAGAGTTGATGAAACAATATCAGGAAGCTTGTGACAAATCAAAGAGCAACATAGATATGCCTTTGATAGGCGAAGTCTTCACGCCTCTTTGCTGCTCTTGTATACATGTCGACATGCACTACGGTTCATGGGATGAACCTGAATGCAGTAAGTACGACATAATCCCGGACGAATATATGGGGTGTAAAAGCTTAGACTGCCCGCATTACGAACAGATTCCGAACTGCCCTCAAGATAAGCTGCCTCACATTCACTCAATATAACAAAAACCAATAATTCCGGCGCCTTGCTTCTGCGGGGCGCTGTTTTTATGCCCAAAACGTGCTGACGGCTTCTCTGCACGGAAAGTGCCGACGGGCGATAAACGGAATAAATAGCCGCATTAGCCCCACGCACGTGGGGATGAACCGGAGCATGAAAACATAAAAACGGCGCACGGCGCATTAGCCCCACGCACGTGGGGATGAACCGTCAGAAATGCAGGAAGTCGCATTCGTATACGTTTTCGAATCTGTCTATGCAGCAGTCAAACCCGTCGTCAACCCGCCCGTCGGAAGCAATAACATAGTCGTGCTCAACATTCATGAGGGCGGCTTCTTCATAGGGCAAGTAGACAGCATCAATGTCAAAGATGTGCAAGAATGGCTAGGACATTCAAGTGCTCAGTCAACGTTAGATATTTATGCACACTTGGATGTTGAAAAAAGAAGGTAGTTGCGCAATCAATGGCGTCCATCTGAGGTGTTAGAAAAAGTGTTAGAAAAACCTGGATTTTGACACTACGGGTAAAAAGAAAAAAGCCGCAAACCTTTGAAAACAAAGGCTTGCGGCTGGCGCGCCAGAAGGGACTCGAACCCCCGACCTTTTGGTTCGTAGCCAAACACTCTATCCAGCTGAGCTACTGGCGCATGTAACAGAAAATTTCAACTTGAACATGATAACACACTTTTTAATAAAAATCAACACCGAATTTACAAAAGTTTTGATATCATATTCCGCACATTGTTTTCTTGCCCGATTTAATATTGAAGTTGACAATTTTAATTGTCGGTAGTAATATTATATATAATAAAGTCGGTCACCCGGACGACTTATACGCGATATCGGAGCTGATTTGTTTGAACATAAAAAAAATCAACAAAAGGTTGAAAAAAGAATTCGGCGGCAGAGTTTCCGCCGGGTTTAAAAACAATTCAATTGTTTTAACCGGCAGGCTCGACGACTGGCAGGATGTCATAGAGGCGTGCCGGATGTCGGTGTGCAAGGATAAAAACATTCATGTCGTCAACGACATTGAATTCACGGGGGCAAAGATTCCTCCCATGAGGCTGCCGAAAATAAGCGACAATTCTCTTGAGGGCCAAAGCCCCGACGTGCTGATAATCGGCGGCGGCATATCGGGTGTCAGCATCGCGCGCGAGCTTGCCAGATGGAAGCTTGATATTCTGCTTGTGGAAAAGGAGGCTGACGTGGCGCTCGGAGCGTCGGGCAGGAACGACGGCGAGGTGCATCCCGGCGTCGACCTCGGCAAGGGCTCGCTGAAGCAGCACTACGTCCTCCTCGGCAACAGGATGTACGCCGACGTCTGTCGCGAGCTTGACGTTCCGTTAAACTTCTGCGGCCAGTATGTGGGCTTTACTCAGGCCTGGCTCAAGCCGCTGATGAGGCTTTTCGCGTGGCAGCGCAGAAGAATCGGAGTTAAGGACACGACGATTCTCTCAGAAGCCGAGCTTAAGAAACGCGAGCCGAATCTTAACCCCGATTTTAAATTTGCTCTTTACAACGCGTCGGCGGGCAGCGTCTGTCCGTACGGGCTTACTATTGCGTATGCCGAGAACGCCGTTCAAAACGGCGCGAAGATATCGCTTAACACCGCTGTGACCGGCATGGAGGTGTCAAAGGGCAAAATCCTGTCCGTTTACACAAACAGGGGAACCATAAAGCCGAAGATTGTAATTAACGCGGCCGGTGTTTTTGCCGAGGATATTGCAAAAATTGCAAACGACAGGTTTTATTCCATACATCCGAGGCGCGGCACAAACTCAATTCTCGACAAAAAAGCAGGCAGCCTCATAATGGGGATATCCTCGATAAAAAAGATTGAACTGAAAAAAACACACACAAAGGGCGGCGGAATTTTACATACGGCTCACGGCAACATCCTTGTGGGTCCCGACGCCGTCGAAACGTACGAAAAGGAAAACACGGCGACAAACGCGGAAAGCATTGAACGTGTTTTTGCAAAGCAAAAGCATACGGCCCGCGACCTCAGCGAGCGCGACATAATCACATATTTCACGGGAGTGCGCGCGCCGACCTTTGAGGAGGATTTCGTAATCGAAAGGGGCAGAAGCACAAGGAATCTGATACATTGCGCCGGTATCCAGTCGCCCGGGCTTACTACAGCGCCGGCGGTCGCCGTCGACATTTCGAAGATGGCTGTTTCGATGCTGTCCGAAAAGATGAAGGTCGAGGAAAACGGTAGCTTCAACCCAATAAGAAAGGGCGTTCCCGTCTTGCGCGACATGCCGCTGCAGGAAAGGGAGAAAATGATTAAGGAAAATCCCGATTACGGAATAATAGTCTGCCGCTGCGAGGAGATCAGCAAGGGCGAAATTTTAGATGCCCTGCGTTCGCCTTTGTGCGTGCCAACCGTAGACGGAGTTAAAAAGCGCGTGCGTCCCGGGATGGGCAGGTGTCAGGGCGGATTCTGCTCCCCGCTCGTAGTGCAGATAATAGCCGAGTTCCTCGGCGTGCCGTTAAGCGAAGTACGCAAAAGCTCCGCTGAGTCAGTCATTTTGTACGGCGAAACAAAGGGAGGTGCCGTCGGTGAATAAGCATTACAACGTAACGGTTATAGGCGGTGGCCCCGCGGGACTGGCTGCCGCTATTTCGGCACACAAAAACGGCGCCGAAGTGCTGCTCATAGAGCGCGAGGCGCGTCTTGGAGGCATACTCAAGCAGTGTATTCACGACGGCTTCGGTCTTGTGAGATTTTCCGAAAAGCTGTCGGGCCCCGAATATGCCGAACGGTTCATAGAGGAATTCAAAGCTCTGGGCATCGAGGCGATGACGCTGACGTTCGTGACAGGAATAATAAACAATACGGACGGCTTTTCGATTACGGTTGTAAGCAAAAACGGAATCAGCGTAATCGAATCTGACACGATTGTTCTGGCAACGGGCTGCCGCGAACGCACGGCAAAGCAGGTATTTATACACGGCACGCGTCCGTCGGGCGTATTCACGGCCGGCACGGCGCAGCACTTTACGAATCTTCTCGGTCAGCTTCCCGGCAAACGCTGTGTTATTCTCGGCTCCGGCGACATAGGTCTTATAATGGCGCGTCGTCTGACATTAGAGGGCGCGGAGGTCTTAGGCGTGTATGAGGCGAAGCCGGCGCCGTCGGGGCTTACGCGAAATCTTCACCAGTGCCTTAAGGATTATAATATTCCTCTGTATCTGTCGCATACCGTCACGCGTGTTTTCGGCGACGACAGACTTACAGCTGTCGAGATATCCGAGGTAGACGAAAAAATGAAGCCGCTGCCCGGCACGGAAAAAATTTTAGAGTGCGACACGCTTATATTGTCCGTCGGGCTTATTCCCGAAAACGAGCTTGCCGAAAGCCTTAATGTTAAGCTTGACCCGCGCACAAAGGGCGCTTCGTGTGATGCGCAGATGATGACAAGCGTCGACGGTGTTTTCTCGTGCGGCAACGCGCTTCATGTAAACGACCTTGTCGACTATGTGTCCGAAAGCGGCGAAGCGGCGGGCAGGGCGGCGGCGCTTTACAGAAAAGAAGTCGCCCAAAGGATTAATATCGGGGCGGACAACAACATACTTTATCTTGTGCCGCAGCGGCTTAACCTGAACGCCGACAACTCAAAAACAGTCGTTTATTTCAGAAGCCGCGAGGTGCTTGAAAACTGCAGGATTGTGCTGAGCGTTGACGGCAGACGCGTGTTTGAAAAGAAGTACGCGTTTTTACGTCCGCCCGAGATGGAACGGCTTGTGCTTGATTTTGACGAAATGAAGCTTAATGACAATTCAAGGCTTTTGTTTGAAATTGAGGGGGGATAATATGGAATTAACCTGCATCGTCTGCCCGCGAGGCTGTCCGCTTGTCGCGGAGCGCGTGGGTGACGACATTAAAGTTACAGGCAACAAATGCAAAAAGGGAATGGCATTTGCCGTGGAAGAGCTGACGAACCCTAAGCGCACCATATGCTCCACGGTAAAAACGGTGTTCCCCGAGGCTCCCGTTCTGCCCGTGAGGGTATCGTCGGACATTCCGAAAAGCAGGATTTTTGACGTGATGAAGGAAATCAACGGCGTGGTTGTAACCGAACGGATACACAGCGGCGACGCGGTTATAAAAAATGTTCTCGGTCTTGATGTTGATGTGATTGCCACAAGCAGTATCCTTACCGAAAATTAGCGACGTGTCTAAAATATTAAGAAAGGTGCGGTTGTTATGGGAGAACCTTTGGTGCTGACCTTTGATATCGGCACACAGAGCATGCGCGGATTCCTTGTAAACGCAAGGGGAGATTTTTTAGCCTCCTGCCAGAAAAAGTACGAAACGCCGTACTACTCAAAGCACGAGGGCTGGGCGGAGCAGAAGCCGGACTTTTATTACGAAGCCCTGTGCGAGGTCGGCAAAAAGCTCCGCGAAGAAAACGAAGAACTGTTCGGCGATATTTTCGCCGTCACCGTTACGTCGATCCGCGACACAGCGCTTTGCCTTGACAAGGACAACAAGCCTGTAAGCGATATCATTCTTTGGCTCGACAAACGCGAGGCGGAAAATCCGAAGCCGTTTAAATTTTCCAAAGTGCTCATATTTAAGCTTGTCAAGATGTTAGACTCCACCTTAATGCTGTACCGCGCCAGTGTCTGCAACTGGATTATGGAAAACGCCCCCGACCTGTGGGCGCGCACGGCAAAGTTTGTCATGCTCCCCACATACATAAACTATAAGCTTACGGGCAATTTGCGCGACTCCGCCGCGAACATGATAGGGCACATCCCGTTCGACTACAAGAACAGAAGGTGGATGGGCAAAAACGGGCTGACAAGGTGCGTCTGCGACGTTCCGGAAGAAAAGCTGTGCGAGCTTGTGGCGTCCGGCGAAACGGTGGGGTATATCACAGAAGAAACGGAGAAGCGCTCGGGTATCCCCGCGGGGCTGCCGCTTATTGCGACAGGCTCTGACAAGGGCTGCGAAACGCTGGGGCTTTCCGTGATAACGAAGAACAAAGCGGCAATATCGCTCGGAACAACGGCGACAGTGCAGTTTATGACGCGCGACTATTTCGAGCCGCAGCAGTTCATGCCCGCGTACCCCGCCGTCCCGAACGATATGTACAACCCCGAAATTCAGATTTACAGGGGATATTGGATGTTATCATGGTTCAAATCGGAGTTTGCCGAAAAGGAGTGCGAACAGGCAAAAAAACTCGGCTGCAGTGCCGAAAGCATTCTGAATGTCCGTCTTAAAGAGGTGCCCGCCGGTTGCGACGGCCTGGTGCTTCAGCCCTACTGGACGCCCGGAATAACAATCCCCGCCGCGAAGGGCGCCGTAATCGGGTTTTCCGACGTTCATACAAAGATGCATCTGTACCGCGCCATCATCGAGGGCGTCGGCTTTGCTTTGATGCACGGGCTGTATACGATGGAAAAGCGTTCCGGCGTGAAGATTACCGAGCTGTATATAGGCGGAGGCGGCGCGCAGAGCGACGAGATATGCCAGATTACCGCAGACATGTTCGGGCTGCCCGTAAAGCGCATTCAGACGCATGAGTCGTGCGGGCTCGGCTCGTCAATGGTGGCGTTTGTCGCGAACAAGACCTACGGATCGTATGAGGAAGCCATTGAGGGCATGGTGAGGGTAAAGGACGTTTTTATGCCCGACAGCAAAAATCACGAGATGTATAAGAAAATATACAACGAGGTATACACAGACATGTACAGGCGTCTTGAACCTCTGTACAGGCGAATCAGAAAAATAATGAGGAGTGAAAGCAAATGAGCAAACCGTACAAGGGCTTTGAACCCAAATGGGTGAAGGAAGCGGCGCCGAAGGACAGCTACCGTTCGATTTTCCGCTGGGGCGACCCGGAGTATGTGAGATATCCCAAGGAAAGCCTTTACAAGATGATGAAGGGCATTTTCAAAATGACCGACGACGACTTTAAGCAGTATGACGGCGACATCGGCTGGGATAAGGTTGAGCTTGACATTCCGTCAAAGATGGAGCAGAAGCACATTGAAGCGTTTAAAAAAATCGTCGGTGACGATTTCGTGTCGGCTGACGACTACGCGCGCCTTGCCGTCGCATACGGCAGCACGGCTTACGACCTGCTGCGGATTCGTCAGCGCCGCTTTGACAGTCTGCCCGACGCGGTAGTATATCCCGACACCACAGAGCAGGTAGAGCAGCTTGTCGCCTATTGCACCGAAAATAACATACCGCTTTACGTTTACGGCGGCGGCAGCAGCGTAACGCGCGGCGTCGAACCGGTTAAGGGCGGTGTTTCTCTTGATATGCGCCTGAGGTTCAACAAGGTTATAGCCTTCAACGAAATCGACCAGACCATTACGGTGCAGGCGGGAATGTCGGGACCGAAGCTTGAGGAAACGCTGCAAAACGCCCCGAAGCTGTTCGGCGCAAAACGCGCGTACACCTGCGGCCATTTTCCGCAGTCCTTTGAATACAGCAGTGTCGGCGGCTGGGTTGTAACGCGCGGGGCGGGGCAGAACAGCACATACTACGGAACGATTGCCGACATAGTGCTGTCACAGAAATATGCGACACCTGTCGGCAGAATAACCACACCTCATTATCCGCGCGAGGCGACGGGTCCCGACCTCAATCAGATTATGATGGGCAGCGAGGGAACCTTCGGCGTCCTGACAGAGGTAACGTTAAAGGTGTTCCGCTGGATGCCGGAGAACAGAAAACGTTTTTCTTTCATTTTCAAAAACTGGGAAATCGCGCAGGAGGCTGCGCGTGAAATGATGCAGTGCGAGGCGGGCTACGCGTCGGTATTCCGTCTGTCCGACCCGGAGGAAACAAGCCTTATGCTTCACCTTTATAACGTTGACGAAACGCCACTCGAAAAGGTGTTCAAGATACGCGGTTTCAAGGATATGGAGCGCTGCCTTTTCCTCGGCTTTACCGACGGCGAAAAGGGATTTTCGAAAAATGTTGCGAAAAACATAAAAAAAATCGCGCGTAAATTCGGAGGAATGAGCCTCACCTCATATGTCACAAAGAGCTGGGAGCACGGCAGATTTACTGACCCGTATCTGCGCGACACGCTTATGGATTTCGGCATCACGACAGACACTCTTGAATGCTCCGTCAACTGGTCGAACATGGCGCAGGTACACCGCGACGTGCGCGAGGTCTGCCACAGGCTGCCCAACACGGTGGTTACCACACACATGTCGCATTGCTATCCGCAGGGCGCGAACCTGTACTTCATATTCATTACAAGAATGAACGATTCCGAGGCTTTTAAAGAGTATCACACAAGCATTCTCGACGCTATTCAGAAATCCGGCGCCGCAATAAGCCATCATCACGGTATCGGTAAAATGTTCGCGCCGTGGCTTGAGGGATATCACGGCGAAACGGAATACGGTGTTTTCAAAGCGCTGAAGAATTACTTTGACCCCGGCTACAATATGAATCCCGGCGGAACAATCGGTCTTGATCTGAGCGAAAGTGAAAAGAGGTTTATGAACAGATAAAGCCGATAGCAGACTGTTCACAGAGCTTTCCGTGTGTTGAACGGGAAAAACAAAAAAGACAGCCTCACGCCTGACCATAAAAATATAAAAGCGGCACCCCGCGCATAAGATGTATTACTTATGAATGTGCGGGGTGCTGTTATGTTGTCGGAGTTGTTAAAGGTCGTTGCCGAGAATTTTCTGTATATCACGCTTCATCTGAGCAGCTCGGGGTCGTTTCCGCCCCCTTTGTCGGCGGCTGAGGAGGCGCGCTGCCTGCGTGAAATAGCGCAGGGGAGCACCGAGTCAAGAAACTATCTTATAGAGCACAACCTGCGTCTTGTCGCCCATATCATAAAAAAATATTATTCCGCCTATTCGGAGCAGGAGGACCTGATATCCGTCGGCACGATAGGCCTGATTAAAGCCGTAAACACCTTTGACATGGATAAAGGCACGCGCCTCGCCACCTACGCGGCAAGGTGTATTGAAAACGAAATCCTCATGTACTTCCGAAGCCAGAAGAAGAATGCTCAGGACATGTCAACGAGCGACCCTATTGACATTGACAGCGAGGGAAACCCCCTGACGCTGATGGACATAATATGCGTCGACGACACGATAGCCGACGATATAGACATAAAAATAAAAACGGAAAAGCTGTATGAATTTGTTAACGAGCTGACAGACCCGCGCGAAAAGCAGATACTCATCTCGCGTTACGGGCTTTTCGGCTCGGATATCTACACACAGCGCGAGGTGGCGAAGATGCTCGGCATCTCGCGTTCGTATGTGTCGAGGCTTGAAAAAAAGGCGCTCGGACGGCTACGGAAAAAGTTCTGCAAGGGCTGCCCGCCCGCCGACAGACCGTAAAACAAAGCTGATATAGAAATAAAAATGCGCTTTGCGCCTGACGGAGCCGCCGCTTACGCAGCCGAGGAAGCGAAGTGCGTATGTTTTTTTGCGAAGCGGTTTTGTCTTTTTAAAAGCCCATCGCGTGAGCGTCTCCGTGAGCCGCAGAGAGCGCATCATTGAAAAATCCTGTTGCAACAGCAACAGGATTTTTTCTGGTGGGAGAGGGTGGATTCGAACCACCGAAGTCAGTGAC
>DCUB01000018.1:116022-119350 GCA_002329365.1 Ruminococcaceae bacterium UBA1425
CTACCAACTGAGCTACACCAGCACATGTCGTTTCGAACGCTTGAATACTATATCACAAATGAAATCGGACGTCAAGACCTCCGGACAAAAAATTTTTCCCGGATATTATGACATCGGGGTCGCCGGAATTATATGAAATTGTTGTGGAAAAGTATGTTACGGTGTGATATAATCTACATAAATTTGCCGCGAAATATCACTAATGAAAACGGGGCTGTTTTTTTATGGCTGAGTCAAAATATTTATCAATGAAGATGAAATTTATATCCGTGCTTCTCGGCACTCTTTTCTGCGGATTTATGTGGAGGTGCAGGGGCGAAAGCGGCTTCGGTTCTTCTTGGGGCATGTACAGCGTGGGGCTCGTTCTTTTGCTTCTTATTTTTAATTTTTACGGCAACCGCCGGAACATGAAGTATGAAATAATTCCGATAGGCGCTTTGCTTGCCGGCCTCGGCGTTACGGGTTATGCCACCGTAATAGACCAGATGGCGGGAGTCCTTTACAGCGACCTCCCATATAAAGGCGGGCTGCTGCACGGCGCGACGTATGAAGATGCACTTGTGTACGGGGAAGCCGTTTACGCTCCGATAAACCCGTACAGCGGACTGATTATAATGCTTATAATGGGATTCACTTTTATTCCTCTCTTTTCGTTTTTTGTAAGCTCTTTGTTTTCGGGGAAAAGGTACAAAATGTCGCATTATCTGATTATGATAGCAATACAACGGAGCTGCGCTTACGCGGGACACGGATTACAGCGTTTCATATTCAAACAACACAAACGCAGGCACGGCAGCGGTGACGATAACAGGCATGGGCAATTTCACAGGGACTAAAGCGGTCACGTTTATAATCAATCCGGCGAACGCAAGCCTGGTTGCAGCTGAGGAGATTCCGAACCAAACCTACACAGGTAGCGCAATAACGCCAAGCGTAATTGTAAAATTCAACAGCGAGACGCTCACGCCGAACACAGACTATACAGTGACATACACAAGCAACACAAACGCGGGCACGGCGACGGCAATGATAACGGGAAAGGGCAATTTCACGGGAACAAAGACGGTGACATTCGGAATCAGTCCGGCAGACGCAAGCGCGTTTGCAATAGCGCCGATTCCAGACCAGACCTACACAGGTCGAGCGATAACACCGAGCATTTCCGTAAAATGTAACGAAAAAACGCTGATACCGAACACAGACTACACCGTGGCATACATGAACAACACAAACGCAGGTACTGCGACGGTGACAGTCACGGGTATGGGCAATTTCGCAGGCACAACGACAGTGACGTTTGAAATAGTGACGATACCGCTTAACGGCATCACGCTCAGCGCAGAGACGCTGACGCTTCAATACGGCGGCTACGGAAGGCTCTCCGTGATATTCAATCCGGCAGACGCGACGAACAAGACCGTCACATGGACGTCGTCAAATCCCGATGTCGCGACTGTCGACGCAAGCGGCAACGTCACCGCAAAGGGCAGCGGCACGGCGACAATCACCGCCACAACCGAGGATGGCGGACACACGGCAAGCTGTACCGTGACCGTCAAAACAGCTTGGTGGCAGTGGCTGATTAAAATCCTGATGTTCGGCTGGCTTTGGTACTGACAATTATTAAGGAAAGCATAACATAAACTCATCGCACCGTCCTCCGCCTCGGCACAATCTCAACTTGCGCGACTGACCCCGTCCATGGAATATTGCTTTCACCTGACGGGAGCACGGGGAACTCCAAGGCTCTGCTTTTTTGTTTCTGAATGCGGCATCATATGAAACGGTGACGTTGTCGAAACGGTTGTTGTCAGCGGCATGTCACCGTTCCTGCCCGGGTACGGATACAAACGAGACATCGGGAGACGGAGCGGAATAGATGTCCTTGCCCGAGAGGATTTAGCCGAAATCGGATGACGAATGTCCGTTAAATGTAAATGATTCCAATGAATCTCCTACATAGTTCGTTTATAAACCTCAAAAATTCTGTTGATATAATACTGCGGCGGTGTTATAATAATCTTCGGAAATAAATTTTAAGGAGGTTAATCTCTTGCCTAAAATGATAGTTGACTGGGAGACCATTACATCCTTCGTAATCGATGCTTTCAAAGGTGTCGGTGTTCCCGAGGAGGATGCGAAAATCTGCGCTGACGTTCTTCTTGCTTCCGACAGGCGCGGAATCGAATCACACGGTGTCAACCGCTTCAAGCCTACCTATATCGACAGAATCAACATCGGAATTCAGAATCCGGTTACAAATTACGAAATAATCAGGGAAACCCCCACAACAGCGGTTGTGGACGGTCACGACGGCATGGGTCAGGTTATCGGCTACAAGTCCATGCAGATCGCCATCAAAAAGGCGAAGGAATACGGCATGGGTATGGTTGTCGTGCGCAATTCCTGCCATTACGGAATTGCGGGCTACTATTCTGATATGGCGTGCAAGGAAGGCTGTATCGGCATCACAGGCACCAACGCGCGCCCCTCCGTCGCACCCACCTTCGGCGTTGAGGGCATGTTTGGCACTAACCCCCTCACAATCGGCTTCCCCACCGATGAGGAATTTCCGTTCAATCTCGACTGCGCAACCTCGATTACCCAAAACGGAAAGATTGAGTACTATGAGAGAATCGGCGAGGATGTGCACCCGGGCACAATTATAAACCGGGACGGCGAACCAGTAACAGGCGACGCGGGCGTTGCCCTCAAGGCAATCAGAAACGGCACAGCGGCCCTGACTCCACTCGGCGGCATCGGCGAAGAGCTTGCCGGCTACAAGGGCTACGGCTATGCGCTGGCAGTCGAGCTGCTCTCAGCCGCGCTTCAGGACGGCTTATATGGCAAGGCTCTTGACGGCAAGGACGAGAACGGTAAGCCCGTTCCTTACCGCCTTGGTCATTTCTTCATCGCTATTGACACCGGCCATTTCCTCGGTGAGGAGACTGCAAGGAAAAAGGCGGGCGAAATCATCCGTTCGGTCCGTGCATCAAAGAAGGCGCCGGGCCACGACAGGATTTACACCGCCGGCGAGAAGGAGTGGGATATCTGGCAGTCAAGAAAGGACTCCGGCGTTCCCATCAACGAGTCTGTACAGGGCGAGCTTAACGAAATTCGCGACAAACTCGGCCTTGCCGGTTATGTTTTCCCCTGGGATAAACAATAAAAAAGCTTTACCTCCTGCGGCTGTTAAGTCAGCCGCAGGCTTTTTTGTTTCATCCTGCACGACAAAAAAAGCCCCATGCAAAGAACCGCCTGGCTCAACACATGGGGAGTGAATATTGCAGCAGATGTATGAACTTATGGACTGTTATCATGTAAGTAG
>DCUB01000044.1 GCA_002329365.1 Ruminococcaceae bacterium UBA1425
GAAAGGAATGGTCATAATAATGAAAAAAATCAAGCTCGGCGCTCAGCTTTTCACACTTCGCGACTACATAAAGACATATGAGGATACGGAAAAAACCTTTGAGTTTCTTAAAAAAGAGGGGATAAGCACAGCGCAGATTTCCGGCATAGGGCCTATTGAACCCGAAAGAGTGGCGGAGCTTGTTAAACGCTTCGGGCTTGACATCTGCGTTACTCATAAGCCGTTCGAAAGGATGATAAACGACCTCGACAACCTCATAGCGGAGCACAAAATGATGAACTGCCCGTCAATCGGTATCGGCTCAATGCCCGCGCTGTACAGGGGTTCGTACGAAGGCGTTATGGAGTTTGTGAAAATCGCTAACGATATCGGCAGGCGCATGAAGGAGCAGGGCATACAGTTTGCCTACCACAATCACGCGTTCGAATTCGAGCGTCTTGAGGACGGCAGAACTATTATGGACACGCTTGTGGAGGATACCGACCCCGACTGCGTTCACTTCATCCTCGACACCCACTGGCTCCAGACAGGCGGCGTCAATCCTCCCGATTACATACGCAAAATCGGCAGGCGCATGGAGGTATGCCACTTCAAGGATTACAAGATAGTCGGAGGAGAGCGCAGGTTTGCCGAAATAGGCACAGGAAACCTCGATCTTGACGAGTGCTTTAAGGCATGTCAGGATATCGGCGTCGGATATATCGTTATTGAGCAGGATTCGTGTGAAATCGACCCCAGGGAATCAATGGCTATCAGCTATAAAAACCTTTGCGCCATTGCGGCGCGCCACCAGTAATACGTTAAACTGTGGGGGTGTATCGGGAGTTGATACACCCCTTATTTATAAACGTACGAAAGCGGGGGAAAACTTGTTCAGCTTCACCGTAATTTCCGACACGCATTATTATTCACCGGGGCTCGGAACGTCCGGCAGGGCTTATGACATAATTAAAGGCAAAAGCCAAAAGCTTTTAAAGGAGTCCGCAGGGCTTTTGCGCGCCGCGTTTTCTCAGCTCGCGAAGGACGACGCATCGGATGTCATACTGATAACGGGCGACCTCACAAACGACGGAGAGCTTATATGCCACTATGAGTTTATAAAAATGCTGCGGGAACTCAAAGCCGCCGGAAAAAAGATTTACGCTATTACGGCGACTCACGATTATAAAGAAAGCGGCGAAACCGACGGCTGCGACGGCGACGATTTTATAAAGGTGCCCGCAGCAAGACGTGCCGAGCTTTTTGACATGTACCGCGAGTTCGGGCCCGACGAGGCGATGGCGGTGCACATGCCGAGCATGTCGTATATAGTTCAGCTTCCCGACAACTGCCGCCTTTTCGCGCTTAACGACGACACCAACCTGAACCACAGAAGCGGCTTTTCTGACGAGTGCTTTGAATGGATATGCGACCGTTTAGCGGAGGCAAAGCGCGACGGGCAGCAGGTAATAGCTATGACGCATCATCCAATGACAGCGCCGAACGCCATTTATGAAATCGTCGGCAAAAGCGACATGTCTGCCGACTGCGAAAAGCATCTCGACAGCTTTGCCGACGCGGGCATCGGATTTATATTAACAGGTCACACGCATATGCACGATATTTCCTGCCATTTTTCAAAAAACGGAAACTGCATATACGACATTACGACCTCCGCGCTCTGCGGATATCCCGGCGTGATGAGAAGAATTACCGTCGACAGGCAACGCGGCACACTGAATGTCAGCTCGCTTTTCGTGACAGAACCTGTGGATTTTGATTTATGCGGAAAAAACCTTTCCGAATACCTTGAAAACCAGCTTGTGGGAGTAGTTAGGGAAATGATTGCGGCGTCCTCCCAAAGCATTGAAAAGCTTGCCGACATGGTCACGGCGATAAGCATTAGCCCAAAGGTTATTTATAAATACGGTTGGCTTATAAAGCCGGCGGCAAAGCTTTTTTTAAAGCTGAAGATAGGCTCTGCCGCGAGGATTTCACGGGCGGAAACAGGCTTAAAACAGGAGGATTACGCCGACATAGCCGACGTTCCGTTAACCGAGTTTATACTGTCTCTGGCGGTTCACGCTTTCGGAGGCGACGCGCCTTACACGCCGGACACGGCGTATTACAAAATATCAGTAGGCTTATTGAATATTGCCGACTCGTTTTTCAAAGCCGCGCGCTTTAATCCCGTAGCAAGGTTTACGGGAAAGGCGGGCGCAAGGGAGTTTTTCGAGCCGCTTTTACATAACACGGGAATCCCCGACAGCGGGGCGGTGCTGCCGCTGTGCCCCACACGCGAGCAGGTCGAAGCCCTTTGCGGCAGGGCGGGGGACGACGCGGTGAAAGAGAGCAAAAAGGGCGCTTTGATATTAACGACTTTGATATTTATTCTTTTGCTTACAATTCCGCTGCTGCCGCTGCTTGCCGTCGTACTTCTTGCCGGAGCGGCAATAAACCGTGTAAGATTTCACAAAAAGTTCAGGTATTTCCGAAGACTTGAACGCAGGATAAAAGCAGAACTCGCGAATGAGGAAAGCATATGAAAAAAGCGTATCTTTACGACTTTGACAATACAATATGCGCGGGCGACTCAGGCTCGGCTTTTTGGCTCTTTTGCCTTGTGCGTAAGCCGTGGCTTATTGTTTTTTTGCCGGTGCAGATAATAGGCGGCGTTTGCTACAAGCTCGGAATATTTCGAAATATACAAAGAAAATTCAGCTTATACTGCTTTCTTCGCGCGATTGATTCAGAAAAAATGGCAGAAAAATTCTGGAACAGACGGCAGAGGAAAATTTACCCGTTTTTTTACGAGCGGAAAAGGGACATGCCCACGGTTGTCTGCACGGCTTCACCCGAGTTCTTAATTAAGCCCGTATGCGACAGGCTGGGAGTTGAAAAGGTAATAGCGACAAAGGTAAACGCCGATACGGGCAAAATAATGTCAAAGCCCTGCAAGCAATACGAGAAGGTAAAAAGGCTTGGGGAGGAGCTGCCCGGGTGCGAATTTCCGGAGGTTTATTCCGATTCGCTTAAAAACGACATTCACATTTTAAAGCTCGGCAAAAGGGCGTTTCACACCGTTCACGGCAAAGTATCGGAAATACGGCTTGACATATGAGTATATACAAAATATAATATATAATGTGGGCGGATGTTTTGCCGCCACAAAATGCAGATGTCTTTTTGGAATATTTGAATAATTATTAAGGGATGTTTCGTTATGAAGAATGTAAAGGCATCGTCTTTGCTCGTCACAATACTGCTTATTGCGCTTTGCGGTGCGGCAATATACGCTATAAACCGTGTGCCCGAGTCAAACCCGCTTTCCGAGGAGCCCGGCAGTATCACGGGAGTGTCTGAAAACGTCACCGACGCTTCGCCGCGGGACGACACGGAAATTGCCGCGCTTGCCGAAAAGATAGCCGCAAAAGACGGTTCGCTGTCTGTAGAGCTGCTTGCCTACTGCGGAAAAAGCTTCGGCGCCGAAGTTCTCACAACTATACTGTCCGCCGTGGAGGACGGCACCTACACATCTGACATGTGGCACGCCCTGACGGGCAACACGCTTACAGTAATCGGCGACATGATGAGCGGCGCCATAAAAACCGACAAAAGCATACATGTGCTTGAAAACTCCGACGACGGCAGTATAGAAATAGGCTTTGTGGGCGACATTAATCTTGCCGACACATGGACGCTCATGCAGCATTATAAAACCACTTCCGGGCTGTCAAGCTGCCTTTCGCCCGAGCTTATAAAGATGATGAACGAAGCGGACATAATGTTTGCAAACAACGAGTTTACCTTCTCAAGCGGCGGCGAGGCACAAAAGGGCAAGAGCTACACGTTTAGAGCCGACCCGAAAAACGTTTCAATGCTTAAAGACCTCGGAATCGACATTGTTTCAACAGCAAACAACCACATTTACGATTACGGAGCGGAGGCGTTTGCCGACACCTTCAAAACACTTGACGGCGCGGGCATAGCGCACGTCGGGGCGGGAAAAAACATTGAGGAGGCTTCCGCCGCTCAGTATTACATAATCAACGGCAGAAAAATAGCGTTTGTTTCTGCGGGAGAAACCTATGCGCAGTACAGAACTCCTGCCGCGGGAAGGGATAAAGAGGGAATACTGCCAATCGAGACAAAAAGCGAGGCTGTCGCGTCAGTCAAGGCGGCAGCCGCCAAAAGCGACTATGTTATAATATACGCCCACTGGGGCTACGAGAATTTAAGCTGGTATTCGGACGAGCAGGTAGACCTTGCGAGGGCGTTTATAGACGCGGGCGCGGACGCTGTTGTCGGCACCCATCCTCACGTTCTTCAGGGCATGGAATTTTACAACGACAAGCTTATAGCGTACAGCTTGGGCAACTTCTGGTTCAACACAAAAACAATGGACACAGGGCTTCTTAAGCTTACAATCGACGAGGGAGGAAACATAACTCCCGTGTTCTACCCGTGCCTGCAGTCGGGGGGCAAAACAACGCTTCTGACTTCAGCAGCCGAAAAAGAAAAGGTGTTCTATTTTATAGAGGGCCATTCAAGGAACTGGGGAATAGACATCAAGGAAGACGGAACGGTAACAAAGGCAAAATAGACATATTAACGGAGGAAAAACGATGTCGGACTTTATTAATTCACTTGATTTCGGAATGGTAACAGACGTTATTTACAGGTTTCTTTCGCTGTTTATGCCTGTCGTCCTTTTCCTGTCGGGAACATCCGCTTACGAGCTTGATTATTCAGACATGCTCAATAACAGCGAATATACGGGGCTTTGCACGGTGTATGAGGATTACTTTCCCATAGGCTCCGCCATCGGCTCACACACCCTGAACGACCCGGAGTGTGCCGAGTTTGTCCTTAAAAACTTTAATTCCCTTACATTCGAGTATGAGCTGAAGCAGCCTATTATCTGCCCTGCCGAGGGCGCGTGGAACTTTTCGGGCGCGGATAAAGTAGCAGATTTCGCGCGTGAGCACGGTCTTAAGCTCCGCGGACACACTCTCCTGTGGGGCGCCGAGGCTCCCGATAACTGGATGGTGTACGACGAGAACAACAACCTAGTCAGCAAAGAGGTTTTTTACGGGCGGCTGTACAACTACATGCAAACAATTATAACAAGATATGACGACGTTGTGGACGTCTGGGACGTTGTAAACGAGCCGTGCCACCATGGCAGAGACAGAATGCTTGACAACGACGCTCTTTACAGAATCTGCGGCGAGGAATACCTTGACAAGGCGTTTGAGTTCGCAAGGGAGTTTGCGGGGGAGAACGACAAGCTTATCCTGAACGAAACAAAAGTGCTTTACAACAAGGTAAAGGAAAACAACCTTTATAAAACACTTGAAAGGCTTCTTGCAAGAGGCGTTCCCGTCGACGGCGTTGGTATACAAGGTCACGTCGACACACTGAGCTACAAGGAAACAGCCGGAAGGCTTGATTCGGTTATAAAGCGCTTTTCAAAGCTCGGCATCGAAATCCAGATAACCGAAATTGATATGACAGCCTATTCCTATGACATTCAAAAGCAGTACGACGAGCTGCCCAAATGGATCGAGCAGTTTCAGATATTAAAATACAAAAGAATGTTTGAAGTTTTAAGAAAGCATTCCGATGTTATTACAAGCGTTACCTTCTGGGGAATTGACGACGCGCATTCGTACCTTGTCACAGGACCCGGCAGAGAGGACTGGGGGCTCCTGTTTGATAAATACGGCAAACCGAAGCAGTCCTTTTACGCCGTGTGCGATTTTTAAGGCTTTTCGTTATGTTGAAGGGACACGGCGCGCCGTGTCCGTTTGAAAATTTCCGAAACCTCGCGGAACGGTCTTGACCGTTCCCTACGCAAAAAGTGACAATAATGATGAGCTGTATCAAAAATAAGAACAGTCAAAACAATTCCCTGCACTTGTATTCCCGTAAAAGGGAAATTAACCTTTGTAGGGAACGGTCTTGACCGTTCTGAAAAAGTAATTTGATACAGCCCTTTGAATATTAATCGCTCTTATATTATTTCGTCATCAGCTTGCATACAAGCGAGCAAAGCTCCGTCGGGTTTTCGACGGGCATTCCCTCAATAAGCCTTGCCTGCGCGAAAAGAATCTTCGAGTACTCCGAAACCGTTTCCTTGTCGCTTTCATAAAGGTTCAACAGCTTGTCCGCTATCGGGTGGTTTGCGTTAATTTCAAGAATAAGCTGGGCACGAACTTTCTCGTCGGTAGGCATGGAATTTATGACCTTTTCCATTTCAAGCGACAGGTTGCCCTCGCTTGTAAGGCAGACGGGGTGTTTTTTCAGCTTGTTTGTGAAGCGGACGGCTTTGACCTTGTCGTCAAGGCTTTTTTGCATATATCCGAGCATGTCCTTTCCGGACTCGTTCTTTTCCTTAAGCCGCTCCTTGTCGTCGTCGCTGTCTATGTCAAGCTCGTCGGCACAGATGTTCGCGAACTTTTTGCCGTCGTACTCGTCAAGCATCTTAAGGGCGAATTCGTCCACGTTATCGGTGAGGTAAAGTATCTCGTAGCCCTTGTCGCGCACAAGCTCCGACTGCGGAAGCAGTTCAATCTTATCAACCGTTTCGCCGCAGGCATAGTATATGGTTTTCTGGTCATCCTTCATCCTGCCCACATATTCCGCAAGCGTTGCGAGCTTATTCTCGTGTGACGAAACGAACATTATCAAATCCTTGAGCGAGTCCTTGTTAAGCCCGAACTTGTCATACACTCCGAACTTAAGCTGCAGACCGAACGCGCGGAAAAACTCCTCATATTTCTCCCTGTCCTCGGTCATAAGCTTTTTAAGCTCCGCGCCTATCTTCTTCTCAAGGCTCTTTGCGATTATTTTAAGTTGCCTGTCGTGCTGCAGCATTTCTCTTGAAATGTTTAATGAAAGGTCCTCGCTGTCCACAAGCCCCTTTGCAAAGCTGAAATAATCGGGGATAAGGTCGGGGCACTTTTCCATAATCAATACGCCGCTGCTGTAAAGCTGAAGCCCCTTTTCAAACTCGCGGGTGTAGTAGTCATACGGGGCGCGCTTGGGTATATATATAAGGGCGCTGTAAGTCGCGTTTCCCTCTGTTTTGCTGTGGATTATTCTTGCCGGCTCCTCGTAGTCGAAGAACTTGTCCTTGTAAAACGACAGGTACTCCTCCTGCGTCACCTCGCTTTTGTTTTTCTTCCAGATAGGCACCATGCTGTTGAGCGCCTTTTCCTCAACTATCGTTTCATACTCGTCCTCGGTGCCCTCCTTCAGCCTTCTTGTTTCGCAGTCCATAACGATGGGGTAGCGTATATAGTCTGAGTATTTTCTTACGATGCGCTTTATTTCATATTCGTCAAGGAACTCGTCATAGTTTTCGTCCTCTGTTTTCTCCTTGATATGGAGCATGACGACAGTGCCGTTTGTGTCCTTTTCGCAAGGCTCTATGGTGTAGCCCTCCGCCCCGCGCGAGATCCAGCGGAAAGCCTCGTCAGAGCCGAACGCCCTGCTTTCGACTACTACCTTGTCGCTTACCATAAAAGCGGAATAAAAGCCGACGCCGAACTGTCCGATAATGTCAATGTCCTCGGCCTTTTCGTTCTCGTTCTTGAACTCGAGCGAGCCGCTTTTTGCAATTGTGCCGAGGTTGTTTTCAAGCTCGTCGCGCGTCATGCCGCAGCCGTTGTCCGAAATCTTTAATATGCGGCTGTCTTTATCGGTTTCTATCCTGATTTTAAACTCGCTGCGGTTCAGCCCGCCCGCGTTGTTTGAAAGCGACTGATAATAAAGCTTGTCAATAGCGTCGCTCGCGTTTGAGATAAGCTCGCGCAAAAAAATCTCCTTGTGCGTGTAAATCGAGTTAATCATCATGTCAAGAAGCTTTTTTGATTCCGCCTTGAATTGCTTGATTCTCATATGTTTATCACCCTGCAAATAATGTTAGCACTCAGCAACGCCGAGTGCTAATACAGTTTAATGCAATTAATCCCAAAATTCAAGCCCAAATGCCGAAAATTCATAAAATCGTAACATTGTTAAGGCGGTCCATCACTTCGGGAATCGAGCTTACGTCGTCAAGCTGAATTGCAGGCTTTTCTATTTCGGGATAAACCCATGTGCCCGTAGTCTTTATCCAGACTGGTATATAGCCCGCCATGCGCGACGCTTCTATATCGTATTTCGGGTGGTCGCCGACATAGATAAGCTCATTAGGCTCGGCCTTCAGCCTTTGAGCCATCGCGACAAACGGCTCTGTCGACGGCTTTGCGCAGCCGAACTCGCCGCTTATGATTATCTCGTCAAAATAATCGGAAAGCCTGAGCAGCTTCAGCTTTGCGCGCTGCGTTTCGCTCTTTCCGTTTGTAATAAGCCCCGTTAACAGCCCGCGCTCCCGGAGCTTTGAAAGCATCGGTTTTGTAAAGCTGTATTCGACGGCTATTTTCCGAAAATGCGAATAAAGGAACTCGGCATATTCCTCGAACGAGGGCGTAGCTTTGAACATTCCCTGCTCCGTGAGGTATTTGAAAATAATCTGCCAACCGAGATGAACAAAGTGGCGGTCGGCGTATTCAATAATATCGCCTGCTTTTTCGACGGTTATGCCTTCGCCCATGTCGAAATGCTCGCAAAAAGCGGGCATAATCCTTCTGAGCGTCGCGTATCTGTCAAAAAGCGTGTGGTCAAGGTCAAAGACCGCTCCTTTAAGCATGATAAACAATCCTTTCGTTTAAAACAGAGGTTGTATTATGAAGCTTCCCGACGAAATACAAACAATAATATCGCGTCTGAACGAACGCGGCTTTGGCGGCTATGTTGTCGGCGGCTGCGTGCGCGACGCGCTGCGCGGCATTGAGCCGAACGACTATGACGTTGCCACCGACGCCGCTCCCGGGGAAGTTCTTGAAGTGTTCAGCGACAAAAAAACAATAGAAACGGGTATAAAGCACGGAACGGTAACAGTTGTTATAAACGGAAAAAATATAGAGATAACAACCTTTCGCATTGACGGCGAATACCGCGACAACAGGCATCCGGACGAGGTACGTTTTACTAAGTATCTTGCAGATGATTTGTCGCGGCGCGATTTTACGGTGAATTCCATGGCGTACAGCCCCAAAACGGGGCTTGCCGACTTTTTTGACGGCAGACAAGACTTGGAAAACAAAATTATACGATGCGTTGGCGACCCCGACAAGAGATTTAATGAAGACGGGCTGCGTATTTTACGCGCGTTAAGGTTTTCGTCGGTTCTCGGATTTGGAATTGAGGAAAAAACCGCCGCGTCGATTCACAAAAACCGCCTGCTTCTCAAAAATATATCAGCCGAGCGGATTTATTCGGAGCTTATAAAGCTGCTGTGCGGCATAGGCGCCGGCGGGGTTATAGCCGATTATTTCGACGTCATGTGCGTTTTTGCGCCGGAGCTTGGTAAAGTAGCCATAAAGGGCATGCTCTGCCATACCGCGAAAACTGTCGACAACGTTCCTCCCGAAAGAAATCTGCGCCTTGCCGCTTTTTTTCACTGCGCGGGGGAGGGGCACGGCGGTGTAGAGTGCGCCTCAGTCTGCAACGTTTTAATGCGGCGCCTAAAGGCCGATAACGCCGCGCGGAAATGCGTGCAGACGCTGGTAGCTCACTTCGGCGAAAAAATCAACGCCGACGAAGCATATATGAGACGTTTAATATCAAAAACCTCCGTTGGAGCTGCGGAGGCTTTGATAAAGCTTAAATGCTCGTGCCTGCTCGCAATGCCCGACGGCGTCGCGGACACGGATATAAAAGAAGCGAAAAAAGCCGGAGAGCTTATAAAAAAGCTCGTGGCTGACGGCGAATGTGTGTCGCTTAAGGACCTTGCGATAAACGGCGACGACCTCATATCGGCAGGGTTCGAGGAGGGAACGAAAGTAGGTGCCGTGATAAAAAGACTGTATGAAGCGGTGCTTGACGGGAGACTGCAAAACGACAGAAATACTCTCCTCGACGAGGCTTTAAGGCTTCATGACAGCTTAATGTCGTAGCCGCATTCCCCGATATCGCTGCGGAAAAAATCAAACATGTGGACGCCGTCGTCGGTTTTCCAGCGCCCCACGGAATCGGGGCGCATTTCTATTTTTGCCATAGGTACGCCGAGAAACTCCCGAAGCTTTAAGAGCGTTTTGTCCTGCTCAAAAACCATGTCCTCAAAACGCAGCTTCAGAAGATGACGCGGATCGGGCGTCGCCCTCATCAGCTCGCGCTGATATTTCCAGCTGTATGCCCTCTTTTCGCGGATGTCGTCCGTTTTCGGGTAATCTATTCCGAAATTATGAAGGTCGTCCGTTACATGACCGCCGAGAATGCAGTCCCTCGGGTCGCGCACCCAGTGGATGCAGTATATATCGGGGAACATTTTGAGTATCCACGGATAGCAAAGCGTTGTTTCGGGAATTTTCCAGCCCTTGTTTTCTGACCTGCTCGACAGGACGGAAACGAGATATTCCTCTATAAGCCGCACAAATTCCCTGTCCGGCTCCATTGAAAGCACCTTTGAAAAATCCCACGATACGCCGCCCTTATATTCTACGTATTTCGCAAAGACGCGGCACGCCTCATACATTTTTTCGGGCGGTACAAGGTCCCACGACGAGTTTAACGGCTCGCCCATATAAAAGCCGCTGTCCGAAAGCGTCTGCGATATAGCCCGTGTTCCGGAGTGCCCTCTGCCTATAACGGTTACAATCATGCGTTTTAAATCCTCCCGGTATGTTACCCGTAGATTATAATATAAGGCTTTTGCCCGTCATCTGCGGCGGCTGGGGAAGCCCCATGACCTTAAGAACGGTAGGCGAAATATCACAAAGCCGGCCGCCCTCGCGCAGGACGCAGGGATATCCGAGAACAGTAAAGGGAACGGGATTTGTCGTGTGCGCCGTAAAGGGCGAGCCGTCAGGCTCGTACATCTTTTCGGCGTTGCCGTGGTCGGCGGTGATGAACATTATGCCGCCTTTTTTGCTTACAGCGTCCCACACCCTGCCGACACAGGTGTCGACAGCCTCGACGGCTGCGACGGCGGCGTCAAAAATACCCGTGTGTCCGACCATATCGCAGTTTGCGAAGTTTAGGACGATTACGTCGTAAATATCTTTTTCGATTTTGTCAATAACGGTGCCGGCGACCTCGTACGCGCTCATTTCCGGCTTGAGGTCGTAGGTGGGAACGTCGGGTGAGTCAATCATAATTCTGTCCTCGCCCTCGTAAACCCTTTCCTCACCGCCGTTGAGGAAGAACGTGACGTGCGCGTATTTTGTGAACTCGGCAATGCGGAGCTGCTTTAAGCCGTTTTCGCTGATAACGGCGCCGAGCGGCCTGTCGATTCCTTCCGGCTCAAAAGCTACGGTAACATTGGGCATGTCCGCGTCATATTGTGTCATACAGACGTAAAACAGCGGAAGGCGCGCACCCCTGTCGAAGCCGTCGAAACCGTCGTCGACAAACGCACGTGTAATCTCCCTTGCCCTGTCGGGGCGGAAGTTGAAGAAAACAACGCTGTCGTTAGCTTTTATAGGCTCTGCGTCGGCGGCGCGGCAGGGGACGACGAACTCGTCTGTAATACCGTCGGCGTATGATTTCTCCATCATTTCGCAGGCGCAGCCAAATACGGGAGCGTCGCCGTAAACCATTGCCCTGTAAGCCTTCTCAACGCGTTCATAGCGCTTTTCCCTGTCCATCCCGTAATATCTGCCCATGACGGTCGCTATTTTGCCTGTGCCGATTTCGTCAAGCTTTTTATAAAGCTCCGCTATATAATCCCTGCCCGAAGTGGGGGGCACGTCGCGCCCGTCCATAAGGCAGTGTACAAACACCTTCTGAAGCCCGTTGTCCTTCGCGAGCTTCAACAGCGCGTAAAGATGGGTGTTGTGGCTGTGAACTCCCCCGTCGGACAGAAGCCCTATAAGATGAAGCGCTGAGTTGTTCCTTTTGCAGTTTTCAACGGCGGAAAGAAAGGCTTTGTTCTGAAAAAAGTCGCCGTCGGCAATGCTCTTTGAAATGCGCGTCAGCTCCTGATAAACGACGCGTCCCGCGCCGATATTCGTATGCCCCACCTCGCTGTTGCCCATCTGCCCGTCGGGCAGTCCGACGTCCATACCGGAAGCGCCGATGAAGGTAAGCGGATTTTCGGCAAAAATTCTGTCAAGATTCGGTGTTTTTGCCGCCATGACAGCGTTCCCGTAGCTGTCGGGATTGCTTCCATAGCCGTCAAGTATGCATAATAAAACGGGTTGTCTGTTCATTTTGGGGTATTTCCTTTCAAAAACGGTTAATCAGTATCAGTTTGCGGCCATTACAATGGTGGCAAAGTCGGGAGCCTTTAGCGAGGCTCCGCCTATAAGTCCGCCGTCGACGTTGGGCTTTGAAAGCAGCTCCCCAGCGTTTTTGGCGTTCATCGAGCCGCCGTACTGAATCGTAACTCCGTCGGCGTCCTCCTTGGTGTAGAGTGAGGCGATAAGAGCGCGGATGGCTCCGTTTACATCCTCCGCCTGCTCCGCCGTTGCCGTAAGACCTGTGCCGATAGCCCAGACAGGCTCGTACGCTATGATTATCCTTTTAAGCTCCTCGGCGGAAACTCCGGCAAGGGCAATCTTAACCTGCTTGCCGATGACCTCCATGGTGATATTCTGCTCGCGCTCGGAAAGCAGCTCGCCGACGCAGAGAATTACGGTAAGCCCTGCGTTAAGAGCCGCTCTTACGCGATCGCGGACGGTGACGTCGGTTTCGCCGAAATACTGGCGGCGTTCGCTGTGACCGATTATTACATAGGGCACGCCTATCGCCTTTAGCATCTGCGCCGAAATCTCGCCCGTAAACGCGCCGTTTTCCGCCCAGTGGCAGTTTTCGGCGCCTACCTTTATGTTTGTGCCCGCCGTCGCCTCAAGAGCCGCATGAAGGTCGACAAAGGGAACGCATACGACGACTTCGCACGTCGCGTCCTTGACTAAGGGCTTGATTTCGTTTATAAGAGCCGTAGCTTCGGCGGGTGTTTTGTTCATTTTCCAGTTACCGGCAATTACTGCCTTGCGGAGCTGCTTGTTCATTCCTGATGATCCTTTCGTTCGTTTTAATTATTCAGGGCTGTCAGCGACAGCCCCTCAGTCAGTAAAAAAGCTTTGCAAAAGCCTCGCAATTCCGATGCATATGAAAGATCCTTCGGTGCGTTGCACCTCAGGATGACAGGAGAGAAAAAACCTTGTCATTTTAGAAGCACCCTGTCATTCTGAGCGCACCCTGTCATTCTGTGCGCAGCGAAGAATCCTTCCCGCGGCTTTTCGGTAGCCACGTTGAATCATTATTTATCGTTAAGGGCGGCTATACCGGGAAGGACCTTGCCCTCAAGGAATTCGAGCGACGCGCCGCCGCCCGTGGAGATGTGCGACATCTTGTCGGCAAAGCCGAGCTTCTGAACAGCCGCGACGGAGTCGCCGCCGCCTATAATCGATATAGCGCCCGACTCGGCAACAGCCGTTGCTACCGCTATTGTGCCTGCCGCGAAGTTTTCCCACTCGGAAACACCCATGGGGCCGTTCCAGATGACCGTTCCGCTGCCCTTGATTGCGTCGGCGAAAAGCTTTTGTGATTTCGGACCGATGTCAAGCCCCATCCAGCCGTCGGGAATTTCGTCGGAATCAACAACCTTAGCCTCCGTATCGGGAGCGTATTCCCTGCCTATCTTGTTGTCAACGGGAAGAACGAATCGAACGCCCTTTTCCTCCGCCTTTTTAAGCATGTCAAGTGCAAGATCTATCTTGTCGTTTTCGCAGATGGAGGTTCCGACATGGTGACCCTGCGCGGCAAAAAAGGTGTATGCCATGCCACCGCCGACTATAAGAGTGTCCACCTTGTCAAGAAGATTTGTAATAACTCCTATCTTGTCCGAAACCTTTGCGCCGCCGAGAATGGCTGTAAGGGGGCGCTTGGGATTCTCAAGGGCTCCGCCTATGAACTCGATTTCTTTTTTGATAAGGTAGCCGCAGACGGCCGGAAGATAATCGGCGATGCCCGTAGTGGAGCAATGAGCCCTGTGAGCCGAGCCGAACGCGTCGTTTACGAAGATGTCGGCAAGGGAGGCAAACTTCTTTGAAAGCTCGGGGTCGTTTTTCGTTTCGCCCTTTTCAAAGCGAACGTTTTCAATAAGCATGACTTCGCCGTCCCTGAGAGAAGCCGCAAGAGCTTTTGCGCTTTCTCCCGCGACGTCGGAAGCCATTTTAACCTCCTGACCGAGAAGCTCAGAAAGACGCGCCGCGACGGGGGCGAGAGAAAACTGCGGGTCGAATCCGCCCGTGGGTCTGCCGAGGTGAGAACTCAAAATAACCTTTGCTCCCTGCGAAACGAGATATTTAATCGTCGGAAGGGACTCCACGATTCTCTTGTCGCTCGTGATTTTTCCGTCCTTGAGAGGAACGTTGAAGTCGCAGCGAACAAACACTCTTTTTCCGGAAGTGACGATATCCTCTACTGTTTTTTTGTTGAGCAGGCTCACTTTTGTTCCAATCCTTTCATAAAAAATATTAATGAAATCGGGGCAACAAATCATATTTTATAACAAATCCGTGCAATTTGCAATATTTTCCCGCATGTTTTCTTATAAAAGGTAATTTGAATAAATTCTCACGTTTTTTTTCGGATATTTGTGTTATTTTACTTATTGTTAAAAGCTTGACTAAAGCAATTTGACAGGATTATAATATACCCAAGATTTTTTTAATTCTCACTATTCGGAGGTAAAAACTATGTCAAGAGTCTACAATTTCTCAGCGGGTCCATCTATGCTCCCCGAGTCGGTTCTTAACAGAGCGGCCGAGGAAATGCTCGATTACAAGGGCAGCGGTCAGTCGGTTATGGAAATGTCGCACCGTTCCAAGGTTTATGAGGAGATAATCTTCAGCGCGCGCGACCTTTTCAAAGAGGTTATGAACATCCCCGACAACTACAAGGTTCTTTTCCTTCAAGGCGGCGCCTCAACGCAGTTTGCCGCGATTCCCCTTAACTTCATGAACGGCTCCGGCAAGGCGGATTACGTTTTAAGCGGCCAGTTCTCCACAAAGGCATATCAGGAAGCCCAGAAGTACGGCGACGTCAGGGCTGTCGCCTCGTCAAAGACCGACAATTTCTCAAGAATACCCGACCTCGACAAGTCGCAGTTCAGACCCGACGCGGATTATTTCTACATCTGCCAGAACAACACCATTTTCGGCACGCGTTTTTCCGGGCTGCCCGACACGGGCGACGTTCCGCTTGTTGCCGACGTTTCGTCCTGCTTCCTTTCCGAGCCTATGGATGTGTCTAAGTACGGCGTAATGTACGGCGGCGCGCAAAAGAATATCGCTCCGGCGGGCCTTACGGTTGTTATAGTCCGCGAGGACCTGCTCGGCAAGGCGCGCGATATCACGCCCACAATGCTCGACTACAAGATAATGGCGGACAACGATTCAATGTACAACACTCCGCCCTGCTATCCGATATACATCTGCAAGCTTGTGCTTGAATGGATTAAGACCACCGGCGGGCTTGAGGCAATGCGCGAGCGCAACGTTAATAAGGCGTCAATCCTTTACGATTATCTCGACAGGAGCGAAATGTTTACAAACCCCGTTCTTCCGAGAGACCGTTCGATTATGAACGTAACGTTCGTCGCAAAAACAGAGGAGCTGAACAAAAAGTTCTGCGCCGAGGCGGAAAAAGCCGGCTTTGTCAACATCAAGGGTCACCGTTCGGTCGGCGGCATGAGAGCGTCCATCTACAACGCGATGCCTGTCGAGGGCGTCGAGAAGCTTGTTGAGTTCATGGCGGACTTTGAAAAAGCAAACGCGTAACGAAAGGAAGAGTTCATTTAATGTATAATATACTAACCCTTAACAAGATTTCAGAATACGGACTACAAAAGTTTAACGATAAATACACCTACGGCGACAGTGTCGCGGCTCCCGACGCCATTATGGTGCGCTCGGCGGCGATGCACGACATGGAGCTTGCTCCCGAAACGGCGGCAATCGCCCGCTGCGGCGCAGGCACGAACAATATCCCTGTTGATGAATGCGCCAAAAAAGGCGTTGTGGTTTTTAACACACCCGGCGCAAACGCAAACGGCGTCAAGGAGCTTGTAATCTGCGCAATGCTGCTTGCCTCAAGAAAGATTGTATCCGGCATTGAGTGGTGCTGCGACCTTAAGGGCAAGTGCAAGGGCGCAGAGGTCAGCAAGACTGTCGAAAAGGGCAAGGGCGCGTTTGTAGGCCCCGAGATCAAGGGCAAAACTCTCGGTTTAGTCGGTTTGGGAGCAATCGGCAGGCTTGTAGCCGATGCGGCGGCAGCTCTCGGAATGACGGTAATCGGCTACGACCCGTTCCCTGTAAAGGGTGTCAGCGATGTTGTCAGGATAGTTGACAGCCTCGACGAGATTTTCACGCAGGCCGACTACATTTCTCTCCACGCTCCCGGAACGGCGCAGACAAAGAACATGATAAACAAGGATACTCTTGCAAAGATGAAGAACGGGGTACGCATCATCAACTTCGCGAGAGGCGACCTTGTCAATTCAGACGACATACTCGAAGCCCTCAACAGCGGTAAGGCGGCGGCTTACGCCACCGATTTCCCCACTGAGGAGCAGCTCGGCGTCGACGGCGTTATTCCGATGCCGCACCTCGGCGCGTCCACTCCCGAAAGCGAGGACAACTGCGCTATAATGGCGGCTGAGGAGCTTATGCTCTACCTTGAAACGGGAGCAATAAAGAACTCCGTTAACTTCCCCGAGGCTCCGCTGCCGGGCGATTTTAAGAACAGAACATGCGTGTTCTCGACTGCCGACGCCGTTGAAGCGGTCAAGTCGGTGCTCGGCGATACTGTATTCAGCGCTGAGAAAAACGGCATAGCCTACACCGTAGCCGACAAGGCAGCCGACAAGGCGGCGCTTGAAGCAATCGACGGAGTAATAAGAGTTCGCGTGCTCGGAAAATAAGGTCTTAATATAATTCCGGAACGGTCAGGACCGTTCCCTACGATTGTTTTCCAAAGCTTTGGAAAACAACATGTGGGGATATGTCCTGACCGTTCTTAGTTTTGTATTATTAAGCAACACCGCGTTTTAGCCTTAAAAGCCAATGCACAAAGCTCAAATGAATATAATAATTCTGCGTAGGCAACGGTCTTGACCGTTGTGCAAGATTTTATGAGGCTTCGGACACGGCACGCCGTGTTCCTACAATATCAGAACAAAACACCATGTAAAAACGACACGGCTGTTAAAACAATATCGGAACGCATAAATGCGTTCCGATAAAAAAGCATGTATTTATTAACCCGAAATAAAATCAAAACAGGTCTGACGCAGGTGCGTCTTCGCCGGAAGCCTCTTTTGCCTTGTCCTCCGCTAACAGCGCCAGACGGCGGCGCTCGTGAAGCTCGCAGTACATTCTTGTGCGCTTATCTCCGTTGAGGTCATAGAACAGCTTCGGTATAATGCTGAGAATGCCCGTTACGACGGGGAGTATGGTGCACATCGCGAACAGCTTGTATTCAACAGACTCGGTCTGCTTGCCGTAGCCGGCTGTTATCTGGTTGTAGCCGATAGAGGCAAGGATAGACGACTTTATGGTACCGCCGAAGGTGGTGACGAACTTTGTGGCAAGCCCCTTTGTAACGCCCGTCATGCCCTCGTTCCTGTAACCGTTTTTCCACTCGCCGTAGTCTATTGCCTCGTTGCGCATTTCTTCGGGAATGACGGAGCGCAGGCCCCACACGAACATCCACAGAGTTTCGCGAATCATAAAGGCGGGAATCATTGCCGAAAGTCTTTTGTAGTTTTTGTTTACGGAGCCGACAAAGAAAACACCCGCAAGCAGGAAATTGTCGATATGCGAGCTGACGACCCACAATGCTTTTGTGGAGAAGCGTCTTCTTGCCCACGGGACATATGAGTAGCTGAGCGGCGAAACAACCGCGCCGGGCACGCCGACTATGGTCGACATCGAGGCAAGACCGAGCACGTTTATATAATAGAAGTTTGTGCCGGAGCTGATGCTGAACGCGCCGAGGAACTCGGAGAGAGTTATAAGCAGCAGCGGCTTGTTAGTGGCGATGGATTTGAGGCTGTCTCTTAACGTGGGCTTTTCGACGGACTGCATTACGCGTTCCTTTGCGACGAGCGCGAAGTAAAGAGCCATCAGTCCGGCGGCAACAGTGGTTAACACGCCTGCCGAAATATAGAGCGATGTCATTTCAATTTTCATGACATTTCTGTTGACAAGGTCGATAAACAGCCCCATCAGTATCTCCGGCGCTTTTTCAACAAAGCCCGAAAGCAGGTTTGCCTGAGTTATAAGCCTTGTCCTGTCGTTGATGTTCGGGGTGATTGTGGAGAGCATTCCCGTTCTTGCTATGTTGTTCATCGACGTCGCTAAGTTTTCTGATATCTGCAAAATCAGGTAAAATGCGAGCTTTGGAACAAAGTATGGGTCGGTTCCGCCGAACACCAGCGGCATACACCAGAACAAAATGCTCAGTGCTACTCCGGGAAGGGCATAAATTACAAGATATGGCTTGAACTTGCCCCAGCGCGTGCGCGTTTTGTCGATAATCGAAGCTAAAATAACGTCGTTTATAATATCCCATATGCCGACGACGAACGTTACGACAGGCTGAAACTTAAGACCTATCTTTAAAATATCGGTGATGAATACGTCGTTGTACTTCGTTATGTTGAAGCTTTTTGAAATGTCGTAAAGAATGTAGGAAAACGTTTCTTTCGAGCCGACGTAACGCCTTGCCCGGGGAAGAATGCTTTTTTGCTCTGTCTGCTCACGCACAGCGGCTGAGCCATCGCCTGAAGCCAATGCCATAACCTCCAAAAATATTAATCGGGACAACATATTAATTATATCAAACAACAGCCGTCAATACAAGAAAATAAACATTTTTGTAAGATTGTATAAAAAATACCGCGCCGTTTTGTACAATCAGTTGTTGTCATCAAGCTTCAGGACGGCCATAAACGCCTCCTGAGGCACCTCAACGGAACCGAACTGCCTCATTCGCTTTTTGCCTTCCTTCTGCTTTTCAAGCAGCTTTTTCTTTCTTGTTATATCGCCGCCGTAGCACTTCGCAAGCACGTCCTTGCGCATTGCCTTAACCGTTTCGCGCGCGATAACCTTGCCGCCTATAGCCACCTGTATGGGTATCTCGAACATCTGGCGGGGGATATTGTCCTTTAAACGCTCGGCTATTTTTCTTGCCCTCGCGTATGCCTTGTCGGAATGCACTATGAACGAAAGCGCGTCTATTACGTCGCCGTTCAGAAGGACGTCAAGCTTTACAAGGTTTGACCTGCGGTAGTCGGCAAGCTCGTAGTCAAGCGAAGCGTAGCCCTTTGTGTGTGATTTAAGCGAGTCGAAAAAGTCGTAAATAATCTCGTTCAGCGGAAGCTCGTAGTGAATGTCCACTCTGTCGGACGAAATGTAGGTCATACCCTTGAAAACGCCGCGCCTGTCCTGGCAAAGCTCCATAATGGAACCAACATATTCGGGCGGGGAATAGATATGCGCGTTTGTGAACGGCTCCTCGCTGAAGTCTATGTGAGCGGGGTCGGGGTAGTGCGTGGGGTTGTCGATTTCAACGACTGATCTGTCTGAAAGCTGTATTTGATATATAACGCTCGGAACGGTCGTAACAAGGTCGAGGTCGTATTCACGCTCAAGCCGTTCCTGAATTATTTCAAGGTGCAAAAGACCGAGAAAGCCGCAGCGGAAGCCGAAGCCGAGAGCGCCGGAGGTCTCAGGCTCATACGAAAGCGAGGCGTCGTTAAGGCTGAGCTTGGCGAGAGCGTCGCGCAGAGCCTCATAGTCGGCGCCGTCGGCGGGATAAACACCGCAGAAAACCATGGGAACCGCCTTTCGGTAGCCGGGAAGCGGCTCGGCGGCGGGTGCTGCGGCGTTTGTTACCGTGTCGCCCACGCGCGCGTCGCCGACGGTTTTTATAGAGGCGGTAATGTATCCGACCTCGCCCGAGGAAAGCTGCGCGGCAGGCTCCATGGACGTAGCGCGCATATACCCTACCTCGACGACGGTGAACTGCGCGCCTGTCGCCATCATCCGCATTGTGTCGCCCGCCTTTATAGAGCCGTCCATAACGCGGACATATACTATAACGCCCTTGTAGCTGTCGTATATCGAGTCGAAAATCAGCGCGCGGAGCGGTTTGTCGTCGTTGTTTTCGGGGGGAGGAATAAGCTCGACAATGCGCTGAAGCACCTGCCCGACATTTTCTCCCGTTTTGGCTGAAACACGCGGCGCCGACGAGCAGTCAAGCCCTATTATGTCCTCAATCTCCGCGGCCACCCTGTCGGGCTCCGCGGCGGGAAGGTCTATCTTGTTTATGACGGGAATAAGCTCAAGGTTGTGGTCAAGCGCAAGATAAGTGTTGGCAAGCGTCTGCGCCTCGATACCCTGCGAAGCGTCTATTATAAGCAGAGCTCCCTCGCAGGCGGCAAGTGAGCGCGACACCTCGTAATTGAAGTCGACATGACCGGGAGTGTCTATCAGGTTGAGGTAATATACCTGACCGTCGGGAGCGGTGTAGTCGAGCTTTACGGCGTGCGCCTTTATGGTGATGCCTCTTTCGCGCTCAAGGTCCATTTTGTCAAGGAGCTGTGCCGTCATGTCGCGCAGGGCGACGGAATTTGTTAGCTCCAGCAGCCTGTCCGCCAGGGTGGACTTGCCGTGGTCTATGTGCGCGATTATGCTGAAATTTCTGATATTATCCTTGCTGCTCAAATGCGAAATCTGTCCTTTCATGATTTTATGTCAAAAGGGAAAAAGCAATCCGTTTGTCTTATAGGGGCGACCCTTGCGGTCACCCGTGGTTGTTTTCTGTGCTCGACCGCGGGCGCACACGCAGGTGCAATGGGCGCACAAACAGGTGCGCCCCTATGATTGGGAAGATAAAATCATCAGTTAGAAGCCGCCACGGGGGTGAGCTTCATCATTGTATGGTCGGCCTGTAAAAACTGCGGGAAATCATCGTTGTCGAACACCGTCGGCTGACCGTCGAAGCCGAGCGCCCATATGATAAACCTGCACTGGTCGGAGCCGTACAGGCCGCCGACGTGGCTTATGCCCTTGAAAAACCATGTACTGTCGGGAAGAGTGCAGCAGGAGGCGTCTATAATCCTGTCGGCTGATAAATGGTTGTGACCTGAACAGTAATTCTTCTGAACATATCCGACGGGAAGCGTTGTTCCGGCTTTGGCGCAGAAAGCCCCGCCGCTTGTGCATGTCGTTTCGATAAGGCAGTCGCCGTGGCTGCTCCCCGTTGAGGTAACGGGAAGGCTTCCCTTGTCGTAATGCGAGCAGTAAACGACAGCCGTGCCGTCCTCCGACATTACCCTGTTCAGTATCTCGTCGCGGTTACGCCGGACTTCGTATTGATAACGGTCTGCCTTTTGTATGAACTCGTCAGTCGCGCCGCCGAGCAGCAGAGCCTTCGCGCCCTCGTATTTTTCGGGACGTACAAACGACCACATGCCGGGCATCGAGGCAAACGTATTTTTTAGCACCTTGTCGATTGCCGTGGGGTTAAGACGCTCGCCGAACCCGTTTACGAACCTGAACAGACCGTTAAAAAGCATGCCCGTGCCGAGCGCGCCGCAGGCGCGTCCTATAAAAGCGTCGGCAAGTGCGTTGCCCGTCTTTAAGGTTTTCAGATATTGAAAAACGTCGTACTTGTTTATCTGAAGCTCGCCGTTAAAAAGATTGCCGACAAACATAAGCCCGCTGTCGGCAGGCGACATGAACACAGCCTTTTCGATTTTCTTTCCGCCGTACTCGGCAAAATACGCGAGCGTCTGAACACCGCCCATGCTGCACGGCACAACGCTTACCTTTTCGTGATTTGTTTCGTCAAGAACACCGCTTATAAAAGCGTCAAGATTGTCGGCGTTGGCGCAGGGGTCAAGCCGCCAGTCGTAATTGTAGAAATATGTGTGGTCGGCGCCTATCTCGTCGACGAGCGCGTGTACGATATTGAATTCGGGTTTATCGCTCGTTAAATACTCGTCGTAGTTTTCCGTGGAGCCGGGAAAGGTCTCCGGCGACACGTTATATTTTGAGTTGCCATTTTCGTCGCACCTGAACTCTTCAAAGACGCCGAGCGCGACGTCCGCCAGAGCGTCGGCAAACACGTTGAAGTCGCGCTTTACAACGGCCTTGAAAATGCCGGCAAATACGGAGCATATAATCTTTCCGGCGTTGAGCTGCGGCGGAAAGCAGATATGTTCGTTTTGTGTGCCTTTGTCGATATAGAACGGGCAGCTGCCGACGCCGCTTATTACAATAACGGGCGTGTGTCCGCAGCCGCATTCGGTCCTGTCTGCTGCAAAGGCGGGGACACTGCAAAGAACCGAAAGGGAAAACGCAAGGATTAACGAAACGGCTTTTTTATACATATGTGAACTCCCATTATTATAAGTGTTTAATCGTTCTCTTTTGTTTAAGCACCGTTACGACGACGTCGGGGAATCTGTCCTGAAGCCTTTCGGCAAGCACGGGTACCGCGGGATATTCCGTTTCAAAATGACCTGCCGCTATAAGCGTAAGCCCGCTGTCGGCAGCGTCGAGGAAGTTATGATAATTCGCGTCGCCCGTGATGAGTGCGTCGATGCCCATTTCGGAAATTTCGGCGGCAAGATTTCCGCCGCTTCCGCCGCAGACGGCGACTGTTTCGACAGGACGCCCGCCGTCGCACCAGCGAAGCTTGCAGTCAAGCTGTTCGGAAACCTCAACGGCAAGCTCATATGGCGACAACGGCCTTGGCAGGAACCCGACGCGAACCATCGGAACGGGAGTATCGCTTGTTATGACAGCCTCAATCTTTGAGAGTGAAAAAATGTCGGCAAGCACGTCGTTTACGCCGTCGACGGCACAGTCGAGCGACGTGTGGGCGCAGATTGCCGAAATTCCCGAGGCGGCAAGCTCATAAGCCGCTTCGCCCTTTGTAAGGCGCTTTAACGGCTTGTAGATTACGGGGTGGTGGCTTACAATTAGCTCCGCCCCGCACTCCTTCGCAAGCTCGATAGTTTCCCTTGTGATGTCGAGCGAAACGGCAACGGAGCGAACAGCCAAGTCGGGGTCGCCTACAAGAAAGCCGCTGTTGTCATATTCGAGCTGACCTGAAAACGGCGCTATGGAATCGATGAAATCATACACGTCCCTTACGGTTGTCATATAAAAACCCCCTTTGAGAAGTAAGAGGTAAGAAATAAGAGGTTAGCCCTTAGTCTATAGTACCTGTATTGTCTGAAATCTGACAAAATGCCTTTATTATAGGGTACGGATTTCTATACGCGACGTAGTTTTTTGTCAACAGATTCTCCGTATCGTTTATGCTATATCAGCGGCGCGTCAAGTATGCCGCGCCCTACACATACTATAAATGCTAACGTATAACGCCCGAATTTGTAGGGGTCGGCGCCCTCGGCGACCTGAGGGATTTGAAGGTTTTACCGCAGTCGTTGTGAAAAGCTTTAGGTGAAACAATGTATTAGTCCTTAGCCTGTATCTTCGTATATTGCTTTATATCGGGTAGAATTTTTCTTATAAACTCCACCTCGTCAGGCAGGAGGTTTGCGTACTCGAGCGCGTCGGCACGCTTTTTGAGGTATATGTAGGTTTTCGTAAAGTGGTATGATGCCGCGTCGTTTTTGCAGCGGAAAAGCTCGCCGGTATATATGTAGGAGTCTGCGTAGTCCTTTGCCTCGGCTTGTGAATACTCCGCGCAAAAGGCAATGTAGGGACGGCACTCGTCAAAGCACGCGTTTTCATACAGTATCGTGAAACCGTTACTTATAAGAAAAGCGCGAACCTCCTCGGGTCTTGACATCGGCTGAAAAACAAACCGCTTCGTTTTGTCCTTAATCCAGACGGCGCGCGAAAGCATTTCGACAATAAGCGTTCCGCCCATTCCGGCAAAAATAAAGTCGTCGGCGTCGTCTGAGGAAATTCCGTCAAGACCGTCCGACAATCTAAGCTCGATTTTATCACTCAGCGAAAGCTGCGCGAGCGTTTCGGCGGCGTTTCTGAGCGGCCCTTCGCGCAGGTCGGTTGCAAGGGCGCGCGGACATGTGCCGGACGACACGAGATAAGCCGGAAGATAAGCGTGGTCGGTACCGATATCGGCAGCGACCGCACCGTCTCTTACCATCTCCGCCGTCATTTTGAGGCGCGGGGAAAACCTTTGCATCAGCCCTCGGAAGCGAGAAAACCGTTTATTTTTTCTACAAGCTCGTCGGGGTCAATGCCGTGGACGAAGCACGCCTGCTCGAGCGTTTCGCTCCTCGCGGACGGACAGCCGAGGCAGTGCATTCCCATCTCAAGAAAATACCGCGCCGTTTCCATGTTATAATCAAGGATTTCGCCTATTTTAGATTCTTTTGTTACAGTCATATGCTTGTCCTCCGTTTTTTGTATTGATATATTATACCATAACATGCTGCAATTATCAACATTTTTTGCGCCCCTGCGTATCTTTTTGCCCGTCTTTTCACAATTGACGCCGGAGGTCAAAATTTGATTGAAAACAACGGGCTTGTATGTTAACATATAAAAAACAAAAAGGGGGACGGCTTTAATGCTTGATAATATCGCGAAGCTCAAAAAGGGAACAACATGCCTTATAACAGCCGAAAACGTATACGGCGAAAAGGGCAGGGGAGGAATGGCGGACCAGACCGGAACGCCTCTGCCCGAGGTGGAGCGAATAGGTCAGGTTTGGGGCTGCCCTCTTGCCGCCGCGCGCGAGCTCGGCAAGGGCTGGAAAATCCGCCCGAGCATCAAGGTTCCCAAAGGGGAAACGGTAACGATAGCGGACTTCGACGGGCCGGCCGCCGTTACGCATATCTGGATGACCTTCGACCGCCGTTTTATGCGCGACCTTATTCTTCGCATTTACTGGGACGGCGAGGAGCTGCCGAGCGTCGAGTCGCCCGCCGGCGACTTTTTCTGCTGCGCGTTCGGCAAAGCCCTCCTGATTACGTCGGTACCGATAAACGTAAATCCAACGCTTGGCATGAACTGCTATTTCCCCATGCCTTTCAGAAGACACGTTAAAATCACGGTCGAAAACAGGAACCCCGAACGCGATATAGACGGCTTTTATTATGCCGTAAGCCTTGAAAAACGCGAGGTGGCGGAGGACGAAGCGTACTTCCACGCAAAATTCAACAGGACCAACCCGCTGCCGTACATGGAGGATTACGTCATACTTGACGGTGTCAGTGGAAAAGGACAATATGTTGGCACGCAGATAGGCTGGCAGCAGAACACAAGCGGCTGGTGGGGCGAAGGAGAAATAAAGGCGTTTATCGACGGCGACAGGGAGTACCCGTCGTATATCGGCACGGGAACAGAGGATTATTTCGGCGGCGCGTGGGGCTTTAACGGCAATTATTCGGCGCCCTTTCTCGGATATCAGGACATAACGGCAGCCGGGGAGCCGCAGATACCCACAAACCATGTCGGGAACAGGCACTCGATGTACCGCTTCCACTTACCCGACCCCATAAGATTCAACGAGGACTTCAAAATAACGATTCAGGCAATCGGCTGGCGTTCTGGCGGGCGCTATAACCCGCTTCGGGACGATATCTGCTCGGTAGCCTACTGGTACCAGACCGAGCCGCACGCGCCATTTAAAAAGCTCGGAAGCAGGGATGAGCTTGAAGTGATTTAATTGGTTGCTTAATTATATATTGGCACAATAATTTCGATATTGACTATATTCGCCGATAAAGATATAATAATTTTCAGGTTTTATTTAATCGAATACTTATAGGGGTGGGTCTTAATTGCGGGATAATTACTTTGACGCGGACGAGATATGCTCAAATTTCTGCTTTGACGGCGAGTTCTGCGGCGCATATCCGTCAAATCACGGTCATATCAACAATACTTATGTCATCGAATTCAAAAAGAACGGCGGGATTAACCGCTATGTTCTTCAGGAGATTAACGTAAACGTCTTTAAAAATCCCGACGAGCTGATGGAAAACATTGAAAATGTAACGGAGTATCTGTCGGGCATTATATCTTCAAACGGGGGCGACGTTCAGCGCGAAACTCTCCATGTTTTCCGTACGGTCGACAACAAGCCGTATTACGTCGACAGGCAGGGAAGACACTGGAGGGTTTACAACTACGTAACCGATTCATTCACATGCCAATGCATCGACTGTCCTACTACTTTTTACAACGCCGCAAAGGCGTTCGGCAGGTTTCAGTGCATGCTTGACGGTTATCCCTGCCACACGCTTCACGAAACGATACCGGATTTCCATAACACGGTATCAAGGTTCAGGGATTTTAAGGACGCCGTCAAAAACGACAGGGCGGGCAGGGCAAAGTATGTGCAGAGCGAAATCGAGTTTGCGCTTGCGCGCGAAAAAGACGCGGGCGTGCTTGTCGAACTGCTTGAAAAGGGCGAGCTGCCGCTGCGCGTAACGCATAACGACACAAAATTAAACAACGTGATGTTCGATGAAAAAACAGGCGAGGGCATATGCGTTATTGACCTTGATACGGTAATGCCGGGTTTGTCGCTTTACGATTTCGGCGACAGCATCCGTTTCGGGGCAAACACCGCGGCGGAGGATGAAAAGGACCTGTCAAAGGTATCGCTGAGCCTTGAGCTTTACGAGCAATACACGAGAGGCTATCTTTGCGCCGCGGGCGACAGCCTGACGCAGCGCGAAATCGAGCTGCTGCCCTTTTCCGCGAAGCTTATGACCTACGAGTGCGGAATAAGGTTCCTCGGCGATTATTTAAACGGCGACGTATATTTCAGAATCGATTATCCGGAGCACAATCTCGACCGCTGCCGCACGCAGTTTAAGCTTGTAGAGGATATCGAGAAAAAGTTTGACAGGATGATTGATATAACAAGAGCATGCGCAAAATAGATGTTAGACGTTAGACATTAGACCTTAGACCTTAGATTTTAGACTATCGTCAATAACTTGACTAAACGCCCTGATTGTAGGGGCAGGCGTCCTCGACGACCCGAAGATTTTTGAAGATTATATCGTAATTGCAGCGTAATGATTTAGGTGATACAAGGCAGTAGGGAACGCATTCATGCGTTCCGAGAAACGAACGAGAGCCGTTCTGGCGCAGGTATACGGCGTACCGTGTCCGATGCTTCACAAATCCTTATAATTCATAACAAAAAGGGGGAAAACTCCGCTTTGAACCGTAAACTCAAAATCAACCTCGCGCCGGAAAAAATCGCGGTACTGCTTATAATAATAGCCGTTGCCGCGGGAGCGGTGTTTACCTCCGTTACAGGGTACAGGGCGTCGCATATTTCGGAGGAAAAGCTCGCGGAGTTCCGCGAAGCAATAAATTTGCCGATGGGCTTTATGAACGTCGCTGCCGCCGGCTGCTGCGGAAAAACCGCCAACACCTTCGAATCGTTTGAGGCGGCGTTTAAAAGCGGCGCTACCTGCATCGAAATAAACGTCGCCTTCAGAGACGACGGAATACCCGTTCTCGCAAGGGGCAACGATTTTGTTACGGAACGCTCAGAAACTCTTGAGAATGTGCTTAAATTCGTCAAGGAGCACAGCTACATCAGGCTTTTCCTTAATCTCAAGGAGTTTACGGACACAGAATCGGTGTTTTCCGTGATAAACAAATACGGCCTGCAGAATTTAATATTTTTTTCGGACATGGATGTAAGCAGCGCCGAATATATCGTTGAGCAGTATCAGATTATTAACATGGTCTTTACGGTTCCGGGCGACGCCGACTTAAGCGATGAGAACGTCCGCGCTTCTCTTGTCGACGGTGCGCTTAAATTCGGCGCGCTGGGCTTCAAGTGCGATATCGGTCAGTACACGCCGGAGTTTGCGGAGCTTTTAAGAAAAAACAATATGATGATTATTATTACCGGGGCGAACGGCAAATATCAGTTATATGACGCGCTTTCCCGCAACCCCGACGGAATTCTCACGTCCCGTCCCGACATGCTGTACGACATAATGCATACCGAAGAATTATTTAACGGAGCGTGACAAGCTGAAACATATGGCTTTAGACGTTATTCGGGAAGACGAACTTCGTAAAGCCCTCGCGAAATGGATGCTGAAAAACAGCCGCTTCTGCTCTTGCTACAAGGGCGGCGCGGCTGATGATTTTATTGAGACGTTCAGGCTGCCCGAAGCCGACTACGAGCTTGTCAGTGCGCACACGGAGCACAACGGGGAGCCGGCGGCGGTGTTCAGGGCATTTGTAAGGCTTGCCGACTGGCAGACCTGCGGCGGGGTGGAAAAAATATTCGAGTATTACAGGATAGCAAAAATTATCCCGAACGAAAACGGCGACTTCCCCGAACTGGAATCGATGGGGTATATCATAACGTCGGAATGAAGACATTTTGAAAATAAAAAAATCGGATGTTGACGCCGTAAACGGAGAGGAGGTCGGGTAATGCCCGAAATTTCGGAAAACGAACTGAAGCAGAGACTGAAAAGCGGAAAACCGGACAGACTGTATTTTATATACGGCGAGGAGGATTATCTGAAAAGCTTCTATGTCGGCCGCATTGCGGAAGTTTCTGTTGAAAAGGGCTTTGAGGATTTCAACCTTCACAAATTCGAGGGTAAAGGCATAGACCTTTACACGCTGTCGGAAACATTGGAAGCCTACCCGATGATGGGCGGAATGAACTGCGTAATAGTTCACGACCTTCCGGCGGACTCTCTCACAAAGGACGAAGCCGAAAAATTCAGCGCAATCATATCCGATCTGCCGGACACCACCGTGCTTGTCATCTGGATGGACCATATCGAGGTATCCTTAAAAAACAACGCTAAATGGCGTAGTTTTTTAAAGGAAGTCACAAAATACGGTTATGCTGTCGCGCTTAACAGAAAAAGCAGGAGCGAGCTTGTAAGGCTCGTCTGCTCAGGTGCCGCAAAGCGGGGCTGCGTTATGTCGCCCGACAAGGCGGGCAGACTTATTTCTCTCGTGGGCGATGACCTGACAAACCTGTTAAACGAGCTTGAAAAGGTGTGCGCCTTTACAGGCGGCGGCGAAATACAATACGCGGACATTGACGCGGTTGCCGTCAAAACGATAGACGCGGCGGTATTCGACCTGACGAAAGCCATAGCGGCAAACAATGCTCAGAGGGCTTTCGGTACGCTGTCCGCGCTTTTTGATTTAAGAACGGAGCCGATTATGATAATGGGCGCCCTCATATCGTCCTACGTCGATATGTACAGGGTGAAAATCTGTCGTCAAAGCGGCGGAAGAGCAGAGGACGTCGCCAAAGTGTTCGATTACAAAAACAAGGAGTTCAGGCTCAGAAACGCGTCGTCGCAGGCTGCCTCTCTTTCCACGGCACAGCTTCGCAGCTGTCTTGACGAGCTGTATGAAGCCGACAGGCTGCTGAAGGGCTCGGGACTTGACGGAAAAATGATTCTTGAAAAGTGCGTGACGCGGCTGCTCACAATAAAGGCGGTGAGCTGATACGTTAAGGATAAAACAGGCCGTAATTGTCGAGGGCAAATATGACAAGATAAAGCTGTCTCAGCTTCTTGACACGGTTATAGTCACAACCGACGGCTTTTCCGTTTTCAAAGACAGGGAAAAGCAGCAGCTTATTAAGCGGCTTGCCCGTACGCGGGGACTTCTCATACTGACCGACAGCGATTCCGCCGGCTTTATGATACGTTCGTTTATCGGCGGAAGCGTTCCGCAGGATACCGTTAAACACGCGTATATCCCGGACATTTTCGGCAAGGAAAAAAGAAAAACCGGGTATTCGAAGGAAGGCAAGCTCGGCGTCGAGGGTGTTCCTACAAAAGTTATCATGTCCGCGCTTGAAAAGGCGGGGGTCACATGCGAGGAAACAGGCGACGGAGAGGAAAGACGGCTTATTACAAATGTCGACCTTTATGAGGACGGCTTCAGCGGAACAAAACAAAGCAGGGAAAAAAGGCTTCGCCTTCTTGAATATTTCGAGCTCCCGTCAAGGCTTTCGTCCGGCTCTCTCGTGTCGGTGCTGAACACCTTCATAACCTACGACGAATACAAGGCGGCGGCGGAGGAAATAAACAGAAAATTCGGGGATGATACAAAATGTACAGAATAGGTCACGGCTACGACGTGCACAGGCTTTCGGAAAACAGAAGGCTCGTTTTGGGCGGCGTCGAAATTCCGTTCCCCAAGGGGCTGCTCGGTCACTCCGATGCCGACGTGCTTCTCCACGCTGTCGCCGACGCTCTGCTCGGAGCCGCCGCGATAGGCGATATCGGCTGCCTTTTTCCCGACACCGACGAAAGCTTTAAGGACGCCGACAGCCTTGAGCTTTTGCATGCAGTCGCCGTTAAGCTGAAGACGAGCGGCTATACTATATCGAACATCGACGCGACTGTTATCGCGCAGAGGCCGAAGCTAAGGCAGTACATTGACGTAATGCGCCGAAACATAGCCCGCGCCTGCTCTGTTACGGTGGAACAGATAAGCGTCAAGGCCACAACGGAGGAGGGCTTGGGCTTCACAGGTGAGGGCGAGGGAATCGCCGCTCACGCCGTATGTATAATATATTAATTATTCTTAAATTAATTGTCTTTTTAATTGAAAAAGAGCGGCTTATGTGTTAAAATCACTTGTTGAAGTGAGGCATAGCCTATGGGAGTTGCTTAAAATTGCTGACTGTACTACAACCCGTCGCCGACGTGTTCGCCACGTTCAGGTTCTCCGACGTTCTTGATATCTGTCTTGTCACCTTTGTCCTTTACAGCGCTATAAAGCTGATAAGGGATACAAGGACAATTCAGCTGATTAAGGGAATTATCCTGCTGGGCGTCGTCTACATTGTGATTTCCACGCTTAACATGCAGGCAAGCAGCTATATTTTCGACAAGCTGTTTACGAATATCTTCATTATTCTCATCGTAATTTTTCAGCCCGAAATCAGGCACGCTGTCGAATCAATGGGCAGAACAAGAATACTGAGCGTCAGCAATATAATGGCAAGAAGCGAGCAGATTAAGCAAAACCGCATAACAAACGAAACAATCAACAGCGTATGCAAGGCATGCTCCGACATGAGCGACAGGAAAATCGGCGCGCTTATAGTATTTGAGCGCGAAACCCTGCTCGGCGAAATAATCGAAACGGGCACGCTCGTCGACGCTTCAATAAGCGAGGAGATTGTAAGCAACATCTTTTACCCGAAGGCCCCTCTCCACGACGGCGCGGCTGTTATAAGGAACAACAAGCTTTACGCCGCCGGGTGTATTCTGCCGCTTACGCAGGACCACAGCAGCGTCGAAAGCGAGCTCGGCACGCGCCACAGGGCGGCTCTGGGCATGAGCGAGCAAAGCGACGCGCTTATTGTCGTGGTTTCAGAGGAAAACGGCTATATTTCCACGGCTTATAAGGGCGGACTAAAAAGGAACATATCCGACGGCGAGCTTAGGGAAATTTTAAGCGAGATGCTGCTTATCAAGGAATCAAAGGGCGACGGAGAAAAGGGAACAAGAATTAGGAACCTGTTTTCTGGAGGCAAAAAATGAGAAATAAACATTTCAGCTTCTCACGGCTTTTTTCAAACAACAAGGTTGCTTTTTTCTTTTCCGCGCTTATGGCAGTCGTTATCTGGGTGATTGTCGCCATGTTTTTCAGCCCCGTTGAGCAGCGGACAATCGACAACGTTCCCGTAGTAATCGACCTTGAAAACAGCAGCCCCGAAAGGCTGGGGCTTCAGATTTTCGGACAGAGCGAATTCAAGGTGTCGGTTACGGTAAGCGGAAAAAGATATGTAATAAGCCCGACGGCGCTCACCGCGGACGACATCTTAGTCACGGCGAACACAAATTATGTCGTTGCAGCGGGCAAAAACAGGCTTCAGCTCGAGCTTGCCACAAAGGATCCCGGAGCCGGTTTGAAAATTATCGGCTGCTCCGAGGACAGCGTCGAGGTTTTCTTCGACCATCTGCTTGAAAAGGAATACACCGTCAAAGCCGACATTTCGTCCGAGGGCGGAATAGTCGACGAAGGCTTTATACAGGGCGACACCGTTTTGTCGAGCGAGCTTGTCACAGTTTCCGGCCCCGCTACCGAGGTTGAAAAAATAGACAGCGTCATAGCAAAGGTCAAGATAGACGCGCCGCTTACAAAAACCACAACCTTCGACTCTTCGGCAATCCCGATAAACGAATACGGCGGAACACTCCGATATCTCACCGTAAACGACGGCTACGATGCTATAACTGTAACAATTCCCGTGCTGAAGGCGGCGACGCTTAAAACAAGCGTACTGTTCAAAAACACGCCGTCCTATTTTGCCGACAATCCGATATCGTACACCTGCAAACCCGAAACGCTTAATGTGGCGATGGCTTCGGAGCTCCTTGAAAACGCGAATTCCGTTTCCGTAGGCTCAATCGATTTCTCACAGATAAACATCGGCGAAAACAGGTTCGAGTTCGAAAGCAGCTCGCTCGCGAACGCGAAGGTGCTCGACGACACACAGAAGATTTACGTAAGCTTTGAAATACCCGACTTTGAAAAGAAGGTATTAACGGTGCCTGTTGACAACGTCGTGTTTAATAAGGTGCCCGAGGGATTTAACGCCGCTGTTGCCGGAAACGGAGGCCTGACGGTAACGGTTATCGGTCTGCCGCAGGAAATCGAAACGCTCACGGCAGACGACATTACGGTAACTGTCGACGCGTCGCAGTTCGACGCCGAAAAGGGGACACGCAGAGCGACGGCAGACATTACTGTGAGCAACACGAAAAGCTGCTGGGCATACGGTTCCTACGCCGTTGACGTCAGTCTGTCATAGTGAATTAAAGAAATGCTAAAAAAGGAGGGCGGATAATGTCGGGTGCAAAAGCGGCGGCGGTTGCCGTTATTATCGCGCTTTTCTGTCTGTCCCTGCTTCCGGGCTGTTCGCCCGGGCTGTCGGGAATAAACGACTTAATGAAGCCGCCGAAGCCATACGGAACAAACTACGGGCTTCAATCGGCGTTTGAGGAGTCGATAAGCGGAGACGTCCTTTTCAAGGCTCCCGTCAGCGGCGATTACCGTTCAAGCTTCATTGTTCACGACATCGACGGCGACGGCGGGGAAGAGGCGCTTGTGTTCTACTGCGAAAGCACGCTCCAAACCTCCGTTATGATAGGCGTATTCGATTACGAGGACGGAAGCTGGAAATATGTGCTGTCCGCCGCCGGTCAGGGCTGCGACGTTTATTCCGTCGATTTGTGCGACATGAACTCAGACGGCAGCCTTGAAATCATCCTGAGCTGGAGCCTTTTCGACAGCAAAAGCAACAAGATGCTGTCGGTTTACAGTCTGTCGACGGGCGACAGGGAGCTGACGGAGCTTTCGGCGGAGATGTTCACCGTTAAAATTCTTGCCGACATGGATTCCGACAGCGACACCGAAATACTTTTGTTCCATCTCGATTCCGTGTCAGAAAATCAGACATCCGTTGCAAAAATGCTGAAAATAGCCGACGACGGCTCCGTAAAGCTAATGGACAAGAAATATCTCGACGGCAACATCAGCGGCTATGTTTCGGTAAAGTCCGACAAGGCTGTCGGCGGCAGACCGCTATATGTCTACGTCGACGCCACAAAAGGCGAGTCGCAGATGATTACCGAGGCTGTTTACTGGAACGAAGAGCTAAAGGCACTGTCCGTTCCGCTGCTCGACCCGGATACGCGCTCAAACAACGTAAGCTGGCGCAGCGTCCGCCTTGGGTCAAGGGATATAAACGGCGACGGGATAACCGAGATACCGACGCAGTCCGCTATGACAGGCGGCGAAACGCGTTACGGCACAACTGGCATTTCCGGGCAGTTTTACATGACAAACTGGTTCAAGATTGAAAACGGCGAGCCTGTCACGGTGCGCCGCAGCTTTGTAAACTATTCCGAGGGCTGCGTTTTCTATATCCCCGACGGTTGGGAAGACAAAATTTCCGTAATTGAGTTTTCCGAAACGAACAAGTGGGATTTTTATGAAATAAACAACGCGGGCGGGGAAAACGACGGTTACCTGTTCAGCCTTATATTCACAACGGAAGAAAGCTGGGCGCAAAACAGCTCGGTTTTGTTTGAGGGATACAGCGTGCTTGCGGAAAACGGAGAAAAAAAGGTTCTCATATCAGAGATTTTTAAAGCCGGCTCCGAACTGACGCTTGACGAAAAAACGCTGGCAGATTGTATTGAATATTATACTAATTCCAATTAACCCATAGCGTTTACTTTTTGGTCTTTTTTGCGTTCTGCTGCGTTTTCCTCCTCGCATACGTCAGTTTGGCTTCGTCGTCAGCCTTGCATAACACAAAAAATCCTAAAAAATTATACCGCTATGTTTATGGAATCAGTATTACGAATAAAAAGGGGCTGTGATTTAATGAAGCGTGTGCTTGTAGCCGAGGACGAAACGTCAATAAGAGAGTTTATAGTAATCAATCTTCAGCGGGGCGGCTACGAGGTTGTCGAGGCAGCCGACGGCGCGCAGGCGCTAAACGAGTTTCAAGCGTGCAACGGTGAGTTTGACATAGCCGTGCTCGACATAATGATGCCCGAAATGGACGGCATAGAGCTTTGCAAAAAGCTCCGTTCATACAGCAGCAACATAGGAATAATAATGCTCACTGCAAAGACGCAGGAAATGGATAAGGTAACCGGTCTGCTCGTCGGCGCCGATGACTATGTTACAAAGCCCTTTTCGCCGTCCGAGCTGATGGCGAGAATAGACGCGATTTACAGGCGCGTGGCTATCGGCAGCGGCGCCGACGCGAAAAAACGCGAGGAAAACGAGCTTGTTTCGGGCGATTACGTTTTGAACCTTCGCAGCCGCACGCTCACAATGGCGGGCAAGCCGATTGAACTGACGCAGGTTGAGTTTCAGATAATGGAGTATTTTTTCCGCAATCAGGGCGCCGCTCTCAGCAGAACGGACATTCTCGCAAAGGTCTGGGGTTCCGATTATTACGGCGAGGAAAAGATAGTCGACGTAAACATACGCAGGCTGAGAATGAAGGTCGAAACAGAGCCGTCTTCGCCGAAGCATCTTATGACAATCTGGGGAGTAGGCTACAAGTGGGTAAGCTGAATTAAGGTAACACGCACGGGAGGAAGGCAGATGAAATACCGGAGCATTACTCGTCAGTGGCTGCGCAAAACCTTAAGCTTTACGGCGCTGCTGATGATTGTATTGACCGTTTCACTTTCCTCATGGATACATATGTTCTATTACAGATCCGTATCGAATATGCTTGATTCGCGCGACAACAACGTTGTAACAACTTTTTTCAACCTTTACTCCGGCACCGCGGACGAAAGCTTTTCCGAGGCTGCCCGCGATTTTATCGAAAACTTTGACGACGACGATAAAATGTGCGTATGGATAATCAATAAAAACGGCAGGATAATAGCAACCTCCGACGGTTTTCAGCCTCCCGACGACATTTCTATGCCCGATTACGAAGCGGCGTTGGAGTCTTCTACGGGAAGGGGCGACTGGACGGGCAGGCTTGAAACGGGCGAAAAGGTTATGGCTATGACGCTTCTGCTGTCGCCTTCCGGAAAAGGCAGCGCGGCCGCCGTCCGTTACATGATATCTTTAAGGGCAATCGACTCGCAGGTAACGACACTTATTATCATCCTCTTTATCGTCTGCCTGTTCGCGCTTTTTATCATAGTTTTTCCGAGCACGCTGTTCATCGGCAAAATAGTAAGGGCAATAAAAAGCGTTACGGCAGCCGCGAAGAGAATAGCCGACGGCGACCTTGATACAAGGATGGATTTCCACAAAACAAACGACGAGATAGGCGAGCTTCAGAAAACAGTCAACAACATGGTTGCCGAAATAAGCGCCGCCGACAGAATGAAAAACGAGTTTATCTCAACGATATCGCACGAGCTGCGAACGCCGCTTACGGCTATCAAGGGCTGGGGCGAAACTATTCAGCAGGTCGGCGAGAGCGACGCGGCTTTGACAAAGAGGGGAATGGAGGTCATAATAAGCGAATCGACAAGGCTTACGGGAATGGTCGAGGAGCTTCTTGACTTCTCGCGGATGCAGAGCGGGGGAATACGCCTCCGCAAAGAAAAAATGGATGTCCTCGCGGAGCTTGACGATACTATATTCACTTTCAAGGAGCGCGCTCTGCGCGACGGCAAAGAGCTTCTGTACAACGTTACGAACGAGCCGGCGCCGATTGAGGGCGACCCCGACAGGATTAAGCAGGTTTTCGTAAACGTCATCGACAACGCGCTTAAATATACAAAGCAGGGCGGAAAGATACTTATTGAGGCGGAACTGAAAGACAACGGTAAGCTTGAAATCACGGTAAGCGACACCGGCTGCGGAATTGCCGAAAAGGATTTGCCGAGGGTAAAGGAAAAATTCTACAAGGCGGACACGTCGGTAAGGGGCTCGGGCATAGGGCTTGCCGTCGCGGACGAAATCGTAAAAATGCACGGCGGCGAGCTTATAATCAACAGCATACTCGGCACTGGCACAACTGTTACTATTTTACTTCCTGTCGGTACGGCGATACAGGCGGAGGAAAGGAACGATAAGCTAAATGAGCAAAGAGAAAGAGAATAGCGGCGGCAGGAAGAAAAGGTGTTTTTCGGGCGTAGGCGGGCAGGCTCTCATGGAGGGCATAATGATGACGGGACCGAAAGGCTCCGCAATGTCGCTCCGCATGCCCGACGGCTCAATCGAGACAACCCCGAAAAACTATAAAAAGCTGAAGAACAAATATAAGATATTCGGAAAGCCGTTCATACGGGGACCGGTTAATTTTGTGGAATCAATGATTTTCGGCTACAAGTGCCTCATGGAGTCCGCCGAAAAGACGAGCCTCGACTTTGGTAACGAGGAAGAAAACATGTCCAAGGCAGACAAGTGGATAACCGACCACTTCGGGCCGAAGATGATGGCGGTTATCGGCGTAATATCCGCGCTTATAGGCTTTGCGCTTTCGTTCGCGCTTTTCATTTATCTGCCGAGCCTTTTATTCGACGAGGTGCTTGTGCGCTTTACGGGCATTGACGTTGTCTGGCGTCCGTTAATTGAGGGCGCGATAAAAATACTTATATTTATAGGCTATATGGCGGCAGTCTCAAATATGAAAGAGATGAAACGGCTTTTCATGTATCACGGCGCGGAGCACAAAGCCATCTTCTGCCTTGAGGCGGACGAGGAGCTTACCGTCGAAAACGTCAGAAAGCACAGCAGATTCCATCCGAGATGCGGCACAAGCTTCATCTTTGTCATAATAATCATAAGCATACTGATAGCTTCCCTGATATCGGTAATATTCGCGGGCACGGCGGTAACCGAAATAAGGGTGCTCTGGGTGCTTGTCAAGCTTATGATGCTGCCGGTTGTAATGAGCCTCGGCTTTGAGTTTCTCATGTACGCCGGAAAGCACGACAACGCAATGGTGTCGGTGCTCGCCGCGCCGGGACTGTGGATGCAGCGGATAACAACAAAGGAGCCGAAAGACGATGTAATAGAAGTCGCCATTGCCGCGCTTAAAGCAGTTCTTGACGAGCCGGAAGCGACCGCCGACGAAGCGGCAAACAAGCCGGAAGCGCCTGCGGACGAAAATATCGGTATGCCGCCCGAAGAAGAAACAGCCGATGAGCAGGACGCTTGACGAACTGCTTGCCGAAGCCGCGGCAAAGCTTTCCGACGCGGGAGTGGAAAACGCAAGGCGCGAGGCAAGGCTTCTGCTTGAGGGCTGCACGGGAAAAAGCAGGGATTATATTCTGCTCCGCGGCTCCGAAACGGCGGACGGCGACGTTGAAGCAAAGCTGCGCCGATATGTCGAAAGACGCATATCAGGCGAGCCGCTTCAGTACATCCTCGGCGAGTGGGAGTTTATGGGCTACAGCTACCGTGTCGGCAAGGGCGTGCTTATACCGCGTCCCGAAACGGAGCTGCTTGTCGAAACTGCCGTCAATTACGCTCCGAGGGGAGCTGCCGTATACGACGTGTGCGCCGGCACCGGCTGTATAGGCATAAGCACGGCAAAAATGCGCCCCGACACAAGCGTGTTCTGCATAGAAAAATTCGACGACGCGTTTTGTTATCTTACGGAAAACGTAGAAAAACACGACGCCCGAAATGTCACAGCCGTCAAGGCGGACATTTTCCCGGGCATTGAGGAATTAAAGCTGCCACAGCCCGACGTTATTCTTTCAAATCCTCCCTATGTAAAAAGCGGCGAGCTTAACGGTCTTCAGCAAGAGGTGCTGCGCGAGCCGTCCAGCGCGCTTGACGGCGGCTGCGACGGGCTGATGTTTTACAGGGCACTTGCCGAACGCTGGTTTCCTTTCCTGAAACGCGGCGGCATTCTCGTTATGGAATGCGGCGACGGTCAGGCAAAAGAGGTTGCGGGTATTTTTTTCGGTTTGTCAGGCAGGATAGATATTATACGTGATTTCAGCGGTACGGAAAGGGTTGTAACAGCGGGAAAGGATTGATATTGGATGCTTTTAAATTTGATAAGACATGGCTTTTCGTTCGAAGCGGTTGCCGGAGTTGCGGCGAGCGTGTTCGTGCTGTTCTGCACTCTGCCGATACACGAGTTCGCGCACGCGTGGATGGCGACAAAGCTCGGCGACGAAACAGCAAGGCTTAAAGGCAGGCTGACGCTAAACCCTCTTGCCCATCTCGACCCTTTGGGCAGCATACTGATACTCCTTGTCGGCTTCGGCTACGCAAAGCCGGTGCCGGTTAACATACGCAATTTCAAAAAGCGCAAAAAGTATATGGCATTAACGGCGTTTGCCGGTCCCGCCTCAAACCTTATAATGGCGTTTTTCTTTCTGATACTGAGCGGCATCCCGAAATACTTTTTCGCAGGCGGCGGAACAACGCCCTTTGTGTTTTTTTACTTCTTTTACTACGCCGCTTTAATAAACGTGTCGCTCGCTGTGTTCAACCTTCTGCCTGTGCCGCCGCTCGACGGCTCAAGGATATACTCGTCAATACTGCCCGATAAATATTATTACACCATTATGCAGTATGAAAGGCAGATTATGATAGCGCTGTTTGTGCTGCTTGCGACAGGCTTACTCACAAGACCGCTTTCATTCCTTTCAAGATTCGTGTTTATAGGAATCCGGTGGCTGGCTGAGCTGCCGTTCAGGCTCTTCATATAAAACCGCGTTTTCCCGTTTTGACATATCCAAAACAAACAATAATGAAAAAGCTGTGTAGGGAACGGTCTTGACCGTTCCGAAAAAACAGACGGAGAAAACGATGGAAAAGCTATCTTTCAAAATCGATGTTTTTGAAGGTCCCATGGACCTGCTTCTGCACCTTATCAGCAAGCATAAGGTCAGCATAAACGAAGTGCCGATACTCGAACTCGTCGAGCAGTATCTTCAATATGTCCGTCAGATGCAGGAGGAAAACCTTGACGTCGCGAGCGAATTTCTCGAAATGGCGGCGCGTCTTGTTTACATAAAAACCGTTTCCCTGCTGCCGGTCCACGAGGAGGCGGACAGGCTTGCCGATGAACTTAGGGGCGAGCTGCTCGAGTACCGCGACTGCAGGATTCTTGCTGCAAAGCTGGCACAGCAGGCAAACGGCTTCGGGTATTTTGAAAGAGAACCGCAGGAGCTGCCCGTTGACATGACCTACACACGGCTTCACGAGCCGTACGAGATATACAGGGCGTATATCTCGGCGGTGGGCAAGGGAAAGCGCAGGCTGCCTCCGCCGGTCGAAGCGTTTTCAAAGATAATCGCACACAAAATTGTTTCCGTGGCGTCGCGCATTTCCTTTATAATTCAAAAGCTGTCGGGCGGCGGCAGAAGAAGATTCGTGTCGCTGTTCGAGCAGTCCGAATCGCGCTCCGAAATGGTAGCGACGTTTCTTGCCGTTCTGTCGCTCGCCAAGGCAAAAAGGGTGTTGATTCACGGGGACGGCGAAAATACAACAATCGAGTTGAAAAGGGGTCAAATCTCATGAGGGTTCAGGAATTGCAGGCTGCCGCGGAGGCCGTTCTTTTCGCGTGCGGCGAGCCTCTTGAGATATCGCGCATTGCCGAGGCTCTGGAGCTTGACGTTGAATATACCACGCTGCTGCTGGACAAGCTCGCGGCGGAGCTGGACGAACGGGGAAGCGGGCTGTGCCTTTTAAAGCTTGATGACAGATATCAGCTTTGCACAAGGGCGCAGTACGCCGATATGATACGCTCTGTGCTTGAGGTGAAAAAGAACACCCCGCTGTCGTCGGCGGCATTCGAGGTGCTTGCCGTCGTTGCTTACAACCAGCCTGTAACAAAGTCCTACATAGACCAGGTCAGGGGTGTCGACTGCTCCGGGGTAATAGGCACGCTTTGCCAGAGAGGGCTTATAGAGGAAAAGGGAAGGCTTGAGCTGCCGGGCAGACCGCTTCTTTACGGCACGACGCCTGAGTTTTTAAAATGCTTTTGCATATCCTCGCTGTCGGAGCTGCCGGAGCTGCCCGACAGGGGCAACGAGCCGGAGAAGCTTGAGTTAGAGCTGCCGGACAATCCTCCCGCTGCGGAGGAATCGCGGCCGGACGAACAGGACGCGTACGAAGGCGTCCCCGAGGACGGCGACGACCTGTTCAGCGTAGACGTCGAATAACTTTTGTGCCGCAATCGGCAGGAAGGGAGGGAAAGAGTTGATTGCTCTTTACATTTTACTGGGGTTAATCGCGCTCATTGTTCTGATATTGAGCATTAAGATAACGTTCGAGCTTATATATGACGAAACGTTCAGCTTCGCCGTAAAAATTCTGTTTTTTACAATCAACATCTATCCCGAAAACGACCTTGAAAGATTCATGAAAAAGAAAAAGGAAACACCTCCCGCCGAGGAAAAGCCAAAGGACGAAAAGCCGGAGGAGGAAAAGCCCGCAGGGGAGCCTAAGGAGAATTTTATAAAGCGGTTTTACCGTGTTCAGGGCTTCGACGGTGTTATGGCGTTTTTTAAGGATATTCTTCGCGCGCTGAACGGCTTTTTCGGCAATGTCTTTAAAAAAGCATTTGTAATTGAAAGGCTGCTCCTGCAAATGTATGTGGCGGGCGGTGACGCGGCTTCGGCGGCGATAGCCTACGGAAGAACATGCGCGGCTGTCTTTCCCGCCCTCGGCTATATCTGCGAAACTATGAAGGTGCGAAAATACGACGCCGACATAAACGTCGATTACCTCGCCCCCAAAAGCACAGCGGCGATTGACACAGCAGTGTCGGTCAGGCCTATAAGGCTTACAAACGCCGTTGTGGTATTGGGCGTCCGCGCACTTTTCGCATACCTGAGGGCAAGAAGGCGCGGGAAGAAAATAGAGGCGCAAAACACAAATCAGGCCGTAAACGGCGGCGCAAACGCTGCGGTTAACATATAACTTATACCGAAAGGGAAGGAAAAAGATTGAAACATTTTAATTTG
>DCUB01000008.1 GCA_002329365.1 Ruminococcaceae bacterium UBA1425
TAACCAACTGAACTACCGGGCCGTATGCAGCTCCCCAAGGAGCGAGTAACATAATATCATATACAATAGTTTTTTGCAATACCTTTTTTGAAAATATTTCGCGCTTTTCTCTCTTGAATTCTTTGTAATTTTACGGCGTCAGCAGCCTGTTGCGATGTGTTGAAACGGACGGCTATATCATCCCAAGCTTTGAGAACATATCGAGACGCTCCCGCCCCTCCTGTGCCAGCTTGTCCTTACTTTGAATATTCTTTCGGCTTTTTGTTTTGCCGGCGGCGGACGCCCTTATTCCTTTGAATAAAGCTCTGTGTATCCAGCAAAAGGGGTAAAGCAGGCGGCTTTTTTTCAGGCCCGGGTAACTTTTCTGCATATGGCTGACAGGAGGAAACAGAGCATAAAGCTTATCCATAAGAATATCCGACTTTATCAGAACAGCGGATTTCACAGCGCCCGCTTCGCTTATACGCCGCTGACGCTTTAAGTAATACCAGCCGTCTTTTCTGTCTTTCTCGTTGATTTTTCCCTGCCAGCCGCCAAGCTCAAGGTCGTCGAGTACAGCGGCTATATTGTCATCGGAGCATTCGCCGGCACCCGGAAAATCCTTTATGTCAAAACCGCAATGCTTTATCATCGCTCCGAAAACGACATTCATAAAGGTGTCGAGTTTAAGCGACCGCATGGCATTCCAATAACGGTCGGCATCAATACCGTCTTTTTCGTGCCTGAAATACAGCGACGTATCCATCATCATCCGAAGGCTCATTCCGCCCGTTAAGAAATGCTTTACCATATGTAAGGTGAGAAACAGCAGGGCGTCTGTGCGCCCGAGGGCATAGTATTTTCCGTCCTCGGTTTCAACTGCCCTGTGCGGCTCGGTCAAAGACCCGGCTATGCCCGATTTGCCGAAAATTACGTCGTCAATCTCATCCTCCCACATGTCGACGTGAAGCTCAATCATCCCGAGCGCGGGATGCGTACAGACGTCGTGGTGGACTTTTTTTGCTCTTTTTGTGATTGTAAACCCGCTTTGCCGGAGAAGCTCCGTCGCGGCGGCTTCGTCTTTACGCGATATGAGTATGTCCGTATCGGCGGACACTCTGCATTCGGGATTTGCATAAAAACGCGCGGCGTCTATTCCCTTGAGAAGCACGGCGTGTATGCCCGACTGCTCAAGCCTTGAAAGAAGCTCCAATATACCCGCCGTTTTAATTTTATTCGCATACGACGCGCCCATCAGCGAAGACAAAAGTCGGCGCTTAACGGCCTCGGGGCATCCCGTCTGTGATTTTTTAACAGCCATCGCAACCGTGTAGGTGATGCTCTGCCCGACGGCAAGACTTATTAACCTTTCCCAGTCAACGGCTTCTGACGGAGCTTCGGCGGGACGTCCGGCGGCGCCGCACGCGTAAAGGTGCATCAGATATTCCATCTCGTATGTCATACTGTAAATGCTCCTTCCTGCCGTTATGAGGCTTCATTATTACGCGCTGAATGTAAATATTTTATCACAATAATTATGGCGAATCAAGAACGGCGGAGCAAAGTTTCCTAACAGCAAGCCTGTTGCTTCGTATAAACATTTGGTAATATGCATAAAGCAGGCGCTTATATTCGATTTTTTCACTCATTTTTCGAAGCGTTTTACCGCAACACGTTGACAAAAAGGCAATAATGTTATATCCTATTATTATATTAATAATATAATACCGATTATCTGAACTTGATGGAGGAATACTTATGACTATCAATAAAAAAGAAGACGGAACAGTGCTTACCCTCGAGCTTGACGGAAGACTTGACACAACCACGGCGCCGCAGCTTGAAGCGGTACTCAAAAGCTCGATAAACGGCATTTCAAAGCTCGTCTTTGACTTTTCCGCGCTCGACTATCTTTCTTCGGCAGGTCTTCGTGTTCTTCTTTCCGCTCAAAAGGTGATGAACAGACAGGGCGAAATGGCGGTCTGCAATGTCAACGACACCATCATGGAAGTGTTTGAGGTCACGGGCTTTGTCGATATTCTCACGATTCAATAAGTGTTATCCAGTCTTTCGTCCGCTTATATGAAAGGTTGATAAACGAATGAAAAAAATTACTGTTGCAGCCGCTATTGACCAGTTGGATAACGTTCAGAATTTTATAAGCGAGCAGCTCGAATTTGTCGATTGTCCCGTAAAGGAAAGTACGCAAATCAGTATCGCGATTGACGAGATTATCTCAAATATTGTTTATTATGCTTATCCCGGCAGCAACGGCAATGTTGAGGTTTCGTGCGACGCTTCCGCAGACCGTGTTACAATAGTTATCGAAGACTCGGGAATTCCTTATAATCCCCTTGAAAAGGAGGACCCGAATGTCACGCTTTCCGCGGAGGAACGGGATATAGGCGGTTTAGGCATATTTATGGTTAAAAAGACCATGGATGAAGTATTTTATGAATATAAAAACAAAAAAAATATTATTACAATTACAAAATATATTAATAATTGAAGCAGGCAGCTAACGTTTTCGTTACGCTGTCTGTATTCATAGAAGGAGCTGAAATTACATATGGCAAATCCTGTTTTCAGAAAAGAGAGTCTTAACAAGATTTCGTCTCCCGAGCAGCTTGACGACTACATCAAGGTGTCAAACATGGGTGTCTGGATGATTATCGCGGCCGCGATAATCATCATCGCGGCAGTGCTTGTTTGGGGTATTGTCGGTCAGCTTCAGACTGTCGTTAATGTTTCCGGAATCGCGCAAAACGGTGTCGTAACCTGTTATCTTCCCGATGTTTCGTCAATAGAAACTGGCGACTCCGTAGAGATAGGCGATATTGCGGGAACTGTTACGGATATTGCGGAAAAGCCCATGTCGCAGGAGTCGATTAACGCGTTATACGACGAATTCACCGTTTACTCTCTCGGTCTTTACGACTGGAATTACGCGGTAACAGTGTCTGCGCCGGGCGTTTCCGACGGCATTGTCGCCGTCGAGCTTATAACGGACAGCGTAAGCCCCATTTCCTTTATCTGGGATTGAGGTGGATATCATGAAGAAAAAAAAGAACGCCGTACCCAAGCCCTTAAGGTCGGGTTTTGCACGGGTACCCGTGGTAATGCAGATGGAAGCGCTCGAGTGCGGCGCGGCATCGCTCACCATGGTGCTGGCATATTACGGCAAATGGGTGCCTCTTGAGCAGGTAAGAAGCGACTGCGGAGTTTCGCGCGACGGTTCCAACGCGAAGAACGTGCTTAAGGCCGCCAGAAATTACGGGCTTACCGCAAGGGCTTACTGCTATGAGACGGACGCCCTGATTAAAAACGGAAAATTCCCCTGCATCATTCACTGGAATTTCAACCACTTTGTTGTCCTTGACGGCTTCAAAAAAGACAAGGCAGTTCTCAACGACCCAGCACGCGGCGTTGTTACCGTGTCCATGGAGGATTTCAACAAAAGCTTTACGGGAATCTGCCTTGAATTCGAGCCGGGAGAAGCCTTCGAGCCGGGCGGCAAGCCGCGCTCCATGCTTGATTTCGCCAAAAAAAGGCTTGACGGCACATCTGTCGCCATTACCTTTGTCGTCCTTACGACTGTAATCGTTTCGCTTATCGGGCTTATAAAGCCCGCGTTGGCGCGAATATTCATAGACAGGCTGATTACAGGTGTAAACAGCGACTGGCTTTATCCGTTTACTGTTGCCATGCTCCTACTGGCGCTTCTTGAATTTGTAGTCGGCTGTATAAAAAGCATTTACACCCTCAAGATAGAGGGCAAGCTTGCCATAGTTGCAAACTCCACATACATATGGCACGTCCTGCGCGTTCCGGTGGAGTTTTATTCACAGCGCATGGCGGGAGATATCGCCGACAGGCAGATGAAAAACGAAAGCGTCGCAAAGGAGCTTATCCAGACCTTCGCGCCCATGCTGCTCAACGCGTTTATGATGGTGTTTTACCTTATAGTCATGCTTAGGTACAGCGTTCTGCTTGCCTTGGTCGGAGTTACCGCAATGCTGATAAACATTTTTGTGGCAAGGCTTATTTCCAACAAGAAGGTAAACGTAACGCGCGTTCAGATGCGTGACGCTGGAAAGCTCTCGGGAGTCACAGTTACGGGCATCGAGATGATTGAAACCATAAAGGCATCCGGAGCCGAAAACGGCTACTATGAAAAGTGGTCGGGATATCAGGCAAGCGTAAACACCCAAAACGTCAGATATACTAAAATCAACCAGTATCTCGGCGCCGTTCCCATGTTTGTTTCCGAGTTGGCAAACATCACGGTTCTTATGCTCGGCGTATATCTTGTTATGGCCGGGCAGTTTACCGTTGGTATGATTCTTGCGTTCAGGGGATTCATGTCGTCATTCTCCGCTCCCGCGCAGAGCCTGATAAACGCCGGTCAGAAGCTGCAGGAAATGCGCACCAATATGGAACGCATTGAGGACGTGATGAACTACGAGACCGATATTGATTACGACACGGAGGATATCTTAGCGTCTGACGAAAGCACCTCTTTCGACAAGCTCACGGGCGAGATTGAAATGAAGGATGTTACGTTCGGATATTCAAAGCTCGGCGAACCGTTGATTGAAAATTTCAATCTGTCATTAAAGCCCGGAAGCCGCGTCGCTTTTGTCGGCCCGTCGGGCTGCGGAAAATCAACGATTTCAAAGCTTGTTTCAGGATTGTATAAACTCTGGAGCGGCGAGATACTGTTTGACGGAAAGCCCATAAGCGAAATAAGCAGAACGGTCTTTACCGGCTCTCTGGCCGTTGTCGACCAGGATATCATTCTTTTCGAGGATACAATAGCAAACAATATAAAAATGTGGGACACCTCCGTTGAGGACTTTGAAATGATAATGGCGGCGCGCGACGCCCATATACATGAGGATATAATGCAGCGCGACGGCGGATATCAGTACAGGCTCACTGAAGGCGGCAAGGACTTTTCGGGAGGTCAGCGCCAGCGTTTGGAGATTGCGCGCGTTCTTGCTCAGGACCCGACAATAATAATAATGGACGAAGCGACGTCAGCTCTCGACGCGAAAACGGAATATGAGGTCGTTAAATCCATTAAGGACAGGGGAATTACCTGCATAGTCGTTGCACACCGCCTTTCCACAATCCGCGACTGTGACGAAATCATAGTTATGGACAGAGGAAAGGTTGTCGAGCGCGGAACGCACGACGAGCTTTACGGCAAAGGCGGGCTGTATACGCAGCTTGTATCAAACGAGTAAGGAGGCGCTTTTATGGGATGGTTTGACGAACAAATCAGACAGAGAATCCAGAACGACAACGACTCCTTTGCCGAAGCGTTTGCCGATATGGCAAGCGTTATCATGGGAAAAGGCGCCATGTCAGCCGCGCTGAACGACGCGAGCAAGCAGGCAAAGGACGCGATAAGCGATATTTTAAGATTTTACAGGGTCGCCCCACAGGAGCTTCCCGACAGTCTTACCGACGTAAACGAACAGCTTGAATTCCTTTTGCGCCCGTCGGGCATTATGCGCAGGGATATAACTCTTAGCGGCAACTGGTATAAGGACGGCATCGGCGCCCTGCTCGGCACAACGAAAGACGGCAGAATAATCGCGCTTATTCCGAGAAAAATATCGGGCTACGAGTATTTTGACATCGATTCCGGCAAGCGCGTCAAGGTCGACAAAAGGATAGCCGCGGGAATATCCCCGGACGCAATCTGCTTTTACAAGCCCTTCCCGCTTCGCGAGCTTTCGGCAAAAGACCTTTTCAGGTACATACTCGGCACGCTCGCGCCGGGCGACATTTTTATGATTCTGCTAACGACGCTTGCCGTAAGCCTTATCGGCCTCATAAGCGCGTACGCAAACAACGTGATTTTCAGTCAGGTCATATCAGGCAGACGCATGAGCCTGTTGTACGCCGCCCTGGTTCTCCTTGTAGGCATTACCGTTTCCACACAGCTTATAAACATCGCGAAGTCGCTCATCCTCTCTAAAATCCAGACAAAAATGATAATAGCGGTCGAGTCGGCGTCAATGATGAGAGTGCTCTCGCTTCCGGCGGACTTTTTCAAGAAATACAGCGCGGGCGACCTTGCGAACAGAGTTAAAAGAATCAACAACCTTTGCACAAGCCTCTCGTCTACGATTCTCACTACGGGGCTTTCATCCGTTTTCTCTGTTATATATGTCTTTCAGATTTTCCACTACGCTCCGGCGCTTTTAATTCCTGTTCTTGTTATCATTTTATTAACCGTTTTGCTTTTCTCGATTTCATCGGTTCTTCAGGTAAAAGAGTTGAACAGGGAGATGCAGTGCAGCGCCAAAGAAAGCGGACTTGTTTTCTCCCTTCTTTCAAGCATACAGAAAATCAAGCTTTCGGGAGCGGAAAAAAGAGCCTTCGCGAAGTGGTCGCGTCTTTACAGACAGACTGCCGATTCAAAATACAACCCGAATCCCCTTCTAAAAATAACGAACGCCCTTATTACTGTGGTTACCTTCCTCGGAACGGCCGCTATTTATTATTTCGCCGTCGCCACAAATGTCAGCGTGTCCGAGTTTATGGCGTTCGATGTTGCCTACGGCATGGTCAGCGGAGCGTTTTTTTCTTTCATTATGATGTCAATGGACTTTGCCCAGATTAAACCGACGCTGAACATTATTAAGCCCATTTTAAAAGCCGTTCCCGAAATATCGCAGGGCAAAAAGGTCGTCACAAGGCTTTCCGGCGGAATCGAGCTTAACAATGTTTCGTTCAGATACAGCGAAAACATGCCGCTTGTCATTGACAACCTCAGCCTTAAAATCCGCCCGGGGCAGTACCTTGCCATTGTCGGCTCCACTGGCTGCGGCAAGTCAACGCTTATGCGCCTGATGCTCGGCTTTGAAACGCCTCAGAAGGGCGCCATATATTACGACGGCGTGGATATATCCGCGCTTGACCTTAAATCACTGCGCCGAAATATCGGCACCGTCATGCAAAACGGAAAACTGTTTTCCGGCGACGTTTATTCAAATATCGTTATTTCCGCGCCGTGGCTCGGTATTGACGACGCGTGGCATGCGGCAGAGATGGCGGGAATAGCCGACGACATAAGGCATATGCCGATGGGAATGCATACAATAATTTCAGAGGGTTCGGGCGGTATATCGGGCGGTCAGCGCCAGCGTATGATGATTGCGAGGGCAATAGCGCCCAAGCCCCGCATACTCATGTTTGACGAAGCAACTTCCGCTTTGGACAATATCACGCAGAAAACGGTATCACAGTCTCTCGACAATCTCAAATGCACAAGAATAGTGATAGCGCACAGGCTTTCGACAATAAAGCAGTGCGACAGAATAATTGTTCTTGATAAAGGGAAAATTGTTGAGGACGGCACATACGACAACTTGATACAAAAGGGCGGCTTTTTTGCCACGCTTGTCGAAAGACAGCGTCTTGACTCCGAGCCGGCGCCTGCGAAATAAAGGGTGATTTTATGATACTTAACGAAGCAAAGCTGTTGTCACTGTTCGACTTTCAGAGATTCATCGATAATAAAAGGCTCTCAGAGCTTATCGCGCAGACTGAATCGCGGATAGATTCCAAGACGTTCCACGCTCTGTCCGACGACGACATAGACGTCTGGGCGGCAGGCGATATTGACAGCGCCAGATCAGGTTTTCCGGAATTCTTTTCAGAGAGTGAAGACGATGAAAACTGAGTTCGACGAATCAATATATATCGAATATCGCGGCAAGGTTTTTAACTACATAATATCAAGGATAAACAACCGTCATGACGCCGAAGACCTTGTTTCCGCCGTTTTCTTAAAGGTCATGAGCTCGTTTGATTCATACGACAGCTCGAAAGCGAGCGTTTCAACGTGGATATATACAATCACTCAGAACACCTTAAGGGATTATCTCAGAAAGCATAAAGCGCAGAATACTCATGTCGGGTACTCGGAAAACCTTGAAACGCTGCCGTTTATCGACGAGCGCGTAAACGGCGATACAATTGTTCGTGAGGAAGAACTCGAACAGCTTGCCGGGGCTTTGGAGCAGTTGTCCGAACGCGAGAGAGACATAATAATATTGCGCTACTACAAAGGCTTCCATCCGAAGCAGATAGCCGAAACTATGAACATCAGCTATGCAAATGTCAGGTTTATCAATCATCGTGCTATCACAAAGCTTCGGGAGATACTCCTGCCTGCCGCTGATTAAAGCGCGAAAAAGCCGTTGCTTTTAAACCATATATGGTCTTTGCCTCGTTCAATCAGTGCAATCGGAAATATTACATATATATTAGGAGTGTTAAAATCATGTCAAAAAAACGAACCGCAATAACTGTTTCAATGGTGGTTGCTCTTGTGCTGGCTCTATCCGCAATCGCCGTTATTTTTGAAAACTTTAATTACGTGTTCGATGACAACCCCTTTGTAAAGGAACATCCGTTTGACAGTCCTTCCGGCGTTTTCGCCGGGAACGCCGGACGCACATATATCATCGACGAAGGGAAAAAGAAGGTCCTTGTCCTGAACAAAGACAAAGAGCTTGAGTTTGTGATAAACGGCGGCAGCAAGGATGACGATTTCTTTTACGCTTCGCAGATTACCGATGATGAGAACGGAAACATTTATATAGCCGACGCGAATTATCTCGGCACCGGCACAATAGTCGAGTCCGAAAGAATAATTAGATTTAATGCCAAAGGCAAAGAGCCTCAGATTGTGTATGAGGAGAAATATAATGCAAAAAACGCGCCGAAGCAATACGGAAGAATAAAGCACATTGAGGTTTCGAACGGAGATATGCTGCTCGCTTCGGCAGATAAAAGCGTCATCACCGTAACGAGATATAACCTTAAGAGCAAGGAAAAAACAACGACAACATATGACTCCGCGGGCACAAATCTTTCGGATGTTACCGTTTACGGTAATAACAAAATACCTGTCTATATTACGCGCACGGGGCAGATAGGCTCGTTCGATAAAGAAAATAAACCGTATTTAATTAACGAAAACGCGGGTACGGCGTGGCAGCTTGCCGTTACCGGCAACGATATCTACTATACCGAGCTGTTATCGGGTGCGGTTATGAAAATGGATTTCAACGGCAACACGAGCGAGTTTTTCAGCGGCGATGAAACCATTCTTTCAACATTGGACAGCAAAAACGGCGTTCTTGTGTCAACCGATAATTTAGGCTGCTACTATGTTTCATCCGGCGATGAGGCCGGCAGCTTTTCCGCGCCCTTTAGGAGCAGCATTGCAAGATTCGCGGCATATTTTCTTCTTCTTATAGCCGCTGTATGCGCGCTGTGGCTGCTTATATGCTTAATAATTTTTATCGCGAAAAAGATGCACAGCGAAACGGCGCAGAGGATACTCATAGTAATAATAGCCTCAATCTGCGTTACCGCGACGGTATCATACACTACGCTCAGCACGCTCATCGAAATTCAGAATAATACTGTCATGAAAGAGCTTAACCTGTTCGGCGACATGCTGATTAAAAAGATAGACGTTGAAAAAATGAAAGCCATCGACGATATTTCCGACTATCAGAAAGAGGAATACACGGCGGTTAAGTCAACGCTTGACGCGATGGTTGATATGGCATATAAAAACGGTTCATATTACTATTACGGAATATACGTCGCTGACGAAGATATTGTTTACGCCGCTCTGGACTATGAAGACACTGTTACCACCCGTCATCCGTTTTACCCCAACGACCCGGACGACAACGGTTACGCCTATGTGCTTTACAGCGGCGAAGAGGCCGAGGTCAGCGCGGATGTCAGTTCCTTCGGCTCATGGTCGTTTGTGCTTAAGCCGATTTTCGACGCTGACGGAAACGTTGTTTCGCTGCTGGAGGTAGGCGTTAACCTTGACGAGCAGATGCAGACGCAGAGAGCGCTGACATGGGAGGTTATCCTCACTGTTTTCTCTGTTACCGCCGTCCTTGTCATGACTGTTATCGAGGTAATATTCTTCCTTAAATTCAGGGGCGAAAAGCAAGCCCGCGCAAGGGTTTCCGCTCCCGGCTATCTGTTGTATCCGCTTCGTACCCTGACATTCATAGCCTTCCTTGCGGACTGCATGCAGGATGCCTTTGTATCAATTCTCGCAAACACGCTGTATACTCCTGTTTTCGGTATTCCGCAAAGCGTCGGCGCCGCCATTCCGCTTTCGGCGCAGGTGCTGACTGCCGCGCTGCTTGCCCTTGCCGGCGGCTCTATTGCCGGACGCATAGGCGTAAAGAAAACACTGATAGCGGGATTCATTCTGCAAAGCGGCGGCTTTGTCGGTTGCGCGGTGTTCGGAACCTACGCCGGTCTGCTTATCGGCAAGGCTGTAATAGGCGCCGGTATAGGACTGATAATTGTAAGCCTTAATACCGTTGCCGCCGCGAACAGTAATGTGGCGGAGTCCGCAAACAGCTTTTCCGGCATCAGCGCGGGAACTCTTGTAGGCGTTTCGGTAGGCTCCGGAATCGGTTCGATTATACTCGCGTGGGCAAGCTATGACGCTGTTTACTATGTGGGAGCGGCTATACTTTTATTAGGTTTAATACTTGCTATTACCTGCCCCGAATTCAAGGTTCGTACGACCAAGTCTAAGGATAAGCCGTCAATTAGCTTCGGTAAATTCATCACCAATAAAAAAGCCGTGTCATTTTTGCTGTTTGTCCTTCTGCCGTTTATGGTTGCGATTTCCTTCAGGGAGTATCTTTTCCCGATTTACGCCGAGGATATGGGAATAACGGAATCGAACATCGGAAGAATATATCTGCTCTTCGGAATATTCATTATTTATGCGGGGCCTGTTATTACAAAGGCGCTTATCGAAAGGTTTTCCACAAAGACCGCGATTATCGTTTCGAACTGTATTATGCTTTCGGGAATTCTGCTGTTTGCCTTTGTTCAGAGCAAGGCGACGGCTGTTATCGGCGTGTTCCTTCTTTCGGTTGCAACGTCCTTCGGATATGCCGTCCAGTCCACCCATTACTCAACAACTCCGGCAGTCGGAGAATACGGAGAGAGCAAGGCTATGGGAATCTACTCGCTGTTTGACAACGGCGGACAGACTCTCGGTCCTGTTGTTTACGGTCTGGCGCTTCTCCTCGGGTATCGCGACGGCCTTATCGCCATAGGCTGCGGATTATTGACACTGACGCTGCTGTTCCTGATTTTAAATATAGAAAAAATGAAACGTAAGGAGAATTAGCCGTGTTTACTTATTCGTTAGTCTGTCGCAACGATTTGCCTGACCTGATTAAGCTATACCGCGGTTATTTGAATGACGGTGACGCGATTGACCGTTATATACGCGGTAATTTCGAAACAGACGGATATATCGCCGTAAAATGCGTATGCGACGGTAAAACCGTGGGCGTTATTTCCGCAAACAAAGGCCTGGAGTTTACCTGCGGGCATGAGGATCTTATTGAGAAAATATATAAAGAGTGGGGCAACAAGGATATTTATTGCGGAGAAATGCTTGCGGTGCTTCCCGAGTTCCGCAATCAGGGTATCGCAAAGGGGCTTGCGCAAAGGCTCGCCGAAGAGCTTAAAGAAAAAAAGGCGCGCTACCTCGTTCTTGAAGAATGGCAGCGCAGCATCGAGCACGATACTCCGGCAAACGGCATTGTCAAATATCTCGGAACTTCCGAAACAGTGTGCATTGACCCGGAGTTCTATAAGGACCTTGCAAAATACGGCTTGACTTGTCCGCAGTGCGGTCAAAACTGCACGTGCGGCGCGAAAGTGATTATTATTACTCTCGCGCAGTAATTATGAAGCGAACGGAGAGGCGCAGAATGGAAAAAAAGGATAAAATGAGAAAGCTCAGCATGAAAATATCGACGATCTTCGTCACATTTTCGCTTGTATTCGGGCTTGTAATAAGTGTTTTCAGTTATTACATGGCTGAGAAGTCTTATGTTGAATTCTACTCCACGAAGCTTCAGCAATCCGTCGCGTTCGTCGCCTCGCAGGTTGACGGCGAAAAAATAAAAGAATATTACGAAACAAAAAAGACCGACAAATATTATGATGATTTAAAAACCTTTCTAAGCGAAATAAAGGCAACGCACGACATTTCGTACCTTTATATTTTTGTGCCGGACGACAACCATTTTACATATATCGTCGAGGCTCAGCTTGAAACCGACGACGCCGAGTATATCGCGTCATTGGGCGACGAATATGATTATACCGAGCTTGAATACAAGCACCTTGTCCCTGATATTAACGCGAAAAAAGCGTCGGACCGCGTAATAAGGGCAAACAACGACCTTTCCGAGTTCGGCCAGGGTGTATCTGCATGGGCGCCGATAACAGATAAGCAGGGCGACCTGGTGGCGATGGTAGAGGGAGACATTACAATCGACCGCGTTATTCAGACAATGCGCCGCTATGTCGCGGTAATTATCGCCATTACGGCGTTGCTCATTGTAATGCTTGTGTTTGTTCTCACGCTTGCCGTGCGCAGGATGATTACAAGACCGTTGGCAAAGCTTACGGGAAGGGTTCAGGCTTTCGCCCAGGACGGCAATCTGAACGAATTCATTGACGATATCCGCACGCGTGATGAAATGCAGACGCTTTCGCAGGCGTTCGGCACAATGGCAAAGGACATTGATACCTACACAAAGACTCAGGCCGCGCTGGCGGCGGAAAAGGAGCGCATCTCAGCAGAGCTTGACCTTGCGACGCATATTCAGGCTTCGATGCTTCCTTCAATTTTCCCGCCGTTCCCCAACCGCAGCGAGTTCAGTATATATGCGACCATGCAGCCGGCAAAGGAGGTCGGCGGAGATTTCTACGATTTCTTTATGATTGACGAGGACCACCTTGCGGTTGTTATCGCCGACGTTTCGGGAAAAGGCGTTCCCGCCGCGCTGTTTATGGTCATTACAAAAACGCTTATAAAAAATTACACCCAGGAGGGTAATCAGCCCTCAAGAGTGTTTACTTCGGTGAACACGCAGCTTTGCGAAAACAACGACGCGGGCATGTTTGTCACCGCGTGGATGGGCATACTCGAAATAAGCACGGGTAAATTTACATATGTCAACGCGGGACATAATCATCCGCTCTTAAAAAAGGCTGACGGCTCGTTTGAATATCTGAAGTGCCGGTCGGGATTCATCTTAGCGGGAATGGAAGGAACAAAATACAGGCAGTACGAGATTAACCTTGAAAAAGGCGACACGCTTTACCTGTACACCGACGGCGTTACGGAAGCTACAAACACACAGGAGCAGCTTTACGGAGATCAGCGGCTTAAGGAGATTCTCGACAAAAATTCCGAACAGCCGCTTGACGATCTGCTCGATTCCGTAAAGAACGACATAGATTTGTTTGTAAACGGCGGAGAGCAGTTCGACGATATCACAATGCTCGCGCTGAGAATCATGCAATAATCATATGTACGCAGTATTTTATATGTAAAGGCAATACAGCCCGTCTACGGACGGGCTGTATTTTTTATACATCGCATTCCGGTCTGGCTTCGCCGTCATAAGCTGTAAGATAAATCATTTTAATCGTCGTTTTCTATGAAGATGCCGTCATAGTCGTAACCCGCGGCGTATTTATTTAAGCTGTCGAGTATATCGTCTGCGTTTTGCTTTGTCAGCTCATACTTGCCCAGTGTGTAGCACTCAAGCATCAGCCTGTTGACATCGGGGCAGTAATGTGTGTAGTCCTTGTAAAGGTCAAGGTTTGTTATGATGTCTTTGTCGTCAAGAAAGCAGAATATTCTGACATTTGAACATTGCAGCAGCTCCGAATAAGCGTACTTCAATGAATAAATTGTCGCGTCAAGCGAACCCTGCCTTATCATGTTGTCCCAGAACAAAATACTGTACGGCGGAATAAAAAATACAAATTGCGTCTCGGGATTGTTGACGATACAGTCAAGCAGCCAGGCTGTTACAGCTTGTGTGTGTTCCATAAAACAGTCGTAATTTTTAGCATCCGCCGGCATTGACAGCCTACGGTAGCTTTTCAGCACAGTCTCCTCGGAAAAAGTATATCCCGAGTCCCACGCGCCGGCTTCGTAAAAATCATATGTGTCTGAAAGCCTGTATGAAATCCAGTTTTTTGAATAGTTGAAAATTACGTCTTTGTTAAAAAGATAACTGACGTCGTTAAACGGGTTTTTGTCGGACAGATATTTTTCGATTTTAACGTCCGCCATACGCTCGCCCGTAACGGTATAAACGTCAAAGCCGAAAAACAACGTCTTTATTTTATTGCCCTCAAGCGCGGCGTCAAAAAATGTCTTATAAGCGTTTATGCTGCCGCCGTAAAACGAAAGGTTGATGGCTTTACAGCCCAGAGCGTCATCAAACCAGTTTGCCCTGCTGTTTTGCATCATGGACGAGCCTGTTATCATCGTGTCGAAAACCGCGTTTCTGACAATGCCGATATTCTGATAATACGGCAACGTATATATGATTTTTGTGTAGTCCTTCGGCGCCCTGTAGTGGTAAAACGGGTCTACGGCAAACACAAGCAGGCCGCACAGCAAAAAAAGCGCGGCACAAAGGCAAAAAAAGCGTTTGCAGAAACGTTTGTACATTGCTCTTTCAGCGTGTGAAATAATATCACGCGCCGCTCCTTTATGTTAAAAGTTGAAATACAGGAAAGTGCTTACCTGCGACAACGAAATCAGCGACCAGATTAACAGAACGCAGGTAACAGCAAGATTCAGCCTTGAGGGCTTGAAGTCGGATATTCTCTCGTTTGTGTTTTTCATTAAGACGCTTGCAAAAAGCCCGAACACAATATATCCGGCAACAAGGACAACGGGAAAAACAGACGCGGCGCCGGCTGACACCTTACCGATAGCCCACTGTATGAGCCCATATTCGCTCGTAATAAAACCGGAGGTGATACCCTTACTCACCGCGCCGAAATCGAAATGAATAAGCTTTAAAAGCATCTCGTTCGCGTCTGCTATCGAATCGGCTCTGAAATAAACCCAGCTAAGACTGACGAAAACGAATGTAATAATCCAAAGCAGCGGTTTCGAATTCCTCCGCAATTTTGACAACGGTTTTGAAATCAGTTTAGTTATGATAATAGCCACACCGTGAAGGAAGCCCCACAGTATAAACGTCCAGTTTGCGCCGTGCCAGATACCGCTCACCATAAAAACGATAAACATATTGACGTAGGTACGGAGCTTACCCTTCCTGTTTCCGCCGAGAGGTATGTAAATGTGTGTCCGTAAAAACCGTGTTAAGGTCATATGCCAGCGCTTCCAGAAGTCATCGATGTCAAGCGCCCTGTACGGCGAATTGAAATTCTGAGGTATTTTAATATTGAAAAACAGCCCCAGTCCGGTTGCCATATCGCAATATCCGCTGAAGTCAAAATATATCTGGAGCGTATACGAAAGAATAACAATTATAGTGTTCGTCGTATCCAAATCGGAAATATGACTGAATCCGTAATTTGCCGTCTTGCCGAACATATCAGCAAGCAGAACCTTTTTCGCAAGTCCGAACGTAAAAGCGATAATACCTTTTGCGAAATTTTTCGGTTTGAACACCTTCTTTTTCGGGTTTTCAAACTGCGGTATTATTTCGTTGTGAAGCACTATTGGACCTGCAATAAGCTGTGGGAAAAATGTTACGAACAGCGAATAGTCAAGGATGTTATATGGCGGAACCAAGCCTTTGTAACTGTCGATAACATACGATACCTGCTGAAACGTAAAAAAACTGATTCCGAGCGGGAGCACAAGGTTTATGACAGTCCAGTCGAGCCTGAAAAGCGCATTAATATTTCCGATGAAAAAACCGCGATATTTGTAATAAAACAATATTCCGACATTTAAAAGAATGCCGGTTACCATCAGCATCTTTTTCAGGCCATGTTTTTTCAGTTTTCTGAATCCGAAACACAGCGAATAGTTTGCGATAATGCTTATTATGATAATCGGCAGATATTTTATATTAAAATATCCATAAAACCAAAGCGACATAAAAAACAGAAAAAGCTTTGGCAGATACGGATTACGTGTTTTTGCGAGCAAGAAATACCCGCCGACGGCAATCGGCAGGAAAAGCAAAATAAATATGTATGAGTTAAACAGCATACATTTCAGCCCGCTTATATTTTCAGCATTAAAGCTTTTATTACCTTATCATAGGGAATCATTTTTGAATTAAACACTCCGTGTTCCTTCAAAGAAAACCAGTCTAAAGCAGTTTGCTAAAGTTATTTTAATCCGCAATCTGACATTTGTCAACTCTGTCAGTTGCTGTCAGAGCTTTTTCTGATATCTATCACCTGTTTTGTATGATTATCTTCTGTCGAAATCACCTCTTGTACAAGCTTTAGCACCGCGTTTTTTACATTTCCGAAAGCGAAGTCATATGAAACGGTGACGTTTAAAAAGCGGTTGTTATCAATCATCACATCGCCGTTTCTGCCGGGTACGGATACAAACAAACGTCGGGAGACGGCGCGGAACAGATGCCCTTGCCCGGGAAGATTCAGCCGAAATCGGATGAAGCTTCAAGTTAAACCGTTGGACGCAGAATAAAATGTAACAGCCAAACTTTGGGTCTGCCGCGGCAATATATCGCGGCAGACCCGTTTCTTTTCAGACATTATTCCGGGAAGAACACAAAATGAAAGCAGAAGACGTAACAGTAATAAACGGCGGCAAAGGCAATGTTGTTGTAAAAGCAATATTTTTACATGTTGCCCTGAATCGTTCTATGTCCCTTGTTGACGCCCAAAACTCCCTGTGATATACTGAAAAAAACAATTCGGGGTGAGTAAAGATGAATGTTATTGTCAGCTTGTTCCGCCGTGCGGCATCGTTAATATCAACGCTTTTACTGCTTATTTCTCAGCTTTTCTGCTATCTTGATGTGCGCTTTATTAACTGTCCGTGGCTTTCGGACAGTTTTGAAAACCCTCATATCGTTCGCCCGCTAAGCGATATATCGGTTGACGGTCGGTCGATTTGCGGTAAGTTTGTCATCGTTACGCCCGACACCTCCGAAGGCACTGTTTACGGCGATGCGGCTAAAGCCCTGCGCGACGGGATTTACAAAGCGTCCGGAATACGGCTGAAAATAACCTCAAGCGGCGCCGTCCCTGCGTTTGTCATCAGCGAAGCTCCGTCCGGCTTTGCCGCCAATGCGTTTTCTCTTACCGTGTCTTCCGATGAGGTGTCTATTATCGGCGGTTCGGACGCGGGAATATCACGGGGTATCACCGCATTTATTAACGAGGTGCTGTTTGAAGCGGAAGGTGATTTTAACCTGATGAAGGGATATGTATTTGAAAAAACATACGAAAATTACACGACATATGAAGATTTCGGGGCTGTCAGAGACGGGAAAGCCGATGATTTTCAAGCGATTGTCGACACGCACGCCTATGCAAACAGTAATGGGCTGTCTGTCCTCGCGCGCGAGGGCGCGCAATACTACATCGGCGGCAGCGACATAAGCGCGGTGATTAAGACAGATACCGACTGGTCGACGGCGCGCTTTATCATTGACGACACAGATGTCGTTTCGCGCGGCTCATGGATATTCACGGTTGCCCCCTCAAAGAGCGCCGTTTCGCTGACAGGGCAGATACAAAGCCTGCCGAAAAGCGCGGAGAATCTCGGCATTACGCTTGAAAGTGACAGCGTCGTGGTGCTTGTTGATTCAAATGTCAAGCGTTATATCCGCTACGGCGCCAATCAGAACGACGGCAGCGACCAGACCGATGTCGTGGTTGCGGACAGGAACGGCAATATATCGCCCGAAACCCTTCTTCTGTGGGATTTCGACCGGATTACTTCAATCACTGCCTTTCCGATTGACACGACGCGGATTACCATAAGGGGCGGCATCTTCACGACCATAGCCAACAAAGCACCGTCGGAATACACCTACTATAACCGCGGCATTCTTATAAACCGTTCAAACACAACGGTTGACGGACTTGTACACCACGTGACGGGCGAGGGAAAAACAGGTGCGCCGTATAACGGCTTTCTCTGTATTCAGCGCTGCGCCGAGGCCGATATCAAAAACTGCACGTTTACGGGACACAAAACGTATAAAACTATCGGCTCGGCGGGAATCCCTGTCAACATGGGCACTTACGATATCAGCGCGGGCACCGCGATGAACGTCACCTTTTATCACTGCAATCAGACAAATGATATAACAGACAAAGATTATTGGGGCATTTTCGGTTCCAATTACTGCAAAAACCTTGTTTATGACGGCTGTGTTTTCTCCCGGTTTGACGCGCATATGGGTGTTGCCAACGCCACTATAAAAAACTCGGTGCTGGGACACCAGGGGATAAACCTTATAGGCTCGGGCACGGCGCTTATAGAAAACTCCACCGTCAGGTCGGTCAACTTAATAACCCTGCGCCACGATTACGGCTCAACATGGGAGGGCGACCTTATTATACGCAACTGCGATTATTATCCTACGGGCTTAACCGCCTGCATAATAAACGGCTTTAATCCGGGAAACCACGATTTCGGCTACACCTGCTACCTGCCGCAGAACATCGAAATTGACGGGCTGAAAATCCACAGTCTCGGGAAAGCGTATCTGTTCTCGCCGATAAACTCAAACTTCAGCTCCTATTCATATCAGGCGGATTACCCCATGGTCATGCCGCAGAAAATCACGGTGAAGGGCCTGAACTGCAAAAAACTCGCCGTGTCGTCAAACAAGTATATGTTCAAAGATGTAACGATAGATTTCGCGGATTGACAAGGCAAAACTGCATTATTTTCGTTGTGCTGTTGCGCCGTCATTACTCTCGGCGGATTGCAGGAAAACGCGGGCAATACAATTCAATTTTTAATAATTATGTCAACGGGGTGCCACGGGGGGTGCCACGGGGAGGTGCCACGGGGACGGTTCTATTGACACGCAGGATTAAAGAACACAGGGGTGCGGCAGGGGGATTCCTCTTGCCGCACCCACGCGTCCAAAGTCCGCCGTCTCCGTATAGTGCGCGGTAAACCACCATTTCCTCCATGGTTTCGCTTTGTGTGGCCATGCCGATTACCTGTACTCATTCCCCTTGAAGTGAACGTATTTACCCGGCTTGATATACATATTTAGGCATCTAAAAGCATTCCATATGAAATTGCGTCAATGCCACCCGGCTACTCTGTGAAACATCCCATGGCAAGCCAATACTGCCAATCGCCGATGGCTTCAGCGGATTTTTCGGTCGCGTTTACGGGTTTCAACTGCTCAAGAGGAACGGCAAATTCCCTGTCCCGCCATTGAATAACAACGACCATGTCGCCATGGCATTCTTTTTTACCCGGAATGCCGATTACGGTAACCCGCTCGTCGGTTTGTAACGGCGAGCGTATTATCCGCTTCGTGCAAACCGCCTCTAACGGAAAGCTCGACCGCTCTTTTAAATAGCAATACCACGCGTCCGCCCGGTCGTCCTCGTCATAGGTACAGCTGAGAATTTCATCGAGAATACGGTTCCTGCGTTTGTTGTCAAGAGCGCGGCTCTCTAAGATATCATCGATGCCGTCGAACGATTCAATGATGCCGTAGCCATTTTTTGCGCAATGATAAGCGGCGTTGAAACTTTTCTTGTAGCCGCCGCCGTATCGTATTTTATCGTTCTGAATAATGCCATCGTAAATCACCCTGCCATTAAAAGGCAGCAGCACGGTTCGTACCGTAGTCGGGAGAATTTCCTTCGGCACCATTTCGCCCCAAGTGCTGTAAATTCCGACGACTCCGTACAGTAGAGGCGTTCTTTCGATTGTCATCAATACGCTATGCTTTTTAAAATGTTTCATGATGATAAAGTCATTCTCAACAGCTTTCTTCCAGCCGGATAAAATCACTTTTTCCTCATCGTTCAAGCAAGCGTTCAAGGCGATATACTCATCAATCGCGGACGCGTCCCGCAGGAGTTTTTCACGTATCGGGATCAGCCTTCTGATGTCCAACCCCTTTGGAGAGCTGAGTCGACCGATTGTTTTATCAATCTTGTGCTTACGGTTGACATAGTCCAACAGACCAAGCCAAAGCCTGTAAAACAGCTGCGCGTCGTCGTCCGACAAACGCCCGTCAAGAGAACCCGTATTTGTTACCATTACAAAACACCTTCATGATTAATTTGTTGTTGTTAATCTGTTTTTCGCTATTTGACGCGCCGACGAACCCGTTCAAGGTCAAACGGCTGCCAGCCGAGCGATTTTGCCCACTCCAGCATTTCGTCGCACTCCGGGTTGTTTTTGTCACAAATAATGTCTTGAAAATCAACAAAGCCGTATTCTCCGCCGACGTCCTCAGGCGGCGCGTCGCCACTGCCCGAAAGAAGTGCCGGCAAGTTCCCGCTATAATCCTCGATGTACTGTTCAAGCGTTATTTGGTGCAGCCAGTCATCGCCGAAATCGTAGGTGTAATTCATTTGCCTATACTTTGGAAAATATGTTGACAGCTTGATTTTTTCCATGCGGCGGTCATAGAACCGCTGTTCCGGTTCGCCGAAATCCTCGTCATCTCCCGGCATGACAACGCGCGCGACTAAATCGCCGCCGTTCATGACCTCAAACTCGTGCATATGGTAATCCTGCCACTCGAAGCATCTTTGGATAATCCGATGAAACTGGCGGAATGTCATGTCCGGCGATACAGCCACGACTCGTTCCGCCCCGCTCTCTCCGAGCGGCAAAAAGATGCTGAAAACAATCGCGGGATTTGTCACGGTTGTTATCGTGCCGGCGGACAGCCTGTCCATCGACGCCCTGAACTCTTCGTTTGGGAACAGCCATTTTGTTTCGCTGCTGACAGGCATTTGGTTCAGCCAGTCGTCCAGCTCCGGCTGACTGAAGCCCTCCGACAACGGCTGGCTGTACCATTTGATGGCTTCAACGACATGAACCATGGAAGCGTTCAGCTTGCGTTCGGTTTTAGCGTAGTGCATTTCGCCGAGGCACCCAAGGTAAAGGCTTATTTCGCCGTCCGTGCAGCCGAAATGAATCAACGCATCGCGTATCACATACCGCACTATCTCCGAAAAACGTTTCCAGTCCGACCCTCGCAGACCGTAAACGGTGACCACGAAATGTGTCTCATTGTTCAGCAGGACGAGCATTTTACGACGGTTCACCGATATGACCCACGCGTGCCAGTCAAAAAACGGCGTACGGCTTTCCCGCGGCTCAAGCTTTACCCCGAGCTTGTCCGCCAGTTCCTTTGTGCAGGAGATTTCCATTTTTACCGCTCCTTTTTGATTCTTGTTCCGCTGTTATCGCTGTCTCTCTGATAATTCATTTCAATAGAAACAGCGTTACAGCTCCATTGCAGATTCATCTAACAGAAAGCTTTCAATTCCTACATACAAAATACCGTAATCGTCGTGCCAAGGTATTATGCTGTCTTTTACAACAACAATTTTTTTGAATGAATCATTGATTCTTATAAGCGAGTTTGTTTCCTGCTGCCGCTTGTTCTCATCGCTCACGGTCAGAGCAGACTGAATATAATACTTTTGACTGCTCTTAGAGGCAACAAAATCGACCTCTAAATGTCTGCGCTTTGATTTACCGTTTTTATCACGGTAGTTTTGTTCAACAATACCTACATCGACATTAAAATCTCTAATCAGAAGCTCATTGAAAATGATATTCTCCATAATGTGATTTTCTTCCTGTTGGCGGAAGTTAAGCCTTGCGTTGCGAAGACCGATATCCGAAAAATAGTACTTCACAGGAGAACCTATATACTTTCTGCCCTTGACATCGTATCGCTGAGCTTTATACACTATAAAAGCATCTGCAAAGTAATCAAGATATTTGGCTATGGTTTGCTCATCTATCTTCTGCCCCTTAACACTGGCAAAGGTGTTCGACAACTTGTGCGGATTTGTAAGTGAGCCGATTGAAGATGATATGATATTCAGAAGATCCTCAAGCACGGATTTATCATACAAAAACTTGTTGCGTGCCATAATATCGTCAAGGTAAATCTTATCAAACAGCTCCTTCAGATATCGGGCTTTGTCCTCATGAGTTTTTTGCATAAGCACAAGCGGCATGCCGCCATAAGTGCAGTACTCATTCCACGCATTGCGCTTATCTCCGTTATACGCCGAACAATATTCGGAATATGAAAGCGGATTAACCCTGATTTCATCGCCTCTTCCGCGGAACTCGGTGAGTATATCGGATGAAAGCATTTTTGAATTACTTCCGGTTACATAGATGTCCGCATTTTTTATTTTCATAAGACCGAGAACAACATCCACAAATCCTATTTTATACTCTGTGCCGTCAAGATAGGGGTTTTGTATGTCTGCAACCTTCTGTATTTCATCAAGAAAGATATAGTACATTTTTTCCTTGTCGGTTATCAGACTTCTGATATATTTCCCAAGCTCCAGCGGGTTCCTGTACCGGATGTTTTCATCATCATCCAGTGCAAGCTCAATAATATGATTTTCGTCTACACCGATTGAGTTGAGATATCGGTGATATATTTCAAACAACAAAAATGATTTCCCGCATCTTCTGATTCCGGTAATGACCTTGACCATGCCGTTTTCTTTTTTGCGTATTAGTTTGTCAAGATATTTTCTTCGTTCTATCACGTTGCTCGCCTCTCCGTATATTTGCGTATTGACGCATTATTACCGATTAAACAATAACATTATTTTGCGCTGATGTCAACAATATATTCGATAATTTTGCGTATTGCCGCTATATTATCGAAAGGCCTTTTTATCATTGCAGATGCTTTGACACCAGCTTTGTATAAATCGTGGTATAACGTTCGCACTCCGCGCCTTCCGTT
>DCUB01000028.1 GCA_002329365.1 Ruminococcaceae bacterium UBA1425
AATTAAAATGTTTCAATCTTCACCATTTTTAATCTCTTGAAAACAGGTCTCTTGAATAAACCTTGTCCATAACATCGGAAAGCTCCGCGCTCATCCTGTTTGCCACAATAATGTCGCTAACGCGTTTGAACTCGTCAAGGTCGTTTATGACTCTGCAATCCCAGAAGCTATCTTCCCCAAGCGTAGGCTCGTAAATTACCGCGTTCGCTCCCGTCTCCTTCAGACGACGCAGAACGCCGAGTATTGCCGAATGACGGAAATTGTCGGAGTCGATTTTCATTGTCAGCCTGTAAATACCTACCGTGCCGGGTTTTTGCTCGAGTATCTTTCGGGCAATATAATCCTTCCTTGTCCTGTTTGCCGCGACGATTGAGGAAATTATGTCGTTCGGCACGTTGCAGTAATTCGCGACAAGCTGCTTTGTGTCCTTGGGGAGGCAATAGCCGCCGTAGCCGAATGACGGGTTGTTGTAATGCGTTCCGATTCTTCCGTCAAGCCCTATGCCCTCTATTATCGTGCGGGAGTCAAGCCCCTTCATCTCGGCGTATGTGTCAAGCTCGTTGAAGAAAGCAACGCGCAATGCAAGATATGTGTTTGCAAAAAGCTTTACTGCCTCGGCCTCGGTTGAGGGCATTATCATCACGGGAATATTTTCGCCGAGCGCTCCCTCAAGCATCAGCCGCGCAAACGCCTCGGCACGCTGCCTGTTGCAGTTTTCTCCGACAATGATGCGCGACGGGAAAAGGTTGTCGCGCACGGCTTGTCCCTCGCGCAGAAACTCGGGGGAAAACAGGATGTTTCTGTCGTTATTACGTTCCTGCAGTGACTCCGTAAACCCTATCGGCACGGTTGATTTAATAACGACGGCAGCACTTTTTGAATAAAGCCTTATCTGCCTGTAAACGCGTTCGACAGAGGAGGTGTCGAAATAGTTCTTCTCGGAGTCATAATTAGTCGGAGTGGAAATGATAATAAAATCGGCGTTTGAATATGCCGCCGCTGCGTCCGTTGTCGCTGTGAGGTCAAGCTCGCCCGACGATAAAAACTCCTGAGCCTGCGTGTCGTGAACGGGAGATATGCCGCCGTTTAACATTCTTACCTTTTTTTCAACAATGTCAACCGCGACAACACGATTACGGCGGGCAAGCAAAACGGCGTTTGAAAGCCCGACATATCCGATGCCCGCAACGGCGATATTGTACTTTTTCGTATCAGGCGGCATTAATGAAAGCACCTCGTCAAATTGTTATCTTGTGAAAAACCTTTTTGCCCTTTTTTATTATTACATGCCCGTTTTGAAGCTTTTCATGCGGGATTCGGTAGTTGAAATCGGTAAGCTTTTCGTCGTCTAACGAAACTCCGCCCTGCTCTATAAGCCTGCGCGCGTCGCCTCTTGACTTGGCTATGCCCGCCTTTACGAGTACAGCCGTGATGAGCGCGCCGCCGTCTTCAAAGTCCTCGTCACCGAGCACGGTTGTCGGCATGTCCTCGCTGTCGGCTCCCGCGGAAAACAGCGCTTTGGCTGCCTTTTGCGCCTTGTCCGCCTCATCTTTTCCGTGAATGAGGCTTGTAACCTCGTAAGCCAAAAGCTCCTTAACAGGGTTCAGCGCACTTCCCTCAAGCTGCTCGTACTCCTTTATCTGCTCAACAGGAATAAATGTTAGCATTTTCAGGCACTTGATGACGTCGGCGTCGTCGACGTTGCGCCAGTACTGGTAAAACTCATAGGGCGATGTCTTTTCCGGGTCAAGCCAGACGGCGCCCTTTTCAGTTTTGCCCATCTTTTTGCCTTCGCTGTTGAGAAGGAGGTTAAAAGTCATGCCGTATGCTTCCCTGCGGTCGGCGCGCCTTATTAGCTCGACGCCGCCTATAATGTTGCTCCACTGGTCGTCGCCTCCGAGTTGGAGCACGCAGCCGTATTTGCGGTTAAGCACAAGGAAATCGTAGCTTTGCATAATCATGTAATTAAGCTCGAAGAAGGTTAAGCCCTTTTCCATGCGCTGCTTGTAGCATTCCGCCGCGAGCATACGGTTAACTGAAAAATATACGCCTATTTCGCGCAGAAAACCTACATAATTAAGTCCTAAAAGCCAGTCGCCGTTATTCACCATGATTGCCTTGCCGTCCGAGAAGTCGATAAGCTTCGACATCTGGTGCCGGAAACATTCAATATTGTGTTCGATAATCTCCTTTGTGAGCATCTTGCGCATATCTGTTTTGCCGGACGGGTCGCCGACCATTCCCGTACCGCCGCCGAACAGCGCGATAGGTGTGTGACCTGCCCTCTGCATGTGAGCCATTACCATAATCTGCACGAAATGACCGACATGAAGGCTGTCCGCCGTCGGATCGAACCCTATATAAAATTTAACCTTTTCCTTTGTAAGCAGCTCCTCAATCCTCTCGGGGTCGGTCATCTGCGCTACAAGCCCTCTTGCCTGCAATTCTTCAAAAACATTCATTTATCAATTATTCCTTTCAGTTTGCGTTACAATAATCAATTATTATTAGCGGCAAGAACTCTGCCGTATGCCTCCTTCAGCACCTCAACAGACTCGCTGATATCCTTCTCGTAATCGTCGCCTATGCTTGCCTCAACCGATATCCTCGGACAGCCGGCATTATATAGCGCGTTTAAAAAATCATACTGGTCGTAATCGGTGAACTCCTTTAACGGACACATTCTTCTTCCGTTTACATCCCACGGATACGACGTGTGGGCGTGAATGATTTTGCCTTTATATGAGAGGATATTATTGATATCGTCGTTGTTGTATATCATGTGATAAATGTCTGCAAGTCCCTTAACGTTCGGGCAGCCTGTTTTTTCGGCGACGGCAACACCCTGCTCTACTGTGTGTATGGCGTTGTCGGCGCTGCTGCACAGCGGCTCAATTGCTATTTCTATTCCGTATTTTGCCGTTTCGGGCGCCGCGGTATCGCGCAAAAACGAGATTATCTGTGCAATACCATCTTCATGGCTTACGCCTTCGGGGATTTTTCTCGCGCCGCCGCTTCCGAAGACAATTGTCCTTATGCCGAACAGGCTTGACCTGTACGCAGCGCGCGCTATATAGTCCGAAAGCCGCCCCCTGTCGGACGCGGGACCGACTATTTTTATTTCGGACGGTATAAAACAGCACGCCGCTTCGCACGGGATTCCCGTTTCCCTCATTTTATCAAGCAGTTCGCAAAACGCGGTCTCCTCAAGATTTGCGAATGCGTTGACGTTGAGCTCGGCGTAGTCATAACCGTACTTTTTCAGCGCGGCGGCTTTTTCTGTATTTGTTCCGATACAGCATCCGAATTTCATGTTTATGACCATTCCTTT